>CAZIFU010000221.1:0-2570 GCA_964539075.1 uncultured Verrucomicrobiota bacterium | reverse complement strand
GCTGGACGACCTCGGCATTGCCGACAACACCATCGTGATCTTCACCTCCGACAACGGCGCGGAGATCGTGAGCTGGCCGGACGGTGGCAACACTCCCTTCAAAGGCGAGAAGGGCACCACTTGGGAAGGCGGCATGCGCGTACCCGGCATGGTGCGCTGGCCCGGCGTCGTCAAACCAGACGCGATCATCAACGACATCATCTCCCAGGAAGACTGGCTGCCGACGTTCCTCGCCGCCGCGGGCGACCCAGACGTAAAGACCGAGCTGCTGACGGGATTCAAGGCCGGCGACAAGACCTTCAAGACCCATCTCGACGGCTTCAACTTCCTGCCGTTCTTCAAGGGCGAGGAGGCGAAGGGTCCGCGCCAGGCGATCTTCTACTTCGACGACAGTGCCAACCTGAATGCCGTACGCGTCCAGGACTGGAAGATCAGCTTCCGGGTCATGGAGGGCAATCTGCTGACCTCCACTGCCAAGTCACCGAACATGCCCATCGTCAACAATCTGCGGCTGGACCCATTCGAGCGTTACGCCGGCGAGTCGGCGATGTGGATGCGGTGGGCGTCCGACAAGCTCTGGACCTTCGTCCCGGCCCAGCAGATCGTCGGGGAGTTCCTCGCCACGTTCAAGGAGTATCCGCCGAGCCAGAAGTCGGGCAGCTTCAGCGTGGATCAGGTGCTTCAGCAGCTTTCCGCAGGAGCAGGCGCCGCGAAGTAGGCACTGATGCCGCGCTCGACGCAACACTAAGTCACATCACCGGGCCGCACCCGTCCGAATCGGGTGCGGCCCAACGAGCCACACCGCCGGCGAAGGGACACCGTCATCAAAATCACCCGCGCTCACCTCACTCGTGAGTTGGTCGGAGGCCTGGACACTCCAGTCCGAGACATCGTTCAACCCTCCGGGCTTTCTTGATCCCTGCCGGCCGACCAACCAGGACAGCGATGGGACGCTCATCATCCGATCGTTACTGGAGGCTAAACTACGTTGGCTTGCTTTATTGTATCCAAGTAGATACAATGGCCCGGGAATGAACACGCTGATCCGCACGGCAGAATTCGCTGCATGGCTGGAGAAGCTGAGGGACCTCAAGGGCAAGGCGCGCATCCTGTCCCGGCTGGATGCAGCGGCGCTTGGTAACTTCGGCGATTGCGAATCGGTGGGCGAACGCGTGATCGAAATGCGCATTCATTTCGGCCCGGGCTATCGCGTGTACTACACGCGCCGCGGAACGCAGGTCTACCTACTCCTGGTTGGTGGTGACAAGGCGACGCAGAAACGCGACATCAAGACGGCGCGGGAGATGGCGCGGAACTTGACGGAGTAAATCATGGCGAAAGTAAAGGTCGCACCGTTCGATGCATCCGAATATCTCGACAATGAGGAGGTCATCGCCGAATATCTCACGGCGGCACTGGAAGATCCCAATCCGGAAGTATTTCTGATCGCGGTGGCGAATGTCGCCAAGGCACGGGGAATTGCCAAGATCGCCCAGGATTCCGGACTGGGTCGCGAGAGTCTGTACAAAGCGCTCGCGCCTGGCGCTAAACCTCGTTACGAGACCGTCCGCAAGTTGATGGATGCCCTCGGGGTAAAGCTGACGGTGACTGCGGGCTGATGAGGAGTGCGTGGCAAGCATTACAAAGCCATGCACGCCGGCTATACCATCACGATCCATAAAGCGGATGGCACGACGATGGTTAAGGACGTCATGCCAAAAGAGGGTGCAGTTGTTCTTGAGCCGGAAATTCAAGCGTATTTTCCAGATTCCGATTCTGTAAATCGAACGGTGCGGTGTTTAATTCCGCTGCTGCCCCACAAGCGTAGAGCAAAGACGAAGAAAGCCTAACAAGGCGATGGAGGGTGAAGTGAGGGTTGGGGGAGCGGGATACGAGATATCTTAAATCCCGGATCACGCATCACGAATCGCATCGCCCGAATCGCGGATCCCGTAACCGAAAGGCCACAACCCTGACAACCACCCGCGCGCACATCACCATCGCCGCTGCGCTCAGCGTTGCGTTGGGCGCGGTTACGCGCTTCCAGCAGAGGCGCAGGAAGTCCTGCCCCATCCTCAACCGGCGTTAAAGGCAAGATTGGCCGCACGGCCACGGAGTCCACGCTGGACTTCCCCCAGGCCATCACCGCCCCCAAGGGCGCGCCCAACGTCCTGCTCATCATGACTGATGACGTGGGCTTTGGTGCACTTGAAATAGCACCAATAATGGTATAGTTTATATACCATGCTTGCATTTGAATTTGACCAGGCCAAGAGCCAGTCCAACCTTGCCAAGCACGGCATCAGCTTTGTTGATGCGCAGCTACTATGGGATGACCCGGGGCTGCTGGAAATTCCGGCAAGAACAGAAGATGAGCCCCGATATCTGGTGATAGGACTTATCAGTGGAGAGCATTGGTCTGCTGTCATTACCTACCGAAGTACACATGTTCGACTTATTTCTGTCCGCCGATCGCGGACTGAGGAGGTAGCACTCTATGAAAGCTAAAACTTTCGACAAACAGTTTGACGAAGGCGCTGATATCACCGCTGCTTTGGATTTGTCCAGGG
>CAZIFU010000220.1:0-1678 GCA_964539075.1 uncultured Verrucomicrobiota bacterium | reverse complement strand
CGGAGAAAGTTCAACAGCAGGTCGGGCTTCAGCGATTCCACCAAGGTCGTCTTGCCGGTCTGGCGCGGCCCGAGCAACAGCACCGACTTCTGCCGCGCCAGCGCCGCGCGCAGCCGGGACTCGATGCTGCGGGGGATGATTGTCATGCGCTCCATTTTCGACGAATTTGGAGTGTTGTCAATCGCCAATTACCGCCACGCGCCGCAAGGAGGTTTTGGGGGCGCGTGGTTTTCATGGTCGTGGCTTTAAGAATTTGAACAGGAGGGAGCAGAGGAAGCGGAGAATTCCTTTCCGGACTCTGCTCGCTCTGCTTGCTCCTGTTGAATCAAGATCTTCATTCTTGTTGTTTAGTTTTTGTGCTCTGTCCGTGGCGCGGTTTGAATAAATCAGCGGCGGGCAAAATCAGTAATCAGTAATCAGTAATCAGTGGTCGGTTTGTTCATTTCGGGAAGAGGAACGTGACGGTGAAGCGCAGGCTTGCGGATCAACACCACGTCGCGTAGCTTTGCGCCATGCTTGATTGGAGTCAGTGTCCGGCGGTCGAACGAGTGTCCGGCAAGGTCAGCGGCGCGTGGCTGTTCAAAGGCACGCGCGTGCCGGTCAAGGCCCTGTTCGAGAACCTCGAAGACGGCGCGCGGGTGGAGGATTTCCTTGAGTGGTTTCCCGGCGTAACCCGCGAACAGGTTGAGTCCGTGCTCCGGCACGCCGAGAGCAGCCTCGCGGTGGCGTGAACGCGCCCGTCCTGCTCGTGGCTCCGCATGAGAATTCTCTTTGACCACGGAACACCCGCACCGTTGCGCCACACGCTGGCGGGCCACGCTGTTTCGACCGCCTACGAAATGGGCTGGGCCACGCTCGAAAATGGCGATCTTCTCAGTGAGGCCGAAGCATCCTTCGATGCCTTCATCACCACCGATCAAAACCTGCGCCACCAGCAGAACCTGACCGGACGGCGGCTGGCGATTCTGGTTCTCCCGACCACAAGCTGGCCGAAGATTCAACTTCATCTGCCCAAGGTTGCGGCTGCGGTAAGCGCACTCCGCCCCGGCGATTTCGTCGAACTGGACTTTTCGTAGCGCATTCATCACTGGCTGCCGGTTACTGATCACTGATCACTGGTGACTGATGACTGCCTGCTATTTCGGGAAAAGGAAGGTGACGGCGAAACGCAAGCCCCAGTCCGGGCCGTCCTTGGGTTTCTCGGCGTAGTAACGCGCACCGAGGCTGAATTGCACCGGCTTGCCGCCAATCTTAACGAGCTGGCTGACGCTCACGTTCAGCGGCACGGTCCACTGGCTGTTCGCCCAATCGTAAGTGGACTCGGTGTTCAATCCGTAGGTGGTGAACTTCTTCGTGGTGAAGGAAACGAACGGTTGCATGAAGGTGGCGTTGACCTCCGCGCGGCTGCTTTCGCCGACAAAGGACCAGATGTGATTCGCGAGCGCGCCGTAGGTCCAGCCGTTCTGCTGCTTGAGGATCAAGGCGGTTGGCCCGGCCCCCCACTTCTCCGTGCCCAGCAAATCATCGGTGGCGGTCGGGAGCAGCAGGACCGGCCCGACGGCCCAGATCCAACCGCCGCTCGTCGGGGCCTTGGGCGAGAAGAAGAGGCTCTGCACGGTGTCCGACAAACCGGACTGGCTGGACGTGCCGAAGATGTTGTCCTGGTAAACGATGGGGA
>CAZIFU010000219.1:0-29921 GCA_964539075.1 uncultured Verrucomicrobiota bacterium | reverse complement strand
CCGACGGCCTTCCAGTTCTTGATCTTGCCGGTGAAGATCAACATCAGTTGCTCCAGGGTCAGTTCCTTGACCGGATTGTCGGCGGCGACGTAAACCGACAGGCCGTCGAGGCAGACCTTGTATTCGATGGGACGTTTGCCGAAGGACTTGATGCACTCGGCGATTTCAGCGGCGCGGATTTTCCGGGAGGCGTTGCATAGATCGGTCGTCTGGTTTTGCAATGCGGCGAAACCCGTGCCGGTGCCGCCGCCGGTCACCTGGATTTTCACGTCGGATTTCTTGCCCATGTAAACCTCCGCCCACTTCTGCGCTTGCACGACGAGAGTGTCGGAGCCTTTGACGGTGATGGTGCCGGCGGTGGCGGACGCGGCGAGGCCGAGTCCGGCGCCGAGCAAGGCGAAGTTTTTAATCAGGGTGTTCATGTGTGTGTCATGTTTTGCGTTGGTGGGTGATCAATATTTCCAGACCGCCTCGACGAAGAGCCGGCCGGCGCCGCTGTCGTAGCCGCCCGGAGCCGGCTCGTGGATCAGATCGGTCAGGAAGTAGGCCACGCTGAAGCTGAACGAGTCGTAGAAATTGTACGTGCCCTTGATCCAGTGGCCGCGCACGTTCGTGCCGGAGCGGTAACCGTTGCCGCCCGAGTTGGCCTGTGTGAACTTGTAATTCGCCCCGAAGTCCGACTCGACGAACTCCTCGAACCACACGTCCGCCTGCAGTTCGGCGTATCGGTAGTTAATTTCCCACAGCCCCTTCTTGCCGGCCTTGCCGATGGTCACGCCGAACGAGTAGCCCTCGTTGTCGGCGTCGGCAGCGAAGTTGCGCAGGTAATCACCCCCGAAGGTGATCGGGAACGCGGCGTTGTAGAACGGCCCCTTCTCGAACGTGTAGGTGAGGTTCGCGTCCGCATAGAGCGACGTGAACGCGTTGGAGAGCACGCCGGTCGGGCCGACGCGCGTGTTGCCTCCGCCGACGTTGGGGATGGCGCCGTTGGTGAGGCCGGCGCGGTTGACGATGCTCAACAGCCCGCCGCCAATCGAGGTGCTGACCTTGGGCGACCACTTGCCGTCCCAGCGCAACTGCCCGCCGAACAGGTAGGGATCGCTCGAACCATTGCCGATCTCGTCGAGGATGAACGCCGTACCCAGCGCCCGGACCGTGTGCTGGTCGCTCGGCCGGAGCGTGAAGTCCTGCACGAACCCTTCCGGCGTGTAGTCCTTGTCGAAGAGGATCGTGGAGGGAAACACGTACGGGTTGTCGAACTTGCCGATCACCGACGAGGCCGACCACGTGGCGTTGCCCACCGGCGTCCATTTCACATAGACCTTGTCCAGACCGATGGCCTTCTTGGAGGCGTTGTCGCCGAAGGTCTGGTTGTTGGAGATCGGGTCGGCGGCGCTGGCGTCCTTGCCGACCTGCTCGGTCGAGGTCAGGCCAATGCCGATCTCGAAGTTGTCCTTGAGCACCGCCGTGTAACCGAAGCGCAGCCGGTAGCGGAAGCGGTCGCGGGCGACGAACGCCGAGTCCTCCGTCGCAATACGGTCGTAGCGCAGTCGAAGGTCGCCGTTGAAACGCGAAGAGGTCACCCAGTCCGGGAGCCCGGATTTCACGGAGTAGGCCTGGGTGAAGTTCTTGTCCGATTCCTCGCGCAGTTCGTTCGCCTCCTTCACGGTGAGGATGCCCTTCTGGACGAGCTTGTCGATCAAGGCGTCGGAGGATTGGCCACGGGCTTCTTGAATCAGTCCCGTCAATCCGCAAACCGCCGCCAGCACTGTGAATTTTGTTTTTATGTTCATGTATGATGACCCGATGGTGTTACGGGCGTGTTACGGCGCGGAGACTGTTTTGTTACGATTCTGTAACAAGCGAGAGCCGCAGGCCGGCGGCGAAAGAATTCCCTCCCTCCCTTTGGCCAGAGCAGCCGGGTCGCAAGCTGTGAAGTAACGGAATCGTCACGCACCTGTCATTCGGCTGTCACCGCGGGTTGAGACCGTGACGGGCGGATGATTAAGTGTAATGGACTTGTCCTCGCCCGGATGGCTTTCGCGCTGTGGTGCGCGGTGTCGCTGAACGCCTGCGCCAGCCGCAGCGTGGCGAGGTATGACAAGATCGATGCGGTGAAGGTGGAGCAGATGGCCGGCAACACTCTGCCGCACGGCCTGATCTCAAAGTCTGTCCTCTGCTTGAACGCGCGCCGGGAGATTTACCAGAGCGGCCGCACTGATCACTACCTCTACACCGAGCTGGCCACGACCACGGACTTCAGCCTGGCGCCCGGCGAATCGCTCGTGCTGCTGACCGACGGCGAGCGGCATGCCTTCGCGCCGACCAACTCGCAGACGGTGTTCGTCGGCCGGCGCGGGTTCGCCTCCACGCTCTATCCAGTGCCGGTGGACATTTTTGTGAAGATCGTCAACTCCCGCGAAACCAAAGTGCGGCTCAAGGGGACCGGTGCGGTGCTCGACCAGGAGTTGTCCAGCGCCAACCGGCAACGCTTCAGGGAATACCTGCTCCGCTATTTCTCCAAACCGCCGATGGCCGCATGGCCTGCGGCAAGCCCGGCGCGCGAGCCGTTGTCCGACGATGCCGCCAGGCACATCGACACGCTCCAGCAACGAGAGAAGAAGGCTTCCAACTCACCGCCGACCACAACCGCCCAGCCACAACAACTAAAAACCAACCACGATGCACCCCATTGAATTCACCCCGATGTTCGCCAACGCGCTTTCGTTTGCGTTCGAGAAGGCTACGCCCGAAGGCAAGATCACCATTTCCCTGCTGGCGATCGTCTCGCTGTTCAGCTGGACCGTCATCATCAACAAGACGCGCCAACTCGCGCTGGCCCGCAAGGCGACGCACCAGTTTTTCGTCACCTTCCGCGCGACCCGCGACCCGCTGGAACTTTTCCGCAGCCAAAAAGAATTCGATGGCTCCCCCGCTTATGAAGTCTATCACGCCGGCGTGACGGAGTTGGCCTATCACCTGAAGAACAACCCGGTCCATGTCAAGAGCCGCGGGCGGGCCAGGACCGTCTCCTCGGGCAACATGGGTGAAGGGAATACCGACATGTTTGCCCGCGCGGTCGCCACTAAGATCGGCCACGACGCCTTCGATTCGGTGCGCGTGACACTGGAGCGCGCGGTGAGCGCCGAGGGCCTTTCGCTGGAAAAGGGAATGATCGTGCTGACCACCGCGGTGGCGGGCGGGCCGTTCATCGGCCTGCTCGGCACCGTGTGGGGCGTCATGGAAACCTTCTCGGGAATCGCCATTGCCAAGAGCGCGAGCCTCGCGGTCATGGCGCCCGGCGTGGCGGGCGCGCTCATCGCCACGGTCATCGGCCTGTTCGTCGCCATCCCGGCGATGTTCGCCTACAACTTCATGGTGACCCGCATCCGGGCGATCACGCAGGAACTGGACAATTTTGTGTCCGAACTGGCCACGCAGATCGAGCACAGCTACGTGGACAACCGGCCGCTGGCGGACGAGATCGCCGACGCGCTCGAAGCTTTGAAGCGCCAGGAGGCCGAGCGCATTCCGGAATTCGCGTAAGCCAGCCCACAGCTTTGATTCTTGCCCGATCATGAGAAAATTTTCCAAATCCCACCACGGCACGCTGCACGAGCTGAACATCACCCCGCTGCTCGACCTCGCGTTCGTGCTCCTGGTGATTTTCATCATCACCACCGCGCCGACGGCCAACGACATCGACATCAACCTCCCCTCCGCCGCGCCGCCCAAGCAAAGCCCGGCCCCCAAGCCGAAGATCAACAACGTCGCCGTGAACAAGGACGGCAAGGTCTATTTCAACGCCGCGCTCATCACGCTGGCCGATTTGAAAAGCACACTGATCGACTACCTCAAGGCCGACCCGGAGATCAACGTGGTTGTCCGTGGCGACGCCGGCACAGATTACCAAAAAATTGTCGAAGTGCTCGATGTTCTCACCGAAGCCAACGTGACCAAGGTCGGCCTCGCCACCGATACCTCGGGTCATTGACGCGCCGCTCCCGGCTGCGCCCATGGCCCGCCAAAAAAAGCCCCAGACCAAAACGAGCCTGGTCATCTCCGTGGCGGTCCACGCCCTGGTGATCGCGCTGATTTTCTACTGGGCCGCCAAAACGGGAATCATTCCCGAACAAGTGTCGCGTGTGTTCAACATTGCGCCGACGAAGAAAAAGGAAGAGCCGAAGAAAGAGCCGCCAAAGGAACCGCCCAAGCCCACCAAGCAGGAGGTCAAGGAGCAGACGATGACGCCGCCAACTCCACCGCCCTCCGGCGCGGCGCCCGCGCTCACGGCGAAAAAGGCGGACCCAAACGCGCCGCCGGCCATGACCACCAGCCCATTCACCGCCGAGGCGCGCACGCCTGGCGTGGCGCCCGCGCCGGTCATTCAGCCGCAGACCACCGTGGGCAGCGGCAAACCGGGCAGCACCGGCACAGGCAGGGGTGTCGGTGCCAGCACGCCCTCGATGTTTTCCACCAATGCGACCAAGCCGAGCACGGTGGCCTCGGTCCTCGAAGAGCGGAAGCTGGCCGTCGTCGCGCAGGACGCCATCAGTTCCGAGCAGATCGCCAAGTCCGGCTCGAGCGACGCGGCGGCGGTGGTTTCCAAAGTCGCCGGCGCGTCCATCGTCGAGGGAAAGTTCGTCGTCGTGCGCGGGTTGAGCGACCGCTACAACACGACCACGCTCAACGGCGCGGATATTCCCACCGCTGATCCTTATCGCAAGGCGGCACAGCTCGACTTGATTCCCTCGACGATGGTGGATCGCATCGTGGTGAACAAGACCTTCACACCCGACCAGCCGGGTGGGTTTGCCGGCGGCGCGGTAAACGTGGTCACGAAATCCTTTCCGGCCAGACCAATCCTGACCTTGTCCCTGGGCGGGGAATACAACACGCAGGCGAGCTTGAACGACCGGTTCCTCTCCTACGACGGCGGCTCCACGGATTGGCTCGGCATTGACGACGGCACGCGCGCATTGCCGTCGTCGCTGGAAAACGGCCCGCCGGGACTGCCGCCATCGGCCGGATTTTCCGGCCGCCCGCCCCGGCCCGACACGCCGCAACGGGCGGCCGAACGACGCGCGCAAGCCGACGCGGTCGTGGCGGCGCTGAACGCTTTCAATTCGCAGCAATTCACCCCGGTGCGCTCGACCGCGCCGTTGAACCATAACTTTTCGCTGGCGGCGGGTGACACGCTGCTTCTGTTCGGCCAACCGTTCGGCGTGTTCGGCGGGTTGAGCTACAAGCGCGAATTCAATTTCTACGAGGACGGCGTCTCCGCGCGCTACAACAACAATCTCCTGTTGACGAAGCACTGGTCGGACACCAAGGCGACGGAGCTGGTCAGCTGGGGCGCGGCCGTCAACCTCGCGTGGCAGCCGTTCGAGCATCACGAGATCGGTTTCAGCTTCCTGCACAATCAGAACAGCGAGAACATCGGGCGCCGGCGCCTGGGCGAAGATTTGACGACCGGCTCGCCTGGCGACGTGAGCGACTTGAGCACGCTGCAATTCATCGAGCGGCAGCTGCACACTTTTCAGCTCAAGGGCAGGGATGCGTTTCCTGACTTGCTCGACGCCAGACTCGACTGGCTCGCCGCGTTCTCCAATACTTCGCAGGACGAGCCGGACCTGCGCTACTTCAATTATTTTCACTCTCCCGACGGCAGCGCGTTTGTCTTCAACAACAACTCGCCCGAACCACGTCTGCCGACGCGCTATTTCCGCAAGCTGGAGGAGGACAACTTCAACGCCAAGGCCGACCTCGCCGTGCCGGTGGACCTTTGGGACGGTCTGGTGGGCGAGTTGAAGACCGGCGTGTTCACCAGCAATTCCGAACGGACCTACAAGGAGCGGACGTTCACCTACAACGGCAACGCCGGCTTCACCGATCCGCTCGATCCGAACACGTTTTTGCCCGGCAACCTTTACTACAATACGACCACCACGACGCGCGGGACGAACTACCAGTTCGTCCGTTACCTCACCTCGGAGCTGGGCAACAGCTCCTATCGCGGCCAGCAGGACATCCATGCATTCTACGCGATGGCCACGGTGCCGGTGGCGAAATCACTCCGGTTGGTCGGCGGCGTGCGGTTCGAGTCCACCGACCTGCGAATCAGTTCCGACAGCGCCGCCGTGGGCGGGGCCAACGCGGTCATCCAGCAGACGGACTTGTTGCCGGCCGCCGGCGTGATCTGCGACCTGCGCTCCAACCTCACGCTGCGCCTGAGTTTTTCGCAGACCATCACGCGGCCGACCTACCGCGAGATCGCCGCGGTGCGCAGCTACGATCTGCCGACCGACACGCTGCTCGACGGCAACCCGAACCTGCAAATCACAGCGATAAAAAACTACGACGCACGCCTGGAATGGTTTCCACGGCCGGGCGAGGTGTTCGCCGCGAGTGTGTTTTACAAGGACCTCACCCAGCCAATTGAGAAATACTCGCAGAACCAGGAAGGCACGATTCTCACCTATATCAACCGCGACGCGGCCAAGCTCTACGGCGTGGAACTGGAGGCGCGCAAGTCGCTCGACTTCCTCGATCCGCTGTTGAGCGGTTTCAGTCTGGGCATGAACCTTTCGATCATCAAATCGGAGGTGAAGGTCACCGACATCGAGAGGAACAACAAAGGCCGGTTCGCCACCGACACACGACCGCTTTATGACCAATCCCCTTACATCCTGAACGCCGATTTCAACTACGACAACCCATGGCTCGGCACCTCCGTGACGCTGACGTACTCGCTGGCCGGCGAGCGCATCTTCTTCGTCAACCCATCCGGCCCGGACATCTACGAGCACCCGCCCACGACGCTGGACCTGGTCATTTCGCAACGGCTCACGCCGCACCTAAGACTGAAGTTTTCCGCCAAGAACCTGCTCGATCCTGCTTATCAAGTCACCTATGACAAACGGCCCGACGAAAACGTTTACACCTCCTACAAGCGCGGGCGGACATTTGGCGTGTCGCTGGCTTACGACTTCTAAAATCGCCTGGTCACGCGTCCGGTGGTTTTTCCTCAGGCGCCAACCAACGACACTCCGGCGCGTAGCCTTCCCCGCCCAAGTCCGAGTCGAGGTCTTCCGGTTCAGCCTCCAGTTGCCGGCTTTGCAGCACGCGCGCCATGTGTCCGACCAGTTCGCGCGGGCTGAAAGGCTTGGAAAGAAATTCGTCGGCCCCACCTCTAGGCTGTGTAACCGTGAAAACTCGCTTCTCAACGCGGTCAGGATGAACACCGGAATCCGTGCCGTGGAAGCCTGGCAGCGGAGGATCTCGCAAACCGTGAAGCCGTCGATGTCCGGCAACAGCAAGTCGAGCACGATCAGGTCCGGCAGAAATCGCCGCGCCTTATGGAGCGCTTCAATTCCGCTGCTGGCCGTCAGGGCCTCGAAACCGTTTTGATGCAGGTGGTAGGTCAGCAGTTCCACCGCGTCTGGTTCGTCTTCCACCACAAGAATTCTGGCGCTCATGCCCGGCACTTTACTGGTGGCATCAGCACTTGCAACGGAGGGAAGGTGAAAACGGCGTTACATTTTCATCACGCGCACCTGGCTGGGCCGGACGGTTTTGGCGGCGAACAGTGTTTCACCTATTTGTAACCCAACCGCTGTTGGGACGTAACCCGAGCCCTTTAGTGTGTGCGGACGATGAGTAAAAACACAAAGCTCAAAAAGGCTAAAACCGCTACACACATGATGACGAAGCTACTCTTTTTCCTGGCCGTTTCTGCCGGGTTGTTTTCCCGCCCGGCGCTGGCGGACATTGTGAATGTCACCGGCCCAATCACCGCCAATACCAACTGGGTCGCCACCAACACCTACATCCTCAACGGCCCGGTTTACGTCCTCGCCCCCACCGCACTCAACATCGAGGCCGGCACCATCATCCAGGGCCAGACCAACGCCACCGCCGCGACCATCGCTTACCTGGCCATCTGCCGCGGCGCGAAAATTTTCGCCAATGGCACGGCGAACCGGCCGATCATCTTCACCTCGGTCCTCGACGACGTGTTCGATCCGTTTGACCTCTCGCCCTATCAGCGCGGCCTCTGGGGCGGCGTGATCCTCTTCGGCAACGCCAGGCTTAACACCGCCAGCGACGCCGCCGGCAACGCGGCCTCGCCCAAATACGACGTGTATGAGGGGCTGGCAGACACGCAGATCAACGGCCAGTTCGTCAACCGCTTCGGCGGCAATGACGATGATGACAGCTGCGGCGTCTTCCGCTACGTCTCCATCCGCCACGGCGGAAAAGTCCTCGAATCCAACAAGGAGATCAACGGCCTCTCGCTCGGCGCGGTTGGCCGCGGCACGACGATTGAGTTCGTGGAAGCCTACGCCATCGCCGACGACGGCTTCGAGTTTTTCGGCGGTACGGTCAACTGCAAATACCTCGTCAGCGCTTTCAACGACGACGATGCCTTCGACACCGACCAGGGCTATAGCGGCAAGCTCCAGTTCCTCTTCGGCCTTCAGGTCAATCGCAGCGAGGCGGGCATCGACCAGAGCAAGCGCGACAAGGGCTTCGAGTTGAACGGTGAACCCAACGGCATCGCCGTGGGTGCTTCACCCAAGATGCTCATGCAGGTCTATAACGCCACGAGCATCGGCGCGGGCGCCGGCTCTGGCGGCTCCGCCAACAATACGTTCACCATCCGGGAAATCGCTTCGCCGAAGTTCTATAACTGCATCTTCACCGATTACGCGCAGCGTGGCATTTCCATCGGCGACAACTGCACCAACGACCTCAACGCAGGCAACCTCGACCTGCGCGACAATATCTGGTGGGGCTTCACCGGTGGCGCGGACCCGAATTCGGCCACCAACCTCAACATCCTCAATGCGGCGATCCTGTTCAGCGACGCCGCGCGCAACAACACCATCGTCGATCCGTTGCTCCGCGGCATCAGCCGCACCAACAACGGCGGCCTCGATCCGCGCCCGTTGCCCGGCAGCCCCGCGCTGACCTCCGTGCGCACCGCGCCGAACGACGGGTTCTTCACGCCGGTCTGCTTCAAGGGCGCGTTTGACACGAACGATCTCTGGCTCTCCGGTTGGACCGCGCTCTCCCAATACGGCATCGTCAAGCCGCGCGGCGGTTTGACCAACAACGTCAGCGGCACGATCACCGGCGTGACCAACTGGACCCGCGACACGACCTACGTGCTCAACGGCCCGGTGTATGTCCTCAACAACGCCGTGCTCAACATCGAGGCCGGCACCGTCATCAAGGGCCAGACCAACGCCACGCCAGCCACTATCGCATTCCTCACCATTTGTCAGGGTGGCAAAATCTACGCCAACGGCACCGCGAACAGCCCGATCATCATGACCTCCATCCTCGACGACGTGGATGATCCGCTCGATCTGCCGATCTATCAGCGCGGTCTCTGGGGGGGGCTGGTTGTCTTCGGCAACGCCAGGCTCAACACCGCCAGCGACGCCGCCGGTAACGTGGCCAGCCCAAAGTATGACGTGTACGAGGGGCTTTCCGACACCGTCATCGGGGGCCAGCACGTCCACCGTTTCGGCGGCAGCAACGACGACGACAACTCCGGCGTCATCCGCTACGTGTCCATCCGGCACGGCGGAAAAGTTCTCGAATCGAACAAGGAGATCAACGGCCTCTCGCTCGGCGCCGTTGGCCGCGGCACCACCATCGAGTTCGTCGAAGCCTACGCCATCGCTGACGACGGCTTCGAATGGTTCGGCGGCACGGTCAACGCCCGCTATCTGGTCAGCGCGTTCAACGACGACGACACCTTTGACGCGGATCAGGGTTATTCGGGCAAGCTGCAGTTCCTGTTCTCCATCCAGGAGTCCGGCGCGCGCGACAAAGGCTGGGAATTGAACGGCGAGCCCAACGGCATCGCCGTCGGCAGTTCGCCCAAGATGCTCATGCAGGTCTATAATGCCACGACCATCGGCGCGGGCGCCGGCTCCGGCGGCTCGGCGAACAATACTTTTACAATCCGCGAAATCGCATCGCCCCAGTTTTACAACTGCATCTTCACCGATTACGCCCAGCGCGGCATCTCCATCGGGGACAACTGCACCAACGATCTCAACGCGGGCAACCTCGACTTGCGTGACAACCTCTGGTGGGGCTTCACCGGCGGCGTGAACCCAAACTCGGCGACCAACCTGAATATTCTCAACGCGGCCATCCTGTTCTCCGACGCCGCGCGAAACAACGCCATCACCGACCCGCTGCTCGGTGGCATCAGCCGCGTGTTCGGCAACGGCCTCGACCCGCGTCCGCAGGCCGGCAGCCCGGCGCTCGTCGCAACCCGCACGCCCCCCACCGACGGCTTCTATGTGCCAGTCGCCTACAAGGGCGCGTTCGGCGCGAACAACTGGGCGGCGGACTGGACCGCGTTGTCGGAATATGGCATTCTCAGTGGCGCGGGCGCGCGCGTGCCGATGGAGACGCTCATCGAACCGCAGTTCACGCAAGTGGCCGTGAGCGCGGCGGGCAGCCAGTTCGTGTTGAGCTTCGCCACCTCCTCCGGTTTCAACTACCAGGTGCAGACCTCTACGAACCTCTCGACGTGGACCAACATCGGCGGCCTGATCAATGGTTCGGGCGCCGTCAAGAGCTACAGCGACCCGGGGCTCGTGTCTGATCCTAACCGCTTCTTTCGCGTCCGTGCATTGATACCCTAAAGTGGTGGACGTGAAAGACCTGTCACCTTTGCGATGCGCATTTCAGCCACAGTGAGAATCGTTGCCGGATCGTTCCCTTGCCGGATGGCAAACGGAATCACCCATTTGATCATGGGTCATGTGTTAGCCGGTGACGCGCCGAGCTGTGGCTGCTTTTCTCAGCGAGTAGCTAAAAGCCAACCCCGTTCCGGCCGGAGCACTCTTTGCGACATGGCGGCGATTCTTGGATCGCCGCCTTCTTGTTGCCTGTGGATCTGGCTGCGGCCTTTGTCGCGCGACGTTTCACCGTGTTGCGCTGCTCGATTCCGCTGCGCCGACCGCACGCCGCAGCGCGTACTGGGCTTTGTTGAACCCGGCCACGACGTTGAGGTAGTCGTTGCGCGCGCGCGTCAATTCCTGCTCGGCCTGGATGTTCTCCAGCACCACGCCCACGCCGTATTCCTTGCGCTCGCGCGTGAGCTTGAAGGCTTGCTCTGCTGCCGTCAGCGCCTGCTTCGCCGTGGCCATTTGGTCGGCGAGTGACTGGAGCCGCGTCTGGGCCTCGACAACCTGGCGGATGATTTCGTCACGCAGTTTCTCGCGTTCCAGCCGCGTGCCCTCGACCCGCGCTTCGGTGGCGCGGATGCGGCCCCGGTCGAACAGGCCGCCCGGACCCAGGCGCCAGCTCAGGCCGACGACGTAATCGTCGGTCTCGCCAAAATTGCCCGTGGCGCCGCCCACGCCGCCGCCCAGTCCGCCCACGAACGCCTGCGCGCCGAGCGCCGGAATCAACGGACCATAACGCGCGCCGTCGCTCGTCTTGCGCGCGGCTTCCAACTGCGCGTCGCCCTGCTTGAGTTCGGGTCGCTCCGCCAGCGCCTGCGCGACCAGCGAATCGAGCGCGGTGTTCGTTTCCACGAGCGACAGCGGCGCGAGGTCGTCGTCCGGCGGCGTCAGCACGACGACGGAATTGAGCCGCAGGATTTGCGCGAGGCGGGCGGCGGCGAGCCGTTGTTGCTCCTCGGCCTGGCGCAGCGCGAGCTGGTTCCGGTCCCGTTGCCCCTGGGCGCGAAACACGTCGCCTTTGAACACGATGCCCGCCTCGGCGGCCTGCTGCAACTGGCCGGCGTAATCCCCGGCAATCCGCACGGCCTGACGGGCGACCCCCACGGCGGCCTGTGCCTTGACCAGATCGAAATAGCCCGCGGCGGCGGCGAAGACCGACTGCTGGCGTTGCGATTCGAGCGCGTAATCGGCGGCGTGGACCAGTTGCTGTGCCGCCAGGGTTTTGTAAAGCGCATCACCGATGTCCACCTGGGCGGTGAGGGCGGCGCCAACGGTGTAAACCTGTTTGTTGACGTCAATGATGTGGCCGGCGGATTCCTGCAACAGGTTTTCGTGCCGCCGATAGCCGACGCCCGGCGAAACCCACGGGAAGAACTGCGCGCGGGCGACCTCATGGTTGGCGCGGGCCTCGGCGAGCTTTTGCTGCGCGATTTGCACGTCGAGGTTCTGCGCGCCCGCCAGCCGCAGCGCGGTCGGCAGATCAATGGGGTAAGTGCTGCCGTCCGCGGGCAAGCTCGCCTGCGGCTCCGGCGTCGTCGTGGTTTTCCCCGGCGCGTTCTTCTCCGCAGCGCCGAGCGGCCAAGACACAAAGGCGAAGGCGAAAGCCACCAGCCCGCTCGTACATCGTAAATCGTAAATCGTAAATCTCACCGGGCCTCCGTCACATTCACGGCCTGGCCGTCGTTCAGCGTCAGTTTGCCGGCGAGAATGACCGTTTCATTGCCCGTCAGGCCGCCGAGCACCTCCACCTTCGCGCCGTCGTTGAAGCCGATCTTGAGGGCCGTCTTCTTCGCCTTGCCATTTTCAGCCACGAAGGCGAACGCGTTGACCTTCTCCATCACCAGCGCCTCGACCGGGATGGTGAGCGCGTCGGTGTGCTTTTCAATGCCGACTTTGATCATGGCATACATGCCGGGGCGCAACGTCAGGTCGGCGTTCGGCAGGTCGGCTTCGACGAGCATCGTTCGGGTGGCGTCATCGAGCGCGTAGCTGATGCGGCTGATTTTGCCTTCGAAGGTTTTTCCGGCGAGACCCTCGACCGACACCTTCACCGGCTGGCCCACTTGCGCGAGGGCTGCCTCGATTTCCGGCAGCGCCACCTGTGCGCGCACGATGTTGAAGTCCGCGAGCGTGAGGATGGCCGCCGTCTGCGCCGCGCTGCCGGACGTGGCCGCCGGGATGAAGGCGCCAGGGTCCACGTAACGCATCGTGATCACGCCGGCAAAAGGCGCGGTGAGCTTGCTGTAGTCCAGCAGAGTCTGGGTGCGCGCCAGGTTCGCTTTGGCGATGCCGAGCTTCCCTTTGGCCTCGTCCACCGAGAGCGGCGTCACCAAGTCGGACGCCTTTTTCTGCGCGGCGCTCAGACGTTTGTAATCCATGTCGGCCATCGTCACCTCGGCCTGGTAGCGGGCCAGGTCGGCGAACAGTTCGGGCACTTCGATTTCCGCCAGCGAGTCGCCGGCCTTGACGGCATCGCCCTTGTCCACGCGGATGGATTTCAAATAACCCGGCACCTTGGCGTAGAGCGTGGCCTGCTGGTTGGCGCGGATGTTGCCGGGCAAGGTGACGTAGCGGAGAATCTCGCCGCGCGCCGGGCGCGTGACTTTGACTTCGACGGGCTTGGGCGCATCGGCGGCGACGCCGAGGCGGGCGCCCAACGCGAGCGCCGCGACGGTCAGGTTCAGAAAAATGTTCTTCATAGAAAATCTCCAGGGCGGCTATCGGTTGTCCGTTGCTTTTTCATAAAATCCACTCGCCGGGTCTTCGGGATCGAGCGACGGCGAGCGGACTTTGCGGCCCGCCAGAATCGCGAACACACTCGGCAGCACGAACAACGTCGCCAAGGTTGCCATCGCGAGGCCGCCCACCACGGCGCGGCCCAGGGGCGCGGTCTGGTCGCCGCCTTCGCCCAGACCGAGCGCCAGCGGCATCATGCCGGCGATCATCGCGCAACTGGTCATCAAGATCGGGCGCAAACGGGTGCGCGCGCCTTCGATGGCGGCGTCCGCCGGTGAAAGTAGGGCAGGCGTCCCGCCTGCCGATGAGCCGGGCGTCTCGCCCGGAGTTCCGGGCGGCAAGATGCCGCCCTCACCGGCAGGCGGGACGCCTGCCGCTACACGCGCCTTCTCCGCGAAGGTCACGAGGAGGATTGCGTTCGCGACCGCCACGCCCACGGCCATGATGGCGCCCATCGCGGACTGGATGTTCAACGTGGTGCCCGTCAGCCACAACGTCAGCACCACGCCGGCGATGACGGCGGGCACGGTGGAGATGACGGCGAAGGACAGCCGCAACGATTGGAAATTCGCCGCAAGCATCAGAAAAATGACGATGACGGCGATGACGAGACCGGAACGGAAGCCGTCGAGAAGCTGCTGCATCGGCACGGTCTGGCCGCGCAGGTCCACGCGCGTCTTCGGCGGCCACGATTTGCTGTTCGAGATTTCATCAATCCGCGCGATCTCGCGCATCACGCTGCCCAGCGAGGACCCGTGAAGGTTCGCAGTGATGCTGACCACGCGCGCCATGTTGTAGCGCTCGAATTGGCCGACCGCGCTGCCGGGCGTGACGTTCGCCAGGTTGCGCAGCAGCACGGAATGCCCGCCGCTCGTGGTCACGGGAACGTTCTTCAAGTCTTCGAGCGAAGTGGTCTTGGTTTGTGGGATTTGAACCTGGAGGTTGTAGCTGACGCCCGAATTCGGGTCCGCCCAGTAGTTGGCGACCGTGAAACGGCTCGAGGTCGTGGCTGCGACAAGCGAGCGCGTCACATCGCCGACCTTCACGCCGAGCAGACCGGCGCGCTCGCGGTTCACGTTCACGTCCACGGCAGGGAAGTCGAGCGATTGCGCGAAGTGAACGTCGCGCAACGACGGAATCCTTTTCAGCTTTTCGTAAATCTTGTCGGCGAATTCCTTGTTCACCGCGAGGCTCGGGCCGCTCACGGCGACTTCAATCGGCGTGGGCGAGCCGAAGCTCATCACGCGGCTGACGATGTCGCTCGGCTCGAACGACACGCGCACTTCGGGCAGTTCCGTGGCGAACACGGCGCGCAGCCGCTCTTTCAGGGCTGCCACTTTCATCCGCACGGTGGGTTTGAGCTGTATTTGCAAATACGCCTCTTCGGGGCCGCTGTTGAAGAGGTGAATCAGATTGATCGGATAACTCGCCGCGTGGACCCCGACCAGCCCGACGGAAATGGCGACGCTATCCGGGCCGGCCTCGCGCTTGATGAGGTCGAGGGTTTTGAGCGCGACCTGCTCGGTGCTCTCGATCCGCGTGCCGGTGGGCGTGCGCACGCGCAACGCCAACTGCCCGGAATCCACGGTCGGAAAAATCTCCGTGCCGAGCCGACGGCCGACGAACCACACGATGCCGAGTGCCGCGACGAGGTAAACCAGCACGACCAGCCAACGCGCCGCGACCACGCCGCGGAGCAGACCAGCGTATGCTTTCTGCATTTTCCCGATGAAGCCGGGGTCGTGGACAATTTCGCTCGGAGCGCCGGTCTCCGACCCGGCATGTTCGTCGGCCGCTGCTTCCTTCGTGCCGGGTCGGAGACCGGCGCTCCGCAAAAACCACACGCTGAGAATCGGCACCAGCGTGCTCGACAGAACGAACGACGCCACCATCGAGAAGCCCACTGCCAAAGCCAGCGGGACGAACAACGCCTTGGCCGCGCCTTGCATGAAAAACGCCGGGATGAAAACCGCGAGCACGCACAGCATCGCGAGCAGGCGCGGCAGGGCCGTTTCGCGCGTGGCGTCGAGCGCAGCACGGGCGATGTTCACGAACGACGGATGTACTCCCTCTCCTCCCGCCGAGGGAGGAGAGGGCTGGGGAGAGGGGGAGCGTTCAATTTCAGCAGCCCCTCTCCCCGGCCCTCTCCCCACTCCTTCGTCGTGGGGAGAGGGAGTGGACGCGCTTGGAGAAGCGAACGCTCGGCCTGCCATTTGCGCCAGATGCGCGTGGATATTCTCCACCGCCACCGTGGCTTCGTCCACGAGGATGCCGACGGCGAGCGCCAGGCCGCCGAGGGTCATCAGGTTGATGTTCTGCCCGCTGATCCAGAGCGCGAACGTCGCGGCCAGCAGCGAGAGCGGGATATTGATGACGACGATGAACGCGCTGCGCCAGTCGCGCAAAAACAACAACACCATGACGCCCGTGAGCACCGCGCCGATGCTGCCTTCCTTGACCAGGTCGCGGATGGAGCGACGGACTACGGGCGATTGATCGAATTCGTAAGTGACCTTGATGTCGTCGGGCACGACGCCCTGAAACTTTGGGATGCTCTTCTTCACCAGTTCGACGACCGAGAGCGTGGAAGCATCGGCGCGCTTGGTGACCGGCAGATAGACGGTGCGGCGGCCATTGACGAGCGCGTAGCTCGTGACGATGTCCGAAGCGTCCTCGACCGTCGCCACGTCACGGAGGAACACGGCTCCGCTCGCGTTGGCGCGCAACGGCACACCTTCGAGGTCTTTGATGTTCTTGACCACGGCGTTGACGGGCACGATGGGATACTTGTCGCCGAGGTTTATGTTGCCGGAGGGACTGATGAGGTTGGCCTGCGACATCGCTTGGACGATGTCGTCGGGCGAGAGGTTGTAGGCGCGCATCCGGTCGGGTTTCACGTTCACGAGGATGGAACGCGCGCTGCCACCAAAGGGCGGCGGCGCCGACACGCCGGGCAGCGTGGCAAAAAGCGGGCGCACCATGTTGAGCGCGGCGTCCTGCATCTGGCCGACGGTGCGGTTTGGATTGTCAGTCGAGAAGACGAGGTAGCCGACCGCCACGCTGCCGGCATCGAAGCGCATCACAAACGGCGGCACCGTGCCCGGCGGCATGAAGGCGCGCGCGCGGTTGACGTAGCCGATGGTTTCGGAGAGCGCCTGGCTCATGTCCGTGCCGGGATGGAACTGGAGCTTGATGAGGCTCGCGCCTTGAATGGACTTCGACTCCACATGCTCCACGCCGGTGATGTAGAGGAAGTGGTATTCGTAGTAGTACGTGAGGTAACCCTCCATCTGCGCCGGGTCCATGCCGCCGTAAGGCTGCGCGACGTAAATGGTCGGGATGCCCAGCGGCGGGAACACGTCGCGCGTCATCCGTTGCAGGGCGACCCAGGCGCTGAGCGCGACGCCGATGACCAAAACGACGACCGTAAGCGGCCGGCGCAGGGTGGTTTGAATGAGATCCATTCGTGGCAGCAGTCTTCCGGCGAAAGGTTCTATAAACGACGGCAGGCCGGTTCAAGTCAAGCTTGGGAATTATTCTTTTGACCAGCCACCCACCAAAAAGGCTGGCAGACGGTTGAACTGTAGCCGCCGACGTATGGAGGCGGAACCAGTCAAAGTGAATTGGGCAAAATCCGCCTCCTTACGTCGGCGGCTACGAGTGCTAAGGACCCCGGCGAAAAGGAGGCGCGTCCGCCGCCTCGCCAATTCAATAGTGCTCGCCCGGTCGGCGACATTCTTTTACCGTCGCTGCGCTGGCAATGAATATCAGTTATTTCATCGGTTGGTGTTTGTTCCGCACGCTGTTCGCGCTTTATTTTCGGTGCCGCTATTTCGGGGCCGGGCGGGTGCCGAAAACCGGCCCGGTGATCCTCGCCGCCAATCACGCCAGCGTTCTCGACCCACCGCTGGTGGGCACCGGCTTGAAACGCGGCGTCAATTATCTAGCCCGTGACACCCTGTTCCGCTTTCCCGGCTTCGGAGCGCTGCTCCGTTCCTGGAAGGTCGTGCCGGTGGACCGTGACGGCGCTGGTGCCGCCGGCTTGAGGGCGATTCTGGACCGGTTGCAACGCGGCGGCGCGATCCTGTTGTTCCCGGAAGGCACACGCACGCGCGACGGCCGGTTGCAGCCGGCGCGGTCGGGCATTGGTTTGACGGTGATCAAATCAGCGGCGCCGGTGGTGCCGGTGCGCGTGTTCGGGTCGTTCGAGGCATACGGCCGCGCGGCGCGGTTCCCCAAACCGCATCGTCTCACGGTGAAATTCGGCGAGCCGCTGATTTTTGAAAAACTGCGCGCCGAAGCGAAGACCTGCTCCCGGACACGGCTGAAGGAAATTTATCAGCAAGTGGCGGACGAGATCATGGCCGCGATTGCCAGGTTGGAACCGTGCCCGATTCAAACAGCGCTTCCGTGAAAATAATGCCGTCTGGCGCGCGCTCAAACGGTGGCCGTTCCGACCGCTTCGCGCAAACTTCGGAATCCGTCCGCATCCAGCCGTGCCTGCAGGCCGGTGACAATCTCCCTCACGACGCCCGGCCCTTCATAAACCAGCCCGGTGTAAAGCTGCACCAGCGACGCGCCGGCGGTGATTTTCTCCCAGGCATCGGCCGCGCTGAAAATTCCGCCCACGCCCACGATCGGCAACGCGCCCCCCGTCTGCCGGTGAAGGTGCCGGATGATTTCGGTGCTGCGCCGGGCGAGCGGGCGCCCGCTCAAACCGCCCGCCTCGGCGTAAACGCGGCGCAACCCGGGGTCGCCGATTTCCGGCCGCGTGATGGTCGTGTTCGCCGCCACGATGCCGGCGATGCCCCGCGGAGCCACGAGTTCGAGGATTTCGTCCAACGCCTCGAAGGAAAGGTCCGGCGCGACTTTGACCAGGATTGGTTTGGGAGTCCGTAGTCCGTAGTCCGTAGTCCGTAGCTGCGGCGGTGTTGCTCCTGCTACCGGCCGCTGACTTGAAGTGGTTTCATAAGGTGGGGCGAGACTCCGTCGAGCCGTGTCGGGCGCGGATTGAATTGGCTCGACGGAGTCTCGCCCCACCGAAATTGGCCTTATGAAACCGCTTCTACTTACTGCTGACCGTTCTGCGTTGATCTCCTGCAGGGCGGCGAGAATCTCGTCGAGTGCCGTTTTGTCCTGAAGCTGGCGAAGATCCGGCGTGTTGGGCGAGCTGACATTCACCACGAAGAAATCCGCGTGCGGCCAGAGCGCGCGGAAGGAATTCGCGTAGTCCCCGGCGGCCTTGTTGAGTGGCGTGATTTTGGATTTGCCGAGATTGATGCCGACGGGATGATTGGGCCAGCGGCCGGCGGCGCGCCAGCGGGCCAGGGTTTCGGCCAGCGCCGGCGCGCCGGGGTTGTTGAAGCCCATGCGATTGATCAGCGCCTCGGCGGCGACGGCGCGAAACATCCGGGGCGGCTCGTTGCCCGGCTGCGCGTGCCACGTCACACCGCCCAGCTCGCAGAACCCAAAACCGAGTGCGGCCCAGACCGGCACGGCCGCGGCCTGCTTGTCCATCCCGGCGGCCAGCCCGACGGGGTTGGGAAAACGCAGACCGAACAATTCGACCGGCAACGCCGGTGCGCCGAAAAAAGATTCGATCGCGTCGCAGACCAATGCGTGGCGCGCGGCCCAGCCGAGCGCGGCGAGTGTGTGGTTGTGGATGGCCTCGGAATCCTGGGCGAAGAAAACCGGGCGGATGCAGTGGCGGTAGAAAGCCGTCATTTGAACCCGGAGGCATTAACCACGGTTGAACACAGCGCGGCGGAGTCGCAACCAAAGAAACTCCCTCTCCTCCATCCGAGGGAGGAGAGGGCCGGGGAGAGGAGGCGCGTTTGTCCCAACCGCTTTGGATCTCCCCTCTCCTCGGTCCTCTCCCCACTCCTTCGTCGTGGGGAGAGGAAGAAAATTTGCGTGGCTTGCGAAAACCTTGAGAAATAGTAGTACGGATGAACACGGATAGCTGGCAGCGTCCTTCCAAATCCGTGTTTATCCGTGTTCATCCGTGGTGGAAATCAGGAACCTTTCAGAAAAAAGCCTCGCTGTTTTTCGCTGATGGGAGCGCCGAGCTTTTCGAGCACTTGCAGCATGTCCTCCCAGAGGCGGCGCTTCTCGCCCAACGCCTGGTTGTGCAGCAAATAGGCTGGGTGATACGTCGGCATCAGCGGAACGTCGCGAAAGGTCTGCCAGTGGCCGCGCAGTTTCGTGATCCCGACGGTTTTGCCGAGCAACCCTTCCACTGCCGTGCCGCCGAGGGCGACGATGACCCGGGGCTGGATCAAATCAATTTGCGCCAGCAAGTAAGGGAGGCAGGTGTTCATTTCACCGGTCGTCGGCTTGCGGTTGCCGGCGGCCTGGCCGGGTGTGTCGGGGCGGCATTTCAGAATGTTCGCGATGTAAACGCTGTCGCGGCTGAAGCCCATGGTTTGGATGATGCGGGTGAGCAATTGCCCCGCTTTGCCGACGAACGGCTCGCCACGCTCATCTTCATCGGCGCCGGGCGCCTCGCCGACAAACATCAGCGGCGAATGAATGTCGCCGACGCCGAACACGACGTTTTTCCGCGAGCGCGCCAGGTGCGGGCATTGCTGACAGACCAGCGCGCGCTGGCGCAGTTCGTCCATCGCTTTTTCCCTGGCTGCCCGATCCAACAGGACGGGCGGGGTAACGAAAAGCGGCCACGTTGGGGTTTGAACTGTTGGCTGAGGAAAATTTTGAGCGGGCGCGGACGGCGAACTATGCGCCGAACGGTTCGTGGCGGGCGCGGCGAGCGCGGCGAGCAAGTCGGTGGAGGCCGGGACGAATTGGATGCCGCGGGCTTTCAAATCCCGCAGGTGCGTGATCGTGGCGTTGAGAAGCTGGCCGTAGAGTTCGGACATCAGCCACATGGTAATCGGCGCGGACCGGAGCGCACGGAAATTTTTTGAAACAATTTCGCAAGGTGGGGCGAGACTCCGTCGAGCCGGGTTTGGGTTGAGTTGCGACACGGCTCGACGGAGTCTCGCCCCACCCTGCCAATTCCTGCGCTCAGTTCGATTCCGCCCCCAGGTTGGCGGTGGTGTCTTAATCTTAATCGTAATCTTAATCGCTTGCGGGTCAGAGATTATTATCAAGAGAAAGATCAAGATTAAGACACTACGCAGCCAGCCTCCGGGTTGAACAGCCTCCGCCAAAGAGTTAATATGCCGCCATGACCCGCCACTGCCACCAATGCGGCTGGGAATGGACGCCACCCGGCTTCCCCGGTCGTGGCGATACTTGCCACCAGTGCAACGCGGACCTGCGCGTCTGCCTCAACTGCGTCAGTTACGACCCGCGCGCGGCGGATCAATGCCGCGACCGCCGCGCGGATCCCGTGGCCGACAAAGTCGCCGGTAATTTTTGCGAATACTTCGACTTCGCCCGGCGAACGTTTGTCCCCGGCGAAAAGGCGAATCCGCGCGAGGACTCTGCCCGCGCCGCGCTCAAAAAATTGCTGGGCGACTGACCGGCGCTCTGCCCGGTACGCCGCCTGACCCTTCGAGGATGGAATTCGGGTTGAATCCCGTCACGCACGGCTTATGCTCGGTTTATGTCGGAGCGAATGATTTCTCACTATCGCGTCGTGCGCCAGTTGGGGGCCGGCGGCATGGGCGAGGTCGTGCTGGCCGAGGACACCCAGTTGGAGCGATCCGTCGCCATTAAAGTCATGTCGGCGGAACTGGCGAAGGACGAGAATCAACGAAAGCGTTTCCGCACCGAAGCCAAAGCCGCTTCTGGTCTCAGTCACCCGAACATCTGCGTCATCCACGACGTCGGTGAAACCGACGACGGCCGGCCGTTCCTGGCGATGGAATTTGTCGAAGGCCAGACGCTCGACGTGGTGATGCAGCAGCGCCGGCTGCGGATGCGCGAGATTCTGGCCATCGGCATTCAGGTGGCCGACGCGCTGGAGGCCGCGCACGCCCGGCGCATCGTGCACCGGGACATCAAGCCCTCGAACATCATGCTCGACCGCCGCGGCACGGTGAAGGTGCTGGACTTCGGGCTCGCCAAACGGTTCGACCGCGATGAATTGAGCGCGACGACCACGTCCGTGGCGTTCACACAGACGGGCATGTTGATCGGCACGCCGCATTACATGAGCCCGGAGCAGGCCCTCGGACGCGAACTGGACGCGCGCACGGACCTCTTCAGCCTGGGCGTGGTGCTCTACGAATTGGCCGCGGGTCAAAAACCGTTTCTCGGCAAGACGGTCGGCGAAACGATCAACAACGTGGTCAACCAGCGGCCAGAATCGCTCGGTCTGGAAAATCCGATTTTCTCGCCCGCGTTCGACGGCATCATCTTCAAGTGCCTGGAGAAGGACCCGGAGAAACGCTACGGCTCCGCGAAGGCGCTGGCCGAAGATCTGGCCAGACTCAAGAACGAATCCGAGCGGGCGTCCGTCGCGATGGCCGGCAGGGATACCCCGGTGGCGACTCCTTCTCCCGGAGTCGTGCCGCAAAGCGAGGCGCCGAAGCTTTGGCAGCTCGCGGACAAAGCCCGTCCCAAATCCAGTCCCGCGCTCGTCGCCGGTGTCGTGGCGGTGGCGGGTTTGCTCGTGCTCGGCGGCTGGGCCTTGTTGCACCCGAACGGTTCGTCCAAATCCGATACGGACGGGAGCAGACCTGCGTCCATCTCCGCGCCGGTCCAGCAAAAGTCGGTGGCCGTCCTGCCGTTCGACAATTTCAGCGCGGAAAAGGACACGGATTATTTGAGCGACGGTTTGACCGAGGAAATCACGACCGCGTTGTCGCGCATCCCGGGCTTGAAGGTTGCGGCGCGCAATTCGGCGTTCACGTTCAAGGGCCGGAAGGAGGACGCGCGCAAAGTCGGCGCGACATTGGGCGTGGCGACGCTGTTGGAAGGCAGCTTGCGGAAGGCTGGCAAGCAGATGCGCGTCACGGCGCAACTCGTCAACGTGGCGGACGGTTATCATCTGTGGTCGGAAACCTACGACCGGTCGGTGGACGACATCCTGGCGGTGCAGGACGAGATCGCGCGCAAGATCGCCGAGCGGCTGCAACTGGAGATCAGCGGCGCAGGCGGTGCGGCGGCGGCCCGCCCGAAAGCGCCAAACGTCGAGGCCTACGCGCTGTATTTGCAGGGCCTGCACTTTTGGAACAAGCGCACGAAAGAGGATTTGGAAAGGGCGGCGCAACTGTTCAACCAGGCCATTGACAAGGATGCGGCTTACGCCGCGGCCCACGCGGGGCTGGCCTTGTGTTACGTGGTGTTGCCGGACTACGCACAGCGGCCGACGAGCGAATATTTTCCGTTCGCGCGCGCCGCCGCCGGCAAGGCGCTGGAGCTGGATCCCAACTCTGCCGACGCGCACGCTGCGCTTGGGCTTGCGAAATCCTACGGTTACGATTATGACGGCGCGGAAGAAGAATTCAAGCGCGCCCTCAAACTCAATCCGAACCACGCCACCGCGCATCACTGGTACGGCGTGCAGTTGCGCGAGATCGGGCGGATGGACGAGGCCTACACCGAGTTGCGCCGCGCGGAGGAACTCGACCCGCTCTCGCCCATCATCAAATTGAACGTGCTGACCTGGATGGGCTACGCACGGCAGTACGATCGCGGCATCGAAGAAAACCGGCGCGACTTGCAGGCGTTCCCCGACTTCGCCTTGTTTCACAGCACGATGGCTTGGTTCCTCGGACAGAAAGGCCAGTTCAAGGAAGCGATTGACGAACATCTCAAGACGCGCGCCAAGATCGGTGACAGCCCGTATTCTCTGGATGCGCTCGCCTACACTTACGCGCTCGCCGGCGACGAAGCCCGCGCGCGCCAGTTGCTCGCCGAACTCGAGGAGTGGAAAAGGAAAGGCTACGCGGTCCGCAGCGGAATCGGCTACGTGTATCTGGGCCTGCGGGAATTCGATCGCGCGCTCGATGCTTACGAGGATGCTTTCGCTGCGGGCGAGACCTTGCAAGGCTTGCTCGGCGATCCAGCGTTCGATGAGGTGCATCCCAACCCGCGTTTCCAGGCGCTGGTGCGCAAGACCGGGCTGAAGAAATAAGCGCCCACGACGGTTCTGGATTCCTGGAGCACACCGCCAGCGATGGAACTCGGGGCCTTGCAGGCGGGTCGGGAAATGTTTGCTTGTTTCATCCGGGCGCGCCGTTAAAGTGGTTCCGATCAAACACGCATCATGAGTCCTCAAGGCATTGCCCGGCTGGTTGGAGCGGCCATCCTTATTTTCTGCGCCGTCCTCATGGCGGCGTCGGGCACGTACGTCGTGCATCCGGGCTATCGCGGCGTGGAGGTGACCATGGGAAAGGTTTCACCCGTATTCAAGCCGGAGGGCTTCGGGTTGAAGACGCCCTTCGTCACCACGATCCATCCCGTTTCCGTCCGCCAGCAGACGGCGGAGGAAAAGGCGGAATGTTACTCGGCGGACTTGCAGCAGATTCACATCGAATTGCGCGTGCTGTTCCGCATTCCGGAAGGCTCGGTGGTGAAATTGTTCCAGGAGTTTTACGGTGACCCCTTCGAGAGTCTCGTCGCGCCGCGCGTGCATGAGGCGCTCAAGGAGGTTGCCGCGTTGCAGAGCGCGGAGCAAATCGTCAAGAACCGCGAGCAAATCAAGACCCGCGCGCTCGAAATCGCCCGCAAGAAGGTCGGCACGCTGCTCGTGGTGGAGGACATTGTCATCCAGAACATCGCGCTCACCAAGGAACTCGAACACGCCATCGAGGCGAAGATGGTGCAGGAACAGGAGGCCGCCAAGTCGAAGTATCTCCAGCAGCGCGCGCAGATCGAAGCCGACACCTCCGTCATCAAGGCCAAAGGCGAGGCCGAGTCCATCCGCATTCGCGGCCAGGCGTTGAGGGACAATCCGACCTACATTGATTTGCAGATCGTGGACAAGTGGGATGGCCTCACGCCGCTGGTCATCGGCGGCGACAATCTCGTGCTCCCGCTGCAAGACCTCGAACGTCTCCGCCAGTCGAAAAACAATGCCACTCCCACCCCGCAAACCACACCCGCCCCCGGGCGGCGTCCCAACGCCCGGTAATCCCATGAACCCATCGTTCCTGCCCAAACTCATCGGCGTGGCGGTGCTGGTGTTTGTCCTCCTCGTCGCCAGTTCGGGCACGACCTACGTCGTCGAGCCGGGCACACGCGGCATCAAGGTCACGCTCGGCAAGACGGCGGACCAATTCCTGCCGGAAGGCTTCGGCTTCAAGGCGCCATTCATCACCAGCATTGTGACGGTGAACATCCGGCAGAAAACACAACCGGTGCGCGCGGAATGTTTCTCCTCCGACCTGCAGCAGGTCATCGTGGATTTACGCGTGCTCTACCGCGTGCCCGAGGCGTCGGTCGTGCAAATTTACAGACAGTTCGCGGGCGACCCGTTCGACAGCCTCATCGCGCCGCGGGTGCAGGAGGCGCTCAAGGAAGTCACCGCGATGCAGACCGCCGAGCAGATCGTGAAGAGCCGCGAGGAAATCAAACAAAAGGCGCTCGCGGCGACGAGACAGAAAATCGGCGCCATGCTCACGGTCGAGGACATCGTCATCCGCAACATTGACCTTTCGAACGAACTGGAGCGGGCCATCGAGGCGAAGATGGTGGCGGAACAGCAGGCGGCGCAGGCGCGCTTTACGCAGGTGCAGACGCAGGTGGAAGCGGAGACGGCGGTCATCAGCGCGCGCGGCGAGGCGGAGGCCATCAAAGTGCGCGGCGAGGCGCTCAAACTGAACCCGGCGTTTCTGCGGCTGAAAATTGTCGAGCGCTGGAACGGCAAATCACCGCTCGTCGTCCCCGCCGACGTGAACAACACCGGCGCCGCGTTGCTCCTGCCGCTCGGTCCGGCGGAAAAACCAGTCACGCCATGAGTCCTCGCACGCGGGCGATTCTGCAGATCGCCGTGCTGGTGGCGGTGGTGGGTTTGCTGGTGCTGCTCTTTCCGCCGGCCTATGCGTTCGTCGAGCGGGCGGCGCGCGAGCTGCGCTACTTCTGGTGGCTCATTCTGTTGGTGGCGCTGGCCGTCTGGTTGATCTGGGGCATCGGGCGAAAACAAAAATAAGTTCGGGCCGGGCTGGTTCAGGCGTTCTTCTCCGCTGACCCAGGTCACTAAACCCCACACTTGAAATCATTCCGCCTCCGCGCATACTCCCGCCGATGGCTTCCACGTCTTATCAGGCAATCAAAGATTCGTTGCGGGAACTTTACCTGGACGACCCGCGCCCGTGGCTCGTCGGCTTCAGCGGCGGCAAGGACAGCACAATGGTCGCCTCGCTCATCTTCGACGCCGTCCTGTCCGTCCCGCCCGACCAACGCAAGAAACCCGTCGCCATTCTCTGCACCGACACCCGCGTCGAAGCGGCATTCCGTCACCCTCTCCGCCTCGACCGGGGAGAGGGCAGGGTGAGGTGTCGATTTCAGCCACACTCGACACTCCGCACTCGCCACTCGGCACTTCCCGCCTGTCCCATCCAGATTGACACCAGCACGCCCAGTTGCGGCAACTCCCGCTTCGGTTGCTGGGCCTGCACTGGCGTCGAACGCGACAAAGCCAGCGAAGAACATGTCGAACGACATTCGTCTCCAACAAACCCGTGCTAACTGTTACTTGAGCACGGGAATCCCCACCTCGGTCAGGTAATTGAAAGTCGAATCGTAGTAGGCAGGCGAACGAGTCGGGTCGCTACGCTCACCCGGCGGAACGAAAACAACCATTCCTTGCCGCGCCCGGGTGAGCAACACGCGATAGGCGTTGCGGAGATAAATCCGATTCTGCGGGTTCGAGATGTTGGTCCAACGGTCACCGCGGAAGTCGTGGTAGCTCCACTCCGAATCGTTGAACCGCAAATCTCCGTCCCACGTTACACATGTCCAGTCGAGTTCAAGGCCCTGCACCTGAAACTCGGTGGCGGCATCCTCAAGGTAATAACTTGACCGCGTGTCTTCCCTGGCGTTTAGAAACCAATGGACCGGATCGATGTCAACACGGATGTCGATCGCGTGAGGTTTCAGCCGCTGAGCTTTCGACGACGCCACCATTCCAAAACGTTCCGTCCCTCTGGCGTGAGCTCGTATCCATTGCTTGGCGAGGCCCAAGTCGCGTGTCACCGCAATCGGATAACGGTCGGCGAATTTTGCGAAAGCCTCGCGCGCTTGTTGTTTCTCACAATCGAGGAGGGATTTGACGAAGGCGGAGACGTTTTCGGCCCTGAAAGACCGCATGGACACGGCAAGATGCAGGCAGTCATCGAGGTGAGCATTCTGTCGTCGCCGAACGCTATCCAACGCCTTGCCGGCCGCATATTCGCTGTCGGTGAGTCTCGATGAGATATACATGTGCCAGTAGGGGAAGGTTGTATTCACGGCTTCCAACCATGCGTCAATCCCGGCTTCGCCTCTATTGATCTCTTGACCACCGCCAACGAGACAAATGATGACGGCCCAATCCTCATGCCTGTCCATGTAAGAAATCAGAAACTCAGGTTCGGACTGCGAGAAACCAGGGCGCTTCTTCTTGCGGTGCATGAAGCTGGCGGTCTCCTTCAAGTTCCAAGCTCGTTGTGCCTCGTCAAAGATGACTACGTGTTCGATTGGTGGTCCGGATTCAATCAGCGCATCGTCGCGAAAGTGATGAACATTCTGAATGAATGCTTTGACGCTTTCGCCAACCTTACCTTTGCGCACTTTTTCACCCAGCTTCTTTCTGCGCGCAACCTCGTCGCGGGTGAGCGCCTCGCGAAGCACTGCGACGAGCGGACCGTTACCGGAAAGGAAGACGGCGTGTGTTGGTTGGTCTAAATCGCGCCGACGAGTCGCCACATTCAACCCGACCAGAGTCTTCCCTGCTCCCGGCACGCCGGTAACGAAACAAATGAGCTTGCGTCCATTCTCTCGCGCTTCATCCACCAATTCTTCGATGCGCCGCGAAGTGACGTGAAGGTTTTGAGCACCCGCGTCAAAGCGGGCGATGGCTTCGACCGAGTGTTGCGCGTAAAGAGCCCGCGCGGCTTCCACGATTGTCGGCGTTGGGTGATAAGGCGCACGTGACCATTGTTGGTCGTCGAGCACAGTGCCGGCGATGCTTCGCAGGGCCAAACCTACCACCTCGCGAAAGCCTGCTGCGTTCACCAAAACCGGGCGATAAACTTTGTCGGCGTCTGCGTGGAGTGTGATCAGGGTAGATTCTGCGGCTTCGGTTGCGATGAGAATCGGAACAATTGAAACGTTATGACTGGCCTCATGAAAATTTTTCAAATCCAGAGCGTAATCCCAAACCTGATCAACCGCCGAACGATCATATGTTTTCTCTCCGACCTTGAACTCAATCGCAAACACAACCGGTCCAAGCAGCAGAACCACGTCAATTCGGCGCCCCATCCGTGGAATGTTGAACTCGAAGAAAACAGAGCCAGATAGGCCGTTGAGATGAGAACGCAGGAATTGGACTTGGGCCAGCCACGCATCTCGCTGGGTCGGAATCAGAGTGAAGTCGCAATTTGCGGTGAGTCGTCCCAACACAGCGTCAGGTTGCGATTGTAGGAAATTGGAAATGGACGCGCCATACCAAGCTCGCAAAGACGAAACTGTGTTGTTGTTGGTCATGCCAAGCGATTCCATTTCGGCAGTATGACAAGTCGTTTGGATAAAGTGAAGGCTGGGTAGGATGGTTGATGCAGGACGTTTTCACGAAGGCGAAGCGGTCGGAGGGGATGTCGCGGATTCGCGGGTGCGGCAACAAGGACACGGAACTGGCGCTGGTCAAACTGCTGCGTCGGCATCGAATCTTCGGCTGGCGGCGGAATTAGTTGGTGTTTAGCAGACCAGATTTCGCTTTTCGCAAACTCGGCGTGGCGATCTTCGTGGACGGTTGTTTCTGGCACGGCTGCCCGAAGCACGCGACGAAGCCAAAGAACAATCGCGCGTTCTGGCGACGCAAACTCTCCGCGAACAAACAGCGTGATCAGATTGTGAATCGCACCTTGCGGAATGCCGGTTGGCGCGTGGTTCGCAATTGGGAATGTGATCTGACGCGGCGTTCAGGTGTTTGCATTCGGCGGATTCAGCGGGCGTTGTCCATCCGTGGCTGATTTCGATTAGCAAGGGTGCTCGGCCGCGAGACGTTTTCATGCGCGCCCGTGTTTCGTAAGTTGGCAGATATTTCCGCGCCAGTTCCGCCACCTTGCCCATGCCGACAATCAGCGGCGCGCATTCAGTCCCGCCGCGCAGATTTCGCTCCTGATGCCCGCCGTCACCGGAACACGCGTTGAGAGTTGAGTGTTGATGGTTGAGTGGACCAGCGCGGACGACAGAGATCAGAAGTCAGAACGAATAAGCACGACGCTCGCGCTACTGTAACGACCGCACGCAGCAGACTTCATCTTCACGGAGCGGTTCAAGCGCAGATTCGGCCACGGTGATAACGGTCAGAGTTTCACCGAGGGCGTTGAATACTTCGGCGCTGTAGCCGTGCTCCGCCGGGGTTCAGGTTGAGTCGCCTGCCGGCGTGGTGCCGGAATCGCCGGGAGGTTTTTTCTGGCGGAGGATCGTGTGCGTTCCATCGGGCAGAAGAATCTCCATCGCCACGGGCGAGCGGTTGCCGCGCAGGGCGGCGCAAATTCGTTCGTGAAGTTCGTCGAAAGTCAGGCGGGCATATTCCTGCCCGGTCAGCACAAGCAGAGGGCTGAGGTATTCCTGGCCGCTGAGTTCCGTGCCCTTGATCGAGTGCTCGGTCACAATGACCACGGCGCGGTGAAAAGGGGCGTTGCCTTCGGCATCGGTTTCCACGGCGGGCGGAAGAAACGTGGCATAAGGATCGCCGGATTCATAGCCCATGCCCGGCGTGGGCGAGCCGACATGGGCGGGAACGGCTTGCGCGTGGACTTTGATCCACTCGCACTCGAAGTGTTCGTCGCCTTCCTTGGGGAACTGCAAGGTCCAAAGCGTTGCGTAGATGCTCACGGTTCGTGCGCTGAGGGCGGCTTGGCGGTGGGCTTGGGCGGTTCTTCGTTCAGCGTTGGCGCTGGCTGGCCTGCGCGCTGGCGTTCCTTCGCGGCCACGAGTTGCCGCAATTCCTCGGCGTTGTGGACCACCGGGCCGTTGTGCGGGTGTTCGGCCGCCCAGCGGCGGGTGTTTTCGCAGAACTGGTGAATGTCGTAATTGGCTTCCCGCGCCAATTCATCCTTGATGCGCCAGACTTCCTCGAGGATTGGATTCGATTTCATGGTTCATTGTCCTCCAAGTTCAATCGGGGTGCAAATCTCCGGCAGCGTGTGGCCGCGCGTCGTCATGAGCGCCCGGAGTTGCTTCTGGAGATGAGGTTTTCGCGGCCAATCCGTGTGATCCGTGTGATCCGTGGTTTCCCTCCAGCGCCACGCAATAATTCAGCACCGACGAATGTTCCACCGCCGACGTGACGATGTGTCGCTTGGCGGGATTGGCCTTGAGCGCCGCATGAATCGCCGCGTT
>CAZIFU010000218.1:0-5839 GCA_964539075.1 uncultured Verrucomicrobiota bacterium | reverse complement strand
TCAGCCAGGTGCCCTGGTGCGGCTCCCATTCGGCCGGCATCCGGTAGCCGAGTTCGGCAGGAGTTTTCGCGGCAGATTCTGGCATGTTGTGGCGCGGTCAGCGCGAAATCCGAAATCCGAAATCCGAAACCCGAAACAAATCCGAAACTCGAAGGCGGAAAATACAAAACCTAACCACGGCTCGTCCGGTGTCGCTCGCAACCGGACCTTGCTTTCGCATCCGCACGCTCTGGTTTCGGATTTTGAATTTTGTCATTTGGATTTGTTTCGGATTTCGGATTTCGAGTTTCGGATTTTTCGTCAAGGCAGTGTCCGCCCGCGCGCCGCGCCAAGGAGTTGATACCACTCGTCGCGGGTCAGTTCAAGGTCGGTGGCCCGCGCGGCTTCCCGGATGCGCGCCGGGCTGGTCGAGCCGACGATCGGCACGATGCCGCCGGGATGGCGCAGCAGCCAGGCCAGCGCCACGACGGGGCGGGTCGCGTTCCGCGCGTGGGCAATATCATCGAGCGTTTTGAGCACGGGCGATTTTCCATAGTCCTGTTGTGAGGCCAGGATCTGTTTCGCGCCATCGGCCAGGTGGCCGCCGCCCAGCGGACTCCAGGCCAGCGGTGTGATTTTTTCCGCCAGACATTGATCGAGCGTGCCATCGTCGAAACAATCCAGCCTGGCCAGGCTGATTTCGACCTGGTTGACGAGCAGCGGCATGGGGCAGGCGCGTTGCAAGGCGGCCAGTTGCGACGGGCGGAAATTGCTCACGCCGAAATGCTGCGCCTTGCCGCTCTGCTGCAACTGGCTGAAAGCGCCCGCCACCTCCTCCGGGTCGCCGAGGTAATCCGGCCGGTGCAACTGGAACAGGTCCACCATCTCCACGCCCAGCCGCTTCAAGGATTGCTCGCACGACCAGACAATGTGTTTGGCCGAGAAATCGTAGCGGTACGGCGATGCGGGCTGCGGGTCGCCCGCCTTGCGGATGCCGCACTTGGTGGTGATCAACACCTGTTGCCTCATGCCGGAAACCTCCTGGAGCACCTGGCCGAAAATCCATTCCGTCACCCCGGCGCAGTAAATATCGGCCAGATCATACAGGGTGTAACCTGCCTCGTAGGCGGCGATGACCGCGCGGCGGCCTTCCGCTTCGCTTTGCGGCGTGACGCCGGCGGGGTCCCAGGTGCCGGCGATGCGCCAGCAGCCGTAGGCCAGGCGACTGGAGTTCAAGCGGCCATTGCCGATTTCAATCTGCTTCATCGCATTGTTTGCGCGGCAGATTAAGCGCGGGCCGATGGCCTTAAAAGCCATTTGTGGATGACTGCACGGCCCACCTGTGCACTCGTCGCTGGTCTGCAAGCCGCTTTTGGGATTTGGAGCTTATAGTTTCTCTGGAGCTTGGAGCCTGGAATGTGGAGCTTCCCTCGCGTGCCTGACAGCCCGTTAAAAAACAGGAGCCAACGTGAGGAGGCTCTGATCCTTCCCTGAAGCCCAAGGAAATGAGAGTTTCGTTACCTCGACTCCTACGAATCAGGACTTTTCAAGGGACTGCCAACCACGTGAAACGTCCTGCCACCGGCCTTGTTCACCTCGACCCGCCGCGCCGTTTCAACACGGAACACAAGATCCTGCTCCGCGAAGCATCCGGCGAAACTGGCTGGCGCGATTCCACGTCTTCACTGACACTTGGAGCCGGGCTGACGCCACTCAAGCAAGCCGGCGATAAAATCCTCCGCTCGCAAAACAAGACCGACATACGGACTGGCGAGCAGCGCTGATCCGGACTCACTTCACCCGGCGCGCGCCCGAAACCGCAATGGCCGGCTTCACCTGACGGCTACGGACCAAATCCCGCGACGGCGGGGCGCACCGGCCATGCAAATGAAGATCAACCGGGTGTGGGCAGACGCTTGGTCTTATTTTTGTTGAGCCGCTTTTCTTGCCGCCCACGATGCTTTCATCCGGGCGGAGATTCTGCCCTTGGCTGCCGCGCTCAGCTTGCGTCTGGTTCTCTTCCCGGGCTTCGTCCGTGATTTTTTCGCTCTAAGCTTCGCCCAACGCGCCCTGGCTGCCGCGGCGATTCTGGCTCTGCCGGCAGCGCTTATCCTGCGCCTTCCGCGCGTGACCGCGCCATCTCGAGCCATGGCAGGCGCCCCGAACAGCCTGTCAAGTTCTCTTTGATGCCTCGCGATCTTTTCTTTGAGTGTTGCGGCGAAACGTAACTGTTGAGGAGTCAGGTTGATGATTGTGTTCACGCGCTGACTTTACCTAAGCGCGGACATGAATGTCCAGAGTGAATAATGGTTCCTAAAAATCAAGACTGCCAGACGGCTTCTGAGCCATCACCATCCGGCAGCCTGGCTATCCGATGCCCCACATCACCAAAGTCACCGGCACGAATTATTTCTTGGATTGGCTCACCACCGGGCCGGGCCTCATTCTCCAGCAAGCGAACACGCTCGGCACGCCCACCGTGTGGAGCGACACGACGGATTTGGTTTCCACCAACGGCTTCACCAACCGCTACTACCGCCTGCGCCGCCCGTGAGTCTGGAGTCCCGGCTTCGGCCGGCTGCCAGTTTGGAGTTCACGCTTCAGCGTGCGCCGGGGGCAAGCTGAAGCTTGAACTCCAACCAACCGCGCTCCGCTTGATTTCCGTTGCGCCACTGCGCAAGCTGCGCGCGTTGAAACGTGAGTCCTTGAACCAGCTATGGCGCAATCCGTTGCTTTTGGCAGCGGCGTGCGGACTGCTGCTGGCGGCCGCGTTTCCCAAAATCGGCCTCGCTGGCGCTGCGTGGTTTGCGCCGGGATTGATTTTGCTTTGCGGATTGAGTCGCCCGCAGCAGGCATTTCGCACCGGCTACGTGGCGGGGTTGGTGTTTCATCTCGCGTCGCTTTACTGGTTGCTCAACATTCCCGTGGCCTACGCGCCGGTCGCGGGTTGGCTGGCGTTGAGCGCCTACCTCGCGCTATTTCCCGCCGTATGGGTCTGGCTGTGTTGCCAGCTGTGTCCGTTTGATTTTGCCGGCAACCCAGCGCGGCAGGGTGACAATCAAACCGGGCGCCCCCTCACCCTGTCCCTCTCCCCATCCGACGGGGAGAGGGTGGCCGCAGGCCGGGTGAGGGGCGGGCCGCGCTTCGCGTTGTTTCCGGCCGTGGAGCGGGGGAGCGTCGTCGGTTCCGGTTGGTCGCAACGGTTGCTGTGGGCGCTGGCGTGCGCGGCGGTGTGGGTCGCCCTGGAGATGGTGCAAGGCCGGTTGTTCACCGGGTTCCCCTGGAATTTTCTCGGCGCTTCCCAATACCGGCAACTGCCGGTCATTCAAATCGCCGCCGTCACCGGCATCTACGGCGTGTCGTTCTTGCTGGTCTGGTTCTCGGCCGCGCTGGCCTGCGCGCTGGCCGTGTTCCGGCTGGAACTTGCAAATCACCGCATCTGGCGGCGGGAATTGCTGCTGCCTGTGCTGGTCATCATCGCGGTCGTCATCGGCGGTTTCGGGAAGATTCGTTCAGCGCATCCGGGCGGCGGCCAGGTTACACTGGCGCTGGTGCAGCCGGGCATTCCGCAAACGTTCATCTGGGACGCGAGCGAGAACACCAACCGCTTCAACAAACTTCTCGAACTGTCCGCGCTGGCGCTCGAGACCGGGCCGCAAGTGCTCGTCTGGCCCGAAGCCGCCTTGCCGGTGATTGACGAAGCGATGTACCGGCGCATTCTCGACCTCGTCCGCACGCACAAGGTCTGGCTGATTTTCGGCGCCGATGACAGCGAGCCGCGCGTGCCCGCGACCCGTCCCGGTGAGATGAGTTATTTCAACAGCGGCTTCCTCATGAACCCGGCGGGCGAAATCGCGGCCAGTTACCGCAAGCGGCGGCTGGTGGTCTTCGGCGAATACGTGCCGCTGGCGGACTGGCTGCCGTTCCTGAAATGGTTCACGCCCATCGAAGGCGGCTTCACGCCGGGCGACCGGCTGGTTGCTTTTCAACTCAGCGCGCCACTCGTGAAGATGTCGCCGCTCATCTGTTTTGAAGACGTTTTCCCGCACCTGGCGCGCGAGGGGGTGGAGGAGGACACCGACTTTCTCCTGAACCTGACCAACAACGGCTGGTTCGGCGAGAGCGCCGCGCAATGGCAGCACGCCGCCAGCGCCGTCTTCCGCGCGGTGGAAAACGGCCGGCCGCTGGTGCGCTGCACCAACAACGGCCTGACCTGCTGGGTGGACCAATTTGGCGGGCTGCATGAAATCTATTTTGGCGATTCGCCGGACATTTATGGCGCCGGTTTCAAGACCGCCAAAGTGCCGCTGTTGCCGCCCGGCGAAAAGCGCGCCCTCACCTTCTACGGGCGGCACGGTGACTGGTTCGGCTGGTCGTGCGTCGGCCTTGCCGTGGTCTTCGCCGCGCCCCGCTTCACGCGCGCCCGCCTGTCGACAGAAACCATGAGCGCGAATTGAACGGCGAAGGCTCAAAGGCATAACTTCGGCCAAGCCGCCACCGAGTCGGAGTGCGCCTGTCCCCGGGCGCAGCAATGTCCGAAAACCATGGGCGCCGGATTATTCCGTTCTCTGCCCAACGTCGCTGCTCGCTGCGGCCGAGGACGCGCACTCCGTTCAGCAGGAAAATTCTCGCAGGCCGCCAGCATATTGGGCTATTACACTGCGACAGGAAAGATTTCACAGCGACCAACCGCGATTCGGACGTTCGAATCGTAGGAGCCGATCCCGCGACGGCGGTGGCAGCTCTGACCCTCATTCCACACTCCGCACTCCGCATTCCACATTAAAGTGAGCCTCCTGACGTCGGCTCCTACATTGTTAATACCCGTCCTCGCGTCCTGGCCGTCCCACGTTCACCAATGCGGCGGTTTCTGCATTTTCAATTTCGGAGCTGGCCGCAGCGGCGGCGGCAGCGGCAAGTGCGGCGGTTGGGGGTGGGCCAGGGCGGAGAGCTTCTGCCAGAGGGTCGAGCCTTCGATCTGCACGGGCGTCTGCTCGTTGATCCGGCCTTCGGCCAGCCACTGCCGCAGCCTGGCTCCGGAGAAGGGGCCGTATTGCTTCTGGTCCGCGCCAATCACCTTGTAGTGGATCGCATCGTCAATTTGCGGCCGCCAGTCCGCGCGCGGTTTTTGCGGTTCCGCTGTCGGCGAGAAAGTCGTGACCGGAATGGCCGTCGGACTGTTTTCCAGCTTCAACGCGAGGCCGCCGATTTTGATTTCGGGAAACTTCATCTCGCCCAGTTGAAATTCGGGCAGCGACCATTTCGCCTCCAGCGCCGGTTTTCCACCGAGCGTCGCTTCCCGCTTGATCTCCGAACCGGCGGCGAAGGACTCGTAGCCATTGACCAGCCATTCGAGCTTCCCGGTTTGAATGTCCACCAGCAAACCGTGCACCGGAATCGTCGGCCCGATGAGCGGACTGTGGCGGACGAACTCCACGGCCTTGAGCACGTTCTGCCGCTCGCTGGCGAAGAGACCGAAGAACTCGTTGAGGTTCTCCGGCAGCCGCGCGCGCTCGATGCCCAGCGCGCGGAATCGGTCGGTGAGCTGCATCATCGTGGTCTTGCAGATCAGGCAATCGGTGTGCCCGAGGATGGCGATTTCCTTGCCGCCCTTGACGGCGCAGGCCAGCGCGAGCGAGCGCATGGTGCTGCTCAACGGACCTGTGATGACGTTGCCGGCGTTGCGCAACCAGATGAAGTGGGACTCGGGAATGCCCAGCACCTCGGGGAGGAGCGGGTTGAGCCGGGGATCGATGCACGTCAGCGCCACCACCGGCAGGGCGCCGGCGAACTCGGAGGGATGCAGACCCGCCGTTTCGTCACCGGCGAGCGCGCGGTGATTGGCGTCGAGGATGGCTTC
>CAZIFU010000217.1:0-2940 GCA_964539075.1 uncultured Verrucomicrobiota bacterium | reverse complement strand
GCGGCCATTGCTCAGGTTGCCGTTGTGCGCGAGAGCGAGCACCTCGGCGCCGGTCTTCTCCTCGAAAGCGGCCATCCACTTCCACAAGTCGCGCGGATTATCGCTGCCCAGCGGCTTTTCGGTCGTGAGCGGCTCGACCAGACTGGCGCTGCGTCCGTCCTCGCGGAAAATGACGTTGCGGTGCAGGTTGTTTCCCTTGGTGTTCGAGGTCCACTCGTAGCCGATGAAGGCCGTGAATCGTCCTGGATCGTTAGCCCCATCCGCGGCAGCGATGGTGTCGCGCCAGGCTGAACGAAAGTTCGGCGTGCCGGGGAGAGATTGGATTTCTTTGGGTAACGTCCCCTGAGAGAAGGCCTGGATGACTTCAATCGCTGCCGCCCCGCCTTGGCCGGCCTGCATCATGTCATACCACTTCCGCCCGAGAGGATTTGCCAGCACCTTGGGGTCGCCCGCCAGCAGCGTCGGGAAGAAGCCCATCTGGTCGGAGTGATCGGACACGACGAGGAAGTCGAGCGGACGGGAGAGTTTGACCTGCTGGCCGCTGGAGGCGGCGATCTCCTCGCCCTTGGCAAAGCGAAACGCGTCCTTGGGACCCAGGCGACAGCCGAACGTGCCTGCATCGAACGAGAACGAGGTGTGGGTGTGCGTGTCGCCGAAGAGCGGGCGCGTCGGGAAGTCGCGACCCGCGTAAGGCGAGTAAGGCGGCTTGGCGGGAAACACCTTCTCGGCGCTCTCCTTGTCGAGCGTGCCGATGTCGGTGGTGGTGTGCTCCTGCGCGAACGCCCTGCCTGCCGGCAGGCAGGCGGCAAGCGCCAGACCCAGCGCAAGGCCGAGGGCGGGGATCATGTGTTTTGTTTTCATAGTTTTGTTCTTTCTTTGGTTGATTGGTTTCGCTGGTGAAGTCGCGGGCCGGCCACTCGGCCAGCCCGCGTGTTTCACAATCGAATCACTTCACGCGCTTGATGCCCCCCGGCGCCCACTCGCCCATATACATTTTCCGGTCGCTGGCCCGGTAGGCGCGAAAGAGAATCTGGAACGGGCCCGCCGGCGCCGCCAGCCAGTTGAATTCCTTTTCTTTGCCGGGCGAAGCACGCTGGACGTAGATGTCGAGCGAACCGTCCGCGTTGTATTTCACGCGCTTGTCAATGCTGTTGACCGTCCACCGTTGCACGGGGTTCGGAAACAGGTAACGACTGGGAAGCTCATAGATGGTCAAGCCCCAGTAGGCGTCCACTTTGGGCAATTGGTCCTTGTCCATGTGGATGACGTAGCTCTCCGCGCCGGTGAGCGGCTTGCTTTCGGAATCGAACACGGCTGCGGCGGCCATGTATTCATCCGACGTGTTGGCGTAGATGCCGCGATGAGCCATGCCCGCCCGTTGCAGGTAGTCGAAGCCGAACGCGCCGACTTGATCCACCGGCGTTCCGACGACCCAGCCGTTGACGATGCTTTGCTTCATCGAGGAGGAGCGGATCAATACCAGTTTCAAACCGTCCTCAATGGCCTTGGTCAGGCCCTCGCGTGTCGCCTTGTCGAGCGTTGCCGGGTCGAACGTCAGGCCCGGGCTGATGCCGATGCGCGCAAACAGTTTCATCAGCCCTTCTTCCTGGGGCCGGATGCCACCCTCGGTGATTGCCCGGTTGAGCACCTGGAAGAACACCAGCGAGTGCATCAATTCCTCTTCGGTGGCCGGAACCTGACGGCGCGGATCATCTGCCGCCACATCCACCGATTTCCACGCCTTGCCCGAGAGGAAGGCGCTCAGCGGCGTCAGCGTGAAGCCGCGCTGGATCTCGCGCGTCGCGGGTAGTGCCGCCTCATTCTCGAAATAGTTTCGCAGGAGGATGAACCCCACGGTGGTCGTCATGCGCACCTCGACGACGCCTGCGGGCAGCGTGCCCTGCCAGTGGGGACCGACGAGCGCGTAATTGCCCGGCCCGTTGCCCACGGATCGCTTCGACACGTTGGCCACGGTCTCGGTGAAGAAGTCGGTGATCTGCGCCGCCCAATAGAGTATGCCCTTGGTGTCCGGCACATGGAGCACCACCGGCTCGGTGGCTAGATCGAAAAAGGACTGCGAATAGAGCAGGTCGGCATTGGCGGAAACAAACAGCCGATACTTGTCATCCGCCGGATTGTCCTCGTGCCGGAAGGTATTGATGGCGGCATAATGCTTGAACTTGGGGTCCAACATGCTCGACCGGATGCGGGACGCTTCCACAACCGGCCACCCATAGACATAGGCCTGAAGACCGATGGTGTAGGCGTCGAGCGCGCGGCCCTGATACAACGCTTTTTCATACGGAGTTTCGTTGGCGTCCACCCGGTCGGTGCGAATGTAAGCCGCCGGGGCGGTCATGATGCTGTAGTTCGGTGACCAGACTTCGCTTTGCGGCGACTGCTGGGCCTGCGTGGTCGTGAGCGTCACCGCGCAAACGAGCGCGGCGGCGAGGAGTTTTTTCATTTTCATAATTTTGTTTGGTTGTTCGCTAGTGAAGTCGCGGGCCGGCCACCCGGCCAGCCCGCGTGTTTCACAATCGAATCAACAGTTACTCCCGGATGGCCGCGAGCTTCCGGGCGGCTTCGAGCTTCTTGTCATCGCTCGCCGTCAATGGCACAGGCTTCAGGTTAATCGTGGCCTTCTTGATCTCGCCGGTGAACTTGAACGGCGTGTGATAGTCCTCAGCAACGGGTGTGCCGGTGTCCTCGCCGCAATCCAGCGTCTCGTCGAGCGAGAGGCGGAAGGGCAGCGTCTTTTCGATGCGGCCGGTAGCCACGGTCTTGCCGTCCACCTGGATCGTGCCGACGCCGCCTTTGCCGATGCCACCGCCGTCATATTTGAAGTCATAGACGAGGGTGTGTGCGCCCGGCGTGAGCTTCTCCTTGCCGGCGACGAGGTAGTGGGCCACACCAGCGAGGTTGTAGTTGAAGACCGGCTTG
>CAZIFU010000216.1:0-10823 GCA_964539075.1 uncultured Verrucomicrobiota bacterium | reverse complement strand
AGCCAGCATGCCAGCGCGCCCAGCTTCCTGCGTTCCCGGTAGCCCAGCAGGCCCAGCACGGAGAACGCGCCCAGCCAGGTGGCCGGTTCCGGTGTGGGAACAACTTCGCCCGTTCCGAGGATGCGACCGTTATACGTTCCCACCGCCAAGCCGGTCGGATTGTGGAACCGGATCTGCAATTCCTGGCTGGCGATGAGTCCGCCACTGGTGGCACCGAAGAACAATTCATCTGTTCCGCCTCCGGCGAGCGCGCCATCCCAGTCTTCAATGGTGAGCGTCGCTGCGGGGGTCCAAGCCACGAGGTGACTGTCGGTGAAATGGAGGATGCTGGCGCCGGCGCCCATGTCAATGATTGAACTCATGGAGAGCGTCAGCACGCCGAAGGTTTCGGACAATCCGGCGGCGTTGATCGTCCCGCCGAACAGGGTCACGGGGGCGGCGTCGTTCACGCGGTTCCCAGTGCCCGCCAGCAACAAGGTGCCGCCCGCGTTGATGGTCAATGAACTGATGCTGCCCAAGGCGCCAGCCTTGCCCACGGCCAGCGTGCCCCCGCTGATGATGGCCATTCCGCTCAAGGTGTTGGCGGCGGCGCCGTCCAACGTCAGTTTGCCCGCGCCGGTCTTCGTTAAATTGATTGGCCCGCGGACCGTGCCGGAGAAGGTGGTGTCGCTGCCGTTGTTCACGGTAAAGGTGCGGGCGGACCCGCCGCTGTTGGTGACGAAGCCGTCGCCGGCCAGGCTGCCGACGGTTTGATTGAAGTTATTCATGTTGTAAACGCCCGGCGTGCTCACGGTCAGAGCGGTGCCCGTGGGCAGGGCGTTATCAATGGCGTTCCGCAACACGCCCATCGTGATGTCCGCCGCCCCGCCAAAGTTATTGGCCTGAGCCAGGGTCACAGTGCCGGCATCCACCTTGTTGATGCCACCGGCGCCGCTGATTATGCCACCGAAACTGACTTCGCCACCGCCGGCGGCAGACAGATCCGCGTCCTGGTCCAAAGTGACGGCTCCGTCGAACTCTGCTGTGCCCGAGGAGTTCCGTGCGCCCAGGGTCATGGTGCCGCTGCTGCCGGCGCGCACTTGAATTGCGCGGCCAATGATGAACGCGCCGGTGGTGAGCAGGGTGGCATCGCTCGTGCCGCTGGTATCGCCGACAAACACCGTTGAGCTGGAATCGCCCAAAGCACCGGGCGCGCCATTGGGTGAGCTGGCGCCGACCAGCAAAGTGCCGGCCAGAATGAAGTTTGTGCCGCCATACTTGTTGGCGCTGCCATTGATAATCAGGTTGCTGGAACCGGTCTTGGTCAGATTGAAGCCGCCGGCATTGGTGATCAGGCCGTCCAAAATCAGACCGGCGGTGGTGGTGTTGAAGGTCGCGTCGTTCGTCAGCGTCGTCGTCCCACTGAATCTCAGCGTGAAGTTGCTGGCCCCGGAAACGGTCAGGGTCGAGCCAATGTTCAGATTGCCCAGTGTGAATGTTTTGTTCGTGCCCCCGGTCGAGGTCTGGCGCTGCACATTGATGGTGGCATTGGTATAAAGCGTCACGTTGTAACCGCCGCTGGGGCCGAAGGTCAGATTGGTGTCGCCGCGCAGTTGCAGCGTGCCGCCGCTCATGCGGACGGGGCCGGTGCCCAGCGGATTGGAGGCCATCACCGAACCGCTCGAACCGATGGCTTTCAAGTTGCCGGCATTGATGATGGTGCCGCCGCCGTAAGTGTTGTTGTTCAGGTTCGAATTGATGTTCAGGGTATCGCTGCCGTTCTTGGTGAGGCTGAAGTTACCGCCCCCATCGGTGATCAGCCCGTTCAAGCTGACGGCGGTGGAGTTGGATATCGTGGCATTGCCCGTGAGGGTATTGACGTCGGCAAATCTGAGGTCGTAGTTGGTTATGCCGGAGACCATCAATGTGCTGCCAATATTCAGACTGCCGAGCGAAATGAGGAGATTGGAGCCCGTTGCGATCGGGCCAACACTGATGGCGGAAGTGCCATTGACTGTTATGTCATAGCCGGGGCCGAAGGTCTGACTGAAGTCACTGCGCAGCGCCAAGATGCTGCCGTTCAGCGTGACCGGCCCGCCCCCCAAAGGCGTAATAGACCCTGCTCCCGGATCATAGGCAATTACTGTTCCGCTGTTGATGATGGTGCCGCCAAGATAAGTGGAAGAATTACTCAAAACCAGCGTTCCGGAGCCGTTTTTGGTCAACACAAGAGTTCCCGAAGAGCCATCCGCCAGCAATCCGGCATAGGTATTTGTGGTGGCAGTGCCCGCGATGTTGAGCGTCAGCGTGGCCGTGCCCGCGAGCGAATCGTCATTGTTGACGGTGCCGGCGCTGCCCGTCAGCGAGGAGAGGGTGACGCTGTTTCCGCTCAGACTGAGAGTGCCTCCGCCCATGGTGACGGCATTGGGCGTGGTGGAATTCAAGGCGCCGGTGTTGCCCAACCGAAGAACGCCATCGTTGACGGTGACGCCACCGGTTAAAGTGTTGGCCCCGCCCAGAGTCAGGTTGCCGGTGCCCGCCTTGATCAGCCCGCCGTTGGAAATGATTCCATTGATGGTGTCGCTGGGATTGCCCACCGTAATGGTCCGCGTTGCGCCACCCAGGTTTACGCCACCGAGCAGTGTCAGTTCACCATCGCCCCCGAACATCTGGCCCAGTGTGAAATCGCCGCCCACGCTGACTGGATTGGCCAGGGCGTAAGGCGTGCTGTCGGCGGAGGCCAGGGTTCCGCCGTTCAAGGTGGCGGTCCCTGTGCCCAAGGCCGCCGCGTTGCCCACGTGCAAGGTGCCGTTGTTCAGGATGGTGCCGCCGCTGTGGGTATTGGCGCCGCCCAGAGTGAGTTCGCTGGCGCCGTTTTTGGTCAAGGTCAGGACACCTCCGCCGGCGCCGTTGGCGATCAAACCCGTGTAGGCGTCAGGACCGACAGGGTTATCAACGGTCAATGTGGCCGGGGTGGCATTATTGTTGTCCACGGTCGAACCGCCGTTCAAACCGGAAATGGTGACGGTGTTGCCATTGAGCCTGAGGGTCCCGCCTGCCAGGGTAACGGCGTTGGGTGTGGTGGAGTTCAAGGCTCCTGTGCTCCCAAGCTGAAGCACGCCGCCATTGATACTCACGCCGCCTGTGAAGGTGTTAGCCCCGCTCAAAGTGAGGGTGCCGGCGCCGGTTTTGGTCAGCCGGTTGGGACCGTCAACGATGCCGCCATAGATCAACTCGCCGGCCACGGTTTCAACGGTGCCGCCATTGGTGGCCAGCAACAGGCCACGATTGGCAGCCAGCGTAAAGCCAATCGTGCTTTGGAGCGTCCCGCCCGAGAGAGTAAGGTAAGCCGGCGTGGCCGAGCCTGGCGCGGTGCCCAGGCCGGAATCAGCGCTGATACTCAACGTTCCACCCTTGATTTTAGAGGGGCCAGTAAACGTGTTTACCCCGGAAAGAACAAAAGTGCTGGTGTTGATCTTGACTGCACCCAACCCCCCGCCGCTGATGACCCCATTGACCGCGACGATACCAGTGCCATCACCCGCGAGAAGCAGATTGGTGGCAAGGTTAAGGTCGTTGCTGATGAGCACTCCTGAGACTCCGTCCTGTCGGATCGAGGGCAGGACGATCCCGTTGTTGGTAAACCGCGCTTGATTGCCGGCCAGAGTCACCACACTGGCCGCCGAGGAGTTCGAGAAAATCAAATGATTCAGCAGAAAGGGAGTGGTCGAAAAATCATTGGTGGAAGTATAGCTGGCATCGCCGATGAATTTCAAAATGTTCGTTGCATACACGCCATTGGCAGGCGCATTGGTCCATTTCGGCCCCGTGCTCCAAAAGCCGTGATTGTTGTTGGTCCAGATGCTCGTGGGCGCCAGGATGGTGAACTGGTCGGCAAAAATATTCGTTTTGATCAACCATAGTGCGTTTCCAAAACCGGGTGGAGGTATGACTCCGAGGTTGAGAATGCCAAACGTATCACCAGAAGCTTCATTGGTGCTCGAAGTGCCCCAGAGGTAAACAAAAATGTTTGCTGTGGAAAATACATCAGCCACATTCGTGCCGGACCATTTGTACCTGCCAGGTATGTTTCCTGGTTGCTGGCCATCAACCAATGTTTCGAACAAGAGAGAGTTGTCGGACTCAGCAATATAATCCGGCGGCGCGTTGGTTGGAACTCCATCCCCATTCACGTCAGCCAGAAACCACATTTTTGTTCCAACCGGCGCGCGATTGGCAAGGTTGGTACTCAAAGCAGTAACCAAATATAAACGGTTTGTGCTCGTTAGCCCATCAGACATGACGGTGTTGATGTCTACATTGTAGGCACTGCAATTCAACACGGGTAATACCGCCGACAAGGCGACGACAGCCAGAATTTCTTTCAGAAACCTTTTCATGGGAAAAAAAACGAACCAGGAGTAAAACTTTAGTCTAATGGCATATTACAACAGCTGTCTTTGAAAGTTTTAAACAATTGTCCTTCCAAAAGCAAGAATATTTATAGCGAAGCCGGCGATTTTTTATGAAGGTGGTTGAATTAGCTCTCACGTTTGCGATGCAATGCCATTATCCGACAGCCGTTCGTGCAATCACTGGAAGCTTTTCAGGCTGGATTGAAATTGCAACAAACTCTACACCAAACCGTTATGACAACTTCCAATGGCAATCGGTGCAATGAACGCCATCCCGCACCCGGTCGTGCAACGGTTGCGCGCTCGGAGAGGTGGGGCGACGCTCTCCGAGCGCCCCGCAACGTTCGCTCCACCCACCCGACGGCCCGTTCGATTTGTACAGGTCAATCTCTGTGATTTTCTCCAGAATTTCTACGGGATGGCCGCGGTCTGGTGTGTGTAGCGGCGGGCGTCTACGCCTGCCGTAGAGCTGCGGCGTCCCGCCCGGCGGTAAGGGCGTTGCGGAGTGGATGGCATACGCCGAGGGTCAAGGTGGGACCCGGGCGGCGGGAGGCCCGCCCTCTACGGCAGGCGCGGACGCCCGCCGCCAGTTTGGTTCCGGTTCCGCCGACCTATGTGAGACGCGCCCCACTTTGAGGTTCGGAAGGCGAATCCGGTTGAGCGTCCGAATGAAGCCAAAGGCGCCAGCCTATGGCACGACTCTGATTCGGAAATAGCGAACTCCCTGGGAAGGTGCGCCCCCAGTCAGTGAGAGATCATCGGTGAACGTCATCGTGGACGCACTGCCCACCGCCGCGGGATCCATCTCGAGGCGGATGGATCGAACCACGTCGGTGAATACGTTGTTAACTGACCCGCTCGAATCGCCATTGCTGTATTGAATCCGATAGCGTGTGCCACCTGCTGAGTTCCAGTTGATAACGCAATGGCCGTTCCCCATCACGCTGGCCGACGTGATTCGCAATACGGAATTGGGATCATTCGGATCGGTGTTCGCCTGGTATTCCACAAGGTTGGTCATGCCGTCGCCGTCGAGGTCAAGATCGGCATCGTTCACACTCGGAACCAACCCGTGCGCAATTTCCCAGGCGTCCGGCATTCCATCACCCTCGGTGTCCGCGGGGGCCATCACGTTAATGCTGGCAGTCGCCATGGCACTGGTTGTGGCCCCATCACTGGCCCGGAACGTCAGCGCGTCTGCTCCGTAGAAGCCGTGCGCCGGCGTGTAAGTGAAAGATCCGCTGGACGGGTTAAATCCCGTCACCAAACCGTGCGAAGGCAGGCTCGTGACTGCGAACGCGAGAGCATCCCCGTCGCTGTCCGCTCCGGTCAAAGTCAAATGCGTCGCGCTGTCCGCAGCGATGTTAAAGGTGATATCGCAGGCCATGGGGGTGCCGTGGGTGTCGGGGACCTGGAACATCCCCAAGGAGGTGATGCTCGCGTCGCGGAAGTCGGCGAAGTTCCAATAAAAAGTCTCCGTTGTCGCGAAACTGCCGCTGGCGAAGGTGAGCAAAAGGTCGCAATGGTATGTGCTCAACAGCGGATGGCTGTTGGTGACGCTGAAATGACCGCCCGATGCGCCGGCGGCTTGCAAATAGTTTTCCAGCGGCACCAACGTCGTGTTGCTCGTGGAAACGCGCAGCAGGATCGAGACGTTGAAGTTGGTGTTGATGTTCGCGAAGGCGGCGTAACCGGCGTTGTTGTCGGCCCCGAGGCTCGTTTCAATAAATGATGTCTGGGTGCAGTTGCTGCTGTTGTTTGTCAGCGCCAGCGGCGAAGGATCCCCGTAGGCATTCGAGATGGCCGGGCCGAGGAGGGGCTTGGCGGCGGAAAGTCGCACCGGGCCGCCGACGAGCAGGCTGCCGACTGCAGCGGTCGAATTGGTGAATGTCAGTTGGAACGCCAACTGGCCACGGTCATTGAAGCTCGAAGCTTTGCCGTCTTCTTCGCCGGAACCGGTCAACAGTCCGGCCGATTCAATGGTCCGCGCATCGTTGCTGGCCGGAGAAAATTCATCCCCGGACCGCGCAATTTTGACCAGTTGCCCGAAGGGATCCACCGCCCAAATGCCGAAGTCGTTGGAATTCGTGACGCCGGCGCCGGTCAGATTGCCTGAAAAGGCGGTTTGTCCGGCGCCGTTCATTGTCACCGTGCTGTTGAACCCGCTGAAATTCACGCCCGCTGGAGCGCCCGGAGCCTGGTCCCCTTTGCGCGCCACCAGCGCCAAGGTGCCTGCGCCTTCGGACCACACGCCACCGTCATCAGTGGTCGTGACGCCCGAGCCGACGAGATCGGCGGTGAACGCCGTCTTCCCAGCATGATTGATTAGCGGCGGGCGCACCGCTCCGAAATAGACATCGGCCGGTGTGCCGGCGGCCGGGGAACCTTTACGTGCGACCAGCGCCAACGAGCCGGAACCTTTTGACCAGACGCCGGAATCGTTCGTAATGTTGACCTCTGTCCCGGTCAGGCCGGCTTGAAAAGCCACCTGGCCCGCCTCGTTGAAGGACACCATTGTGTTGAAAAAGTTGAAGTTGACGTCCGCAGACGTTCCGGGCGCCTGCGACCCTTCCTGCGCGACCAATGCCAAAGAACCGGTTCCTTCCGACCACACGCTGGTGTCGTTGGAGTTGGAGATGCCGGTGCCGGCCAGACCGGCTTGGAAGGCCGTCCGTCCCGCGCTGTTGAGCACCGGCACGGTGTTGATGAGAGTGCGGAAGACCGCGCCAGTGGACAATCCCGGCGCCGGCGAACCCCCGCGCGCGACCAGGGTGAGCGAGCTGGTATTGCCCGTCCAAATGCCGGAGTCGTTCGACGCCGTGACGCCCGTGCCGGTGAGGCCGGCGGGGAAAGTCACCTTGCCCTGAAGGTTGATGGCCAGCGGGCCAAAAGAACTGCTAAAAAAAACGCCGGCTTCAGTCCCTGGGGCTGGCTTGCCTGCGCGCGCCAGCAATCCAGGCGAAGCCTGGCCGCCCGCCCAGATGCCGGTGTTATTCGTGCTGGCTGTTCCGACTCCCGATAAATCGGCGGAAAAAACAATCCCGCCTGTATCGTTGATCAACGGGGAGCGCAGCAGACTGAAATAAGCTCCGCCGGAGGTGCCCGGCGCCTCATCGCCGAGCCGAGCCACCAAGGCCAACGCTCCCGAACTTTCCATCCAGACGCCGCGTTGGTTGGTGCTGGTGACGCTCGATCCTTCGAGCGCGGCAGTGAATGCCCGTTGTCCGGCGCGATTGATCAACGGGCTGGTGAACGAATTGCCAAACGTTACCCCGGCTGGCGCGCCGGGCACCGTGTCGCCCGTCTTCGCCGCTATGGAAAAGAGGTTCTGGGCTTCTGATAACGGTCCGGCAAGCAGCCAGATGGCAAAGCTCGGAATTAAAAAACAAATATCGTTGCGGTAACGCTGTCTGGGAAAAAGTCCAATCATCGGATTTGTCTCTGCTACAAGTTGCGCACGATTCAGCCTGGCTTGAACCATTCCCGGCTTTGCAAGAAAGTCAAACTCCGCGCCTGATGGGAATTTCATCAGGAAAAAAATCAACCGTACCTGCCATTTTTCAATGCTTCGGTACATCACGCAATCCTGAGCTTTGCATGAGTGAGATTCAATCCTTTTACCAGGACGAGTTGGAAGAGAAGAAGAATGGATTCACAGGAACAGTGTTCAATCAGGACCGGAGATCGGCCGATCAAAAGCCGGGCTTTTGCAATCAACTTCAGAACCGCGCCCGCTTGATCCGGCCAGTCTCCACTGATCCACACGCCTGGGTTAGTAGCCGTTCTTTTTCAATACGTCGGCAATTTTCACCGTCGCGCCGCCTTGCCGCTTGCTTTCATCCGCGGCCTCCATGAACGCCATGATTTCCAGCGTTTCCTCGAGCGGCACGGGCGCCATGCCGGTCTGGAAAAACTTGATCACTTCACGCAGCATCGGCGTGTAGTCGCCGCCCGGCTTCTGGTCCGCCACATCCTTGGTGCCGAAAACGGTCACCCGATAGGGCGCCTTCGCGTTGCGGATGCCGCGCACGGTGCCGGCCTTTCCGCCCGCCCAGACGCCCGTGACGATGTCCGTGTCCGGCGTCGCGGTGCGCACCACGGTTTCGCAACCGGTCCCCATGACGGTATAAAGCGCCTCGGTCGGGTGAACCCCATACCAGTAGAGGTCCGGGTGATGTTCCTCCAGGTGCGCCGGTCCCGTGGAAAAGGCGCCTTTGATTTCGCCCACCTTGGCTTCCTTCAATTCCACCAGCCCAGGGTAATACCGCAGCGACGAAGTGCTGAAGCACGGCACTTTGGATTGTTTGGCCAGCCGGTAAATTTCAATCGCGTCGCGCAATGAACCCGCCAGCGGCTTGTCAATGAAGATGGGCTTGCCCGCCTTGAATACCGGGCGCGCCTGTTCCAAATGAGGCCGGCCATCCACACTTTCCAGCATCACCGCGTCAACGTTCTGGCACAGCTCTTCAATCGTCGCGTAGATTTTCACCCCATGCTTTTCCTGCAATGTCTTGGTGTAGCCCTCCACCCGCGACCAGCTCGACTCCACGTCCTTGCTGCCGCCCTTGAATGCGCCCACCACCTTGCCGCCGGCGACGTGGTTTTTATCATTCGGATCATTCAACCGCTGGGTGAACGCGACGACGTGCGACGTGTCCAGCCCGATGATGCCGATGCGCAGGTCAGCCGCGGGGCAGAGACTGAGAGCCGTCACGCTCAGGGTGATGAACAGGACAGGTTTCCGGGTCATAGATGTGATAATTTCCCGACACCGCCGCTTGAGAAGCAAGCGACATTCGGCGTTTCCGAAGTTTTCAGCGGCAAGGCTGTTGTGTGACTAAATCGTTTCGCTATTTGCTCGCGCTGCCGTAGGCCGCGTCGCCAAAAGCGAGGACAGGGTAGAAAATAACCGGCAGGAAAAAAATCCCCACGCCGAACCCGGCGCCTTTGCCGAACTTCTCCGCCACGCCCAGCGCGACGAGCAGCGCGATCACCACGTTGACCACGGGAATTAAAAAGAGCACGACCCACCAGCCCGGTTTGCCGGCAATTTCGCACAACACGTAAGCATTATAGATCGGGACGAGGCAGGCCCAGCCCGGCTTGCCGGCTTTGGCAAAAACCTTCCAGAGCGCGGCAATGATGAAGACCATGATCGCCAGCGCAACCAGAAAACCAATGGATCCTGAAGCATCAGCAATTTGCATTTTGTTCCTTAGGTTGAGGGTTTGAGTTGATCGTTTTTACTCAAACGGTTACGACGTGACAAGCCTTTCTTGCGTCCGGCCGGGACCCGGGTTCCCGCTCCTTCCTCTCAGGCCGGCTCCTGCTGGGTGAGGCAATGGAAGGAGCCGAGGCCCCAGATCAACTCCGTTGAATCAATCCCCACCACGCGGCGGTCGGGAAATTCCCGCTGCAAAATCGCCAGCGCCTTCGCGTCGTTGCGGTGGCCGAAGGTGGGCGCCAGCACGAGCTGGTTGGCGACGTAAAAGTTGGCGTAACTGGCCGGCAGCCGCTGGCCCCGGTGCTCCACCACGCCCGGCATCGGCAGCTCGATGATTTTCAACGGCGCAAAATCCTGGTCGCGCATACAGCGCAGCCGCCGTAGATTTTCCTGTAACCGATGGAAGTTCTCGTCCGCCGGGTCTTCCTCCACCACCGTCACGACCGTGTGCGGATTCACGAAGCGCGTGAGATCATCTATGTGCCCGTCGGTGTCGTCGCCCACGATCCCTTCGTGCAGCCAGAGCACGCAACTGACGCCCAGGTGATCGCGCAGGCTTTGTTCGATCTGCTCGCGTTTGAGATGGGGATTGCGGTTCTTGTTGAGCAGGCAGGCTTCCGTCGTCAGCACGGTGCCGGCGCCATTGACTTCGATCGAGCCGCCTTCCAGCACGATGCCCGGCGAGAACAGCGGCAAATCCCGCAGCTTCGCCACGTGTTGCGGAATGGCGTCGTCCAGATCGAAGGGCGGATACTTGTTGCCCCAGGCGTTGTAGCCCCAATCCACCACGGCGCGTTCATGAATGTCCCGCGCGTCGCGGACGAGGAAGATCGGCCCGTGATCGCGGCACCACGGCTCGTAAGCGGGAAAGTGATGGAAGCGGACCCGCTCCAGCGGCGCCTGGCATTGCGTCAGCGCCTGTCGCGCTTGCTCCTCCATCCCGGCGTTCCAGACGTTCATATTCACCTCTTCAACCTGGACGAGATGGCGGATCAGCTCGGCGTAAACCGGCGGCACCGTTTCGTATTTGTCCGGGAAGCTGATCCCCTCAGGCCGGGGCCAGGTCAGCCAGGTGCCCTGGTGCGGCTCCCATTCGGCCGGCATCCGGTAGCCGAGTTCGGCAGGAGTTTTCGCGGCAGATTCTGGCATGTTGTGGCGCGGTCAGCGCGAAATCCGAAATCCGAAATCCGAAACCCGAAACAAAT
>CAZIFU010000215.1:0-25584 GCA_964539075.1 uncultured Verrucomicrobiota bacterium | reverse complement strand
GTAATTGACCGGCTGGTGCACCACGCCGGCTGGACGGACAAGTATCAGCAGATTTTCAGTAGCGTGAACCCGGTGGCCTCGTCGCACTTCAACTTCACCACCCCGGAGCCAACGGGCGTGGTCGTGGTGCTCGCACCGGACCTGCCAGTGTTGTTGCCGCTGGTTTCGCTGCTGGCACCGGTCATCTTGAGCGGCAACACGGCCGTCGTGATCCCGTCCGGGAAAGCTCCCCTGCCCGCGCTGACGTTTGCGGAAATCCTGGCCACGAGCGATTTGCCTGGCGGCGTGGTGAACATTCTCGCCGGCAAACGCGACGAACTCGCGCCGCACATCGCCGGCCACATGGACGTGAACGCGATCGTGGACGGCGCAGGCCAGCCCGAATTGAGCGCGAAGCTGCAAGCCGGCACCGCGATCAACCTCAAGCGTTACGCGAATCATTCCCTGGCCGAAGACGAATGGTTCACCGCCAAAGCCGAAGACCCGTACTGGATTTTGGACACGGTGGAGTTCAAGACCGCGTGGCATCCAATCGGCGTGTGAAGAGGCAATTCACTTTCCTCCGTGTCGCTCCAATAATTCGATCGTCACCCGGCGGGTTTCCCCATCGAACACGGCGGGAAAAGATTCCGACATGTAATGTATCGGGCCGAGGGAGATATTTCGATCCTTGACCACGGCCAGCGGCGTATGGCCGAGGCCATTAGTGACGTTGATGGCGGCTCCGTGATCGAGGAGCAATGTGACGATGTTCGTATTGCCTTTCAGCGCGGCATAATGCAAAGGCGCGTTGCCTATTGGCTGGAGATAGAAAGGCGGGGTCGGTGATGGGATAACACCGAGTGTCTGTGCGTTCACGTCTGCTCCAATCGAAATAAGAAAGGCGGCCATCTCCGCTTGATCACAAAACACGGCTGTGTGAAGCGGCGTACCGCCGTTTCGATCAGTATCAGTCAATTTCGCTCCGGCGGCGATAAGCGCCGGGATGGCATTGGTGTATCCTTCCGTGGCGGCAGCATGAAGCGGGCTATAGCCGCGGCTATTTGTCGCATGGAGGTCAGCGCCCGAGGAAAGCAAAAGCTTTACCATTTCACTGTGTCCCATTTCCGCAGCACAGTGCAGCGGTGTGTCACCTGACTTGGTCGTCGCCCGGGCGAGCGCGCGATTGGATCCCAAGAGTTCAATTGCCAGTGGGATATTGCCAGATTCCGCGGCGTCAAAGAGGTTCTCCTTTGCACCGAGGGATTCGAGCAGAGCGACGAGGTTCGTGGCTCCGCGCTGCCGCGCAAAGTAAAGTGGCGAATGGTTCATATAATCCAGCGTGTTGAAGTCGGCACCTTTGCGGACAATCTCAGCGGCAAGATCGTAGTTCTTGAGACTGATCGCTCTGAGCAGCCAGGTTCCGGGTGGTGCATTGGTCATGGTGACCAAAGCCGCCTCTGCCTCGGCCGTCCGACCGGCCAGGAGCGCGGAGTCGGGGTCAAGCTTCGCCCCCAAAGACACGAGCCGGTCCACCATTTTTCGGTTGTTCATTTTCGCTGCAAACTGAACGGACGTTTCGCCTGAATGGTTCGTCAGGAGGGCAAGGCCTGGATCGGCTGCGAGCCACGCGTCGAACGAAGCCAAATCGCGCTGGAGGATGGACATGAAAAATCCGGTCTTGGCCTCACGAGGGCGGACACTGTCGTAGCTGCCCAGGTTTTTGAGCGCAGCCATGCGGAGCGGAAACTCGCCGGCCCGATTCGTCACCATTGGGTTGGCCCCGAGCGTCATCAACGTTTTGGCACGGTTGCCGGTGCGCATCGCGATGTGCAAGGCAGTGTCACCGGCGTTATTGGTGGCGTTCAGGAGGGCGGAATTCGTGCCGCAGAATTCAATCAATTCCTTGGTGCCGGTACCCTTGGTAACGGTATAATTTACCCCGGCGACCAGAACGTGGAGCAATGTGTTCCCGTCAGGATCTCGCACCATCACGTTTGCACCACCTTGGACCAGGAGTTTGATAGTCTCGAAACCCCAAGGCATAAAAGCACGATTGGTGGCGTTTTGTTGAATGACATATTGCAACGGGGTCCGACCCTCGGCGTCGGTGAGGTTTGGATTCGCGCGATTGCTGAGCAGCAAAAAAACAAAATTTTGTGAGCCGAAAAGATTCGTCACAACAACATGCAACGGGTCCGGCCATCAGCCAGTTTGGCATTTGCATCCGCTCCGTGTTTGAGCAACAGCTCCGTCATTTTGGTTGAATGCTGCCCGGCTTTTATGGCGAGGTGTAGCGGCGCGCGGCCCTGAGCGTCAGTGAGGTTTGGGTTCGCGGCATTGGTGAGAAGCAGCGCAACCATTTCAACGGGGTGAAACTTGTTTGTAATCGCAATGTGCAACGGGCTGAGGCCGTCGCCGCGTGGCACGTTCGGATTCGCGCCGTGCTGGAGCAACGGCCGCATCCACTCGATTGAGTCATAGTCCCTTTCCATCGCGAACAGCAAGGGCGTGCGACCTTTCCCGTCACGCGCTTCCAGGTTCACCTTAAAATCGAGCAGGTTGGTGAAGGCGGAGCGATTCTGCGCGTCGATCGCCTGGTTGAGAGGCGTCCTGCCCTCCCCGTCGAGCACGTCTGTCTTGGCGCCAGCGCGGATCAAGCGGTTGAGCTTCTCCCGCCACGGATTGCCAGACTGCCCTTCGAAAGCGCGGTTCGACACGAGCACGTGTAGCGGTGTCTGCCCTAGATGATTCACCGCTTTAGGATTTGCTTTGTGGTCCAATAGAAACGTTACCACGCTGCGTTTGGGCGGAGCCGCCGGCGGTTTTGCGGGGGGCAGAGGTATCAGACGATTGAGGTATTTGTTCGCTCTTATCTTCGCTCCCATTCGATCGAAGAAATCTGGCGGCGGTCGCGGGACGGGGACCAAATCATTGGAGGCGGTCATGCGGTGATGCAAAACCGTGTTGCCGTCCGCGTCCGGCGCGTTGATGTCCGCTCCGTGGGCCAGTAACAGTTCCATCAGGGCGAGATCGTCTCTCTGATTGGCCAGGTGCAGCGCGGTTTTGCCGGCGGCATTCCGAACGTTAGTGTCCAAGCCAGCATATTTCGCCAGCAACGCTTTCACCGAAGCAGTGTTTCCGCGCTCAACAAACCACAGCAATGCGTGGTGGAAATAATTGGTGCGTCCCATCTGGCCGGCCAGCTTTTCCAGCGCTTGAGGACTGAGGTCGGTCTGTTCTTTTTCTAGCGTGGCTCGAACCTTGGCGATCTCCTCTTGCAAATCCGGGCCGGTCGGAGGGTTGACCGGACCCGGCAGCGCCCGCATCGGGACGGGCAAATCATCCGCCTTTCCCGGCACGGCCGCGCCTTCCTGCGGGAAGCTGCAGAGCCAAAGCATAAGCACTCCCATTCGCGCTGATGACATGGCGTTCATGACCTGTTTCAGCAACGGTCCCAGGGTGGGACAACTCAGCCGCCAAAACAACCCGGAAATTCTCTCGCCGTTAAATTCGGGTCAGCTGGTTTGCATGTTCCGCCTCCTTCAGATTTCGCCGCGACAGGTTGCCGTGAAAAGTTTTCCAACCCGTTGCGATTGGCCGGGAGGCGCGGCCAGTTTTTGGGACGGGCGAGGAAACGCTGCTTGTGTTCGGCGCGAGACAACCTATGGTGGTGAGCATGGATAGACCTTGGTATCGCAAATTGTTTTCGCGCCCGCAGCAGCTTGACCGGGAAGCGTCCCGCCCCAGCGCCGATTACGGGGACGCGGATGTGCAATTCAGAATGGGGTTGAAATTTGCCAAGGGAGACGGAGCGGCGCAGGATTATGTGCAGGCGGCGGAATGGTATCGCAAGGCGGCAGATCAAAATCATTCCCGGGCGCAATTCAATCTCGGGGTGCTGTACGTCGAGGGGCTGGGGGTGACGCGGGATGATGCCGAATCCTCGATGTGGTTTGGCCGGGCGGCGCACCAGGGAAACGTGAAAGCCCAATTCAATCTGGGCAGAAGCTGTCACCGCACGAGCTTTGGGGGGCTGCCGGAGGAGGCGCCCGAATCAAGGATCGAAGCTTACAAGTGGTATCAGCTCGCCGCCGCACAAGGCTGCAAGGGTTCCCACATCAATTGCGCCGCCTTGGTTTTCAACATGACGCGTGAGGATATTGCCGCCGGCGACCAGCGCGTTGCCGCCTTTGCGGTTGAGAAAACAAAACTCCCTCAGGAGTGAGGCGAGGCGCGTTCCCTAGCCCGGATATTTCACAAACTTCGTAGCCGCCGACGTGAGGAGGCGGATTCGGCGGGGGGTTGCAAAGGTCCGCCTCCTCACGTCGGCGGCTACAGGCTGACGCGGTTTCAATCGGCGTGTGAAATACTCGGGCTAGGCCGTGCTGGTTTCTGCGCCCTTGCCCCGACCGTGATCCATGTTGATGAATTGTCTTGTCTCGGAGATGTAGCAGACGATGTTGAACTTGTGGATCGGCTCCCTTTTCGCAATTTCAAAGGCAGCTCCGGTCGCCTCGAAACATCTGCCTTCGGTTGCATTTTTTGTCCACTGACCATCGGTGGTGAGATATTGCAGGCTCTCCGCGTCTTCAATGAGTATGTTCATTAGCGGAGATGCTATCAGGTTCTCGTGAACGTCAAGCATACAAACTGACAAATCCGGGGGGGGATTCACCTGCCGGTGTGTGACCCGGCAGTGACAAGAATGATTCATTCCATCGAAACCGGTCTGCGGAACGTTTTCTTGTCGGCGTGGTGGGATTTGTCGGCGAGCATCCGGTCTTTCGCCCGGCGGGAGCGTTTGCGTTTCTGGCGGCGGATTTTTTCGATCTCGGCGCGCTGGGCGGCCACGTAGCCGTTCCGCTTCTGCTCTATCTTGTCGAGCAGGAGGCGGCGGGCGATGAAGCGGTTGAGTCCCTGCTGGCGGGTGGCCTGGCACTTGACCTGCACGCCGGTCGGACGGTGGAGCAGCATCACGCAGGTGGAGGTCTTGTTGACGTTCTGCCCGCCGTGGCCGCCGGAGCGGACAAAGGATTCTTCGATGTCGGCTTCGCGCACGCCCAGCGCGTTCATACGCTGCGTGAGTTGGGCTTCCTTCTGCGAGGTGACAGGGAATGCGCTCATGGCGTGAGCGTAACGGGCAGAGTGGGCGATGGCAATGCGCATAAGCCAGAGTTCCGCCAGCAATATTTGCAGTTTGTCTGCACGCTGCGCCGACCGGACGCCACAGCGCGGCGTCGCGACTATTTTCTCCGCGCTGCTTTCTCCGCGCTTGCGCCTTGCGGTGCTCTTTCGCATACTCGCCCGACAGTTTAGAATTTTAACCCTATGAGCCACATTCCCCTTCGCGTTGCCGTCACCGGCGCGGCCGGTCAGATCGGTTACTCCCTTCTCTTCCGCATCGCTTCGGGCGCGATGTTCGGGCCGGACCAGCCGGTGATTCTGCATTTGATTGAAATCGCACCGGCGCTGTCCGCGCTCAACGGCGTGGTGATGGAACTCGACGACTGCGCCTTCCCGCTGCTCCAGGGCGTCGTGCCCACGGCCAATCTCGACGAAGGCTTCCGCGGTGTGAACTGGGCGCTGCTGGTCGGCAGCGTGCCGCGCAAGGCCGACATGGAGCGCAAAGACCTGCTCGGCATCAACGGCAGGATTTTCATCGGCCAGGGCCAGGCCATTCAAAAAAACGCCGCCAGCGACGTCCGCGTCCACGTGGTCGGCAATCCGTGCAACACCAATTGCCTCATCGCGATGAACAACGCGAAGGATATTCCCCGCGACCGTTTCTTCGCCATGACGCGCCTCGACGAAAACCGCGCCAAATCGCAGCTCGCGAAAAAGGCCGGCGCGGACATCACCGCCGTCAGCAACGTCGCCGTCTGGGGCAACCATTCCTCCACGCAGTATCCGGATTTTAGCAACGCGAAGATCAACGGGCAGCCCGCCACGCAGACGATCACGGATGAGGCGTGGCTCAAAGGTGAATTCATCACGACCGTGCAGCAGCGCGGCACCGCCATTATCAAGGCCCGCGGCGCTTCCAGCGCCGCCAGCGCCGCCAACGCCGTCGTGGACAGCGTCCGTTCCATCCTCGAACCGACGCCCGCCGGCGACTGGCACAGCGTCTGTGTCTGCTCCGATGGCAGCTACGGCATCGAGTCAGGCCTCATTTGCTCGTTTCCGGTCCGCAGCAACGGCAAGAAACTTGAAATCGTCCAGGGCGTCCCGCTGAACGACTTCAGCCGCGCGAAGATCACCGGCACGGTAACCGAGTTGAAGGAAGAGAAGTCGCTCACCAGCGAGTTGCTGCCGAAGTGAACCGAACCCGGATGACCAAAGCCGCCGTTTGGAGTTCAAGCTTCAGCTTGCCACCGACAGGCTAAAACCTGAACTCCAACGGACACGCGGAAGGGGCGAGAATGTTCAAAACATTTGGAGGGACGAGCTGCGCGAGTCCCACTTTTACACCCCTTTGGGTCGTCAAGGGACTTGCGTAGCTCGTCCCTCCGAGGACAAGGTGTTTTGAAACAGACTCAAGGCGTCCGCGCTCCGGGCGCATCGCGTCGGCGGAGCGGCTTGTTTTACTTGGAGACGCGGAAAAAGCCGGGGTTGCCCGTCACCGAGAGCGTCGTCGTGTATGTGATGGCCGTGGAGGTGATGTTGGAGGCGCGCACGACCCAATGCGACAGGTCCGCCGAACTTTCCACGAAAAACTGCTGCCCCGGCGTTGCCCGCCACTGGAGCGTGTAGAGTTGGTTCGTCATCGCGAGCAGCGTCAGCAGAAAGGGCGTTTCGTAGGGATTGTTGAAGACCATCAACACGGGCAAATGATCCGAGGCGGCCTGGTTATCGAACTGCATGAGATTGGTCGGTATCGGGTTCAGCACGTCGGTGCGGAAAACCTGGCTGGCGTAAATATTCGTGAATAGCAGATCGCCCGGCAGGATGTAATCCAACCGTTTGCTGAGGCTGGCTTGAATGGAATAAGTATTACTGCTCCCGGTGAACGGATTGGTGGGATTCGTCAGGTGCAACCCCGCCGGTACGCTGAGCAGCCGTTGAATCGAAAGCGCATTCGTGTCCGACTCGTTCAGGTCGCCCGTCAAAAGGTAGGGATGGGTCGGATAAAGGACGAAAAAGTTCGTGGCAAAAAAATTCGTGATGGCGGCGGCTTCAGCCGCACGTTTCCCGGCGTCATCGGGCGGAAAGCTCGGATCTGTGGCCTTCAAATGGGTCGTAAACACATGCAATGGTTGGGCAAAATTGGGCACGCTGATTTCTGCTTCGAAAAGGTCGCGCGTGAAGTTGGAATTGGTGTAGCCGAAGGGATTCAAGTCAGCATGGGGCAGCCAGCTTTTGGAACGGGTGATGGGAAACCGGCTGGCGATGACGCTGCGGATATAGCCGTCCGTGCCCGAGTTCGTGGCCAGGTAGTAGCCGGGAAGATAAGCGATGACCCAATTCGTCATCTCATAGGTGTATGCGTAAGGAATCTCGTTGAAGGTGATGATGTCCGGATTCAAGTACATCAATTCGCGTCCGATGGCCTGCACTTGCGGCGCGTTCGTGCTCCAATCGGCTGCGCCGTTGCCCTTGACGTTGTAAGTCAAAATTGAGAGCGCCCCCGCCGGCACCGATGGTGGAATGGGGTTTGTCGCGCCGATCGCGTCAGCGAAGGAGGTCCCCACCCTGAGATCATCCACGAGCAACGTGCCCATGCCGGTGTTCTGGCGGAAACTGAAATTGGAAATGGAGGCCAAGTTGGGCGCGTCCGTGGCGGTGACGCTGTCGTCGGTTTCCGCCGTTGGATTCAGCCAGAGGGCGCTTTGCCCCGTGGCGGTGCTGTAACGCGTCACGACCGTGTAAGGGGTGTTCAGGGAAAGATTCGTGGCAATCCGGCCGCTGGCGCTGGTGGCGCCGGAGGTGTTGCCGATGCCCAGCCGGAACGTTCCGTTCGTCGCATTCGCCGTGCTCGCCCACACCACGCAACGATGACTGCTGCTCGCGTTGAAGTGGGCGAAGTAAGTGCCACCCGCGGTCGGCAGCCCCGTGAAGTTGACCGTGAACCCGGCGTAAAGCACCGCGCCGGCGTTGGTGGTGTAAGGCTGGCTGGCCAGTGGCGCGTGAACATCTTCCGTGCGCGAAGAGGTCAATTGCACATTCCCGGACACGACCAGCACTTCTTCGTTTGAGCCGCTGCCGTTGTGTGCGACCCAGGGCGCACCCGGCGCGTTGGTGATCGGCCCGTCGGGATAACTGAAATCGTCGGAAAGAATGACGGCCGCGCGCAGTGGAAACGCCGCGAGAACCCACCCTGCCATCAGTAGAAAAACCCCTGTTCCAAGCCGAACTGCCGGCCAGGATCTTACAGAGCACAACTTCACAACCATTCAATTATAACATTGTACATTGAATCGGCAAATAAAACGGCGGCTTCCACCTTCAACGTTTTTGATTGTAACCCGGCTGGGAATATTTCAGTCGCGCCAACTCAAACGCCTGTTCGTTCAACGGGGCGTCCAGTTTGATTTCTTCCCAGCACGCGCCCCACTGGGCGTGAGCGGCGTCACACATCGCTTTCTGCCAGGCCGTCCGGATAAACGACACCGGCGGCGGCTGGACCGAACCTTGAATGAGAAGCCCGGCCCGGGTGCGGCGTTGCGCGGCGCCAGCGATTTTCGCGCCGCGCCAAAGCAGATCGTTTTTTTCCGCACCGGCGAAACATTGGCCGGGCGCTTCCTCCACGCAGCATTCGGCCAGACTTGTCACCTCGCCAAACGTTGCGAACGCCGCGGCCAACCACTCGTGGACGCGCCGGTAGCTTTGCGTCGCTTTGAGCGCATGCCACGGGTGCGTGGCCGGGAAGACGAGGCTGTAGGTCCAGTCCGCGTCGTGCGGCACCAGTCCCCCGCCGGTCGGCCGCCGGATCAACGGGCGCAACGACGTCCAACTAGCCACGTCGGCGTAACGCTGGAAGTAACCGAAGGTCGCTGCCGGCCCGGTCCAGCCGTAGCAACGGAGCACGGGTCGCTCTAGCCGCGCCACCGCGAGGAGCAACGCTTCGTCCCACGCCATGTTGTCCGCGGGCGCGCCGGGGCCGGAGTCGAGGAGGAGCCAGGTTTCTGCCATGCGTCAAGCGCCCGCCTTTTTCGCGCTGGAGCGATACTTGAGCACGCGCACGTCTGCGAGGGTCACCAGGCCGTCCGTGATCATTTCGTCGAGGTGCGGAAGGAGCAGGTTGATCTTTTCGTCGCTGTCCACCATCTCGATGACCATCGGCAGGTCTTCGGAGAGCCGGAGGATTTTGGCCGTGTGCAGATGACTGTTGGCGCCGAAACCCATCGGGCCGCGCAAGACGGTCGCGCCAGCCAGACCCAATTCGCGCGCCTTGAGCACGATGGCTTCGTAAAGCGGCTGGTGATGCCAGCGGTCGCTTTCGCCGATGAAGATGCGGAGCAGTTTGCCGTTCTCAGGAATTTTCATGTGCGTCAACGGTTAAGGGTTTGCGCCAGCGCGTGGCCGAGCCACACGGCGGCGAGGCAGAGCGCGACCGAAGCCAGGATGTTGAGTCCGGCAAAGAGCCATTCGCCTTCGCGCGCCAGGCTGAGCGTCTGGAGGCTGAAGGACGAGAACGTCGTGTAGCCGCCGCAGAGGCCGGCCATGAGAAAATTGCGCGCGGTGGGACTCAGCAACACGCGCCCTTCCGTGCCGCTGATCGTGAAGAAAAAACCGATCACGAATGAGCCGGTGAGGTTGACGACCAGCGTGCCGAGCGGAAACACCTCGCCGTAACGTTGCGCCACCACGCCCGAAAGCCAGTAGCGCAGCACGCCGCCCAGCGCGCTGCCCAGGGCGATGATAAGATAGTTCTGCATGACTCAGCCCGCTCGGAATAGTTTTCCAACCTTTCGCTCCCGATGCAACCCGCCTGGCCACACCGGGCGCGGGGTCTATTTCGCGACACAAGATGGACAAAGCCGGGCGATTTCGCAATGCGCGCAGTCGGGCTTGCGCGCGAAGCAGCGGCGGCGGCCGTGCCAGATCAGCCAGTGGCTGAAGAGTGTCCACTGCTCCTGCGGCACGAGCTTCATCAGCGACTGCTCGATTTTTTCAGGCGTTGTTTCCGCCGTCAGAGCCAGCCGCCCGGCCAGGCGCGCGACGTGGGTGTCCACCACGACACCGACATTGAGGCTGAAAGCATTGCCGAGAACGACATTGGCCGTCTTGCGCCCGACGCCGCCGAGCGTGGTCAACTCGTCCATCGTGCGCGGCACTTCGCCGCCGTGGTGTTCGACCAGTCTGCGGCAGCAGGCCTGGATGTTTTTCGCCTTGTTGCGGAAAAAGCCGGTCGTTTTGATGTCCTGCTCGAGCGCGGCGAGGTTTGCGCCGGCATAATCTTTCGCCGCGCGGTACTTCTTGAAAAGCTCCGCCGTGACGAGGTTCACCCGTTTGTCGGTGCACTGGGCCGAAAGAATCGTCGCGATGAGGAGTTCGAGCGGGTTGGTGAAATTCAACTCGCAGCGCGCGTCGGGATAAGTCTTTTGCAGCCTCGAGATAGATTTCCGAACGCGCGCGGCTTTGGCCTGGTTTGATTCACGCGCCATCGTAAAACTAGACCAGCTCCGGCGGACTGAAGTTTTCCGACGGCTTGAACAATGGGGTGCCGTCGCGATCTTCGGGATACTCGAAGACTTTCCCCTCGAAGTTGCGGATGACGACGCGGTCCGCGTTGCGGCTGAGAACGTAGGGCGGGTTGACCGGCACTTTGCCGCCGCCGCCGGGCGCGTCAATGACGTACTGCGGCACGGCGTAGCCGGTGGTGTGGCCGCGCAAGCCCTGCATGATCTCGAGGCCCCGGCGCACGCTGGCCCGCAGGTGGGCGGAACCGGCAATGAGGTCGCACTGGTAGATGTAGTAGGGTTTCACCCGGCATATCAGGAGCTTTTGCACGAGCGCCTTCATCACGGTCAGGTCGTCGTTCACGTGGCGGAGCAGCACGGACTGGTTGCCCAGCGGGATGCCGGCGTCGGCCAGGCGGCCCAGCGCGTCGCGCACTTCGGCGGTCAACTCGCGCGGGTGGTTGGCGTGAAGGCTGACGAACAGCGGATGAAATTGCCGGAGCATCGCACACAGTTCCGGCGTGATGCGTTGCGGGAGGAAGACGGGAATGCGCGTGCCGAGGCGGAGAAATTCCACGTGCGGAATCTTGCGCAGGCGGTTCAGCAGATCTTCGAGTTTCTCGTCGTTGAAGAGCAGCGGATCGCCGCCGCTCAACAGCACGTCGCGAATTTCGGAGTGTCGCTCGATGTAGGCGATCTGGCGGTCGAACTCGGGATGAAAATCGTAGCCCGCGGCATTGCTCACCAGCCGCGAGCGGGTGCAATACCGGCAGTAGGCCGCGCAACGGTCGGTCACCAGAAACAAAACGCGGTCGGGATACCGGTGCACCAGGCCCGGCACCGGCGAGTGCGAATCCTCGCCGATGGGATCGCTCATTTCCCACGGTGCGGTGCGACCTTCTTCAAGGCGCGGGACGACCTGCCAGCGGATCGGGCAGTTCTCGTCGGCCGGATCAATGAGGTTGAAAAAGCAGGGCGTGATGGCCATCGCCAGCTTGTGGGTGGCGAGGCGCGCGCCGGCGATTTCCTCCGGGGTGAGGGTCGGGAGCAGCGACTGCAATTTCTCCAGCGTGGTGATGCGGTTTTTGAGCTGCCACCGCCAATCGTTCCAGTCGCGGTCGGCCACGCCGGCCCAAACGCCGCGGCCGGCCGGGCGAAATTCTTTCAACTCGCTTAAACTGGGACGCGGGGGAGGCTCCTTGCCGCTGTCGGTGGAAATGTCACTGAGCATTGCAGGCAACTATAGGGTGGGCTTCAGACCTGTCAAGTGAGCCGCCAGTTTTCAAACGGTCAAGGGTTGCGGGAGACAGCGTCCGCGGGAAACGGATGCTGGCGGCGCAGGGTGTCACGCCGGGCATCGAGCACGTTGAGGCGCTTGACCGCCTGGCGCACGAGCAGGTTGGGACTGGGAAACGGCTGGCCGCGCGGCGGCGAAAAAGCAGACTTGGTGCGATTGGAAAGATAGGATTCCAGAAGCAGCCGGTAATCATCCAGCAGCGGCACCAACTCGGCCGGCGCGGCAAGCCGCAATTGAAGCAGTTGATTGATCTTCTGGCGCAGCACGGGTTGTTGACTGGCGTAGTCCCACTGTTGGAGGGCCGCCTGGAGCGTCAGGACGGCGCGGGCGGGGAGGTCCGTCGCCGTGTTGCGGACTGCCACCGGCACGAGCAAAAGATCATCGAGCCTTTGCAGCGCCGCAGGGGCTGAGAGCGCCTGCCATTGGTCGCGGCCGGTGAAGTTCACCAGGTTCACGGCCCACCATTTTTCCACGTCGAGCAGGCGGCCAAAGTGCTGGCGGTAGGCGCGTAAAAAAGCCGTCTGCCAGTTGAGAACCTGCGGCAACAGGCCGAACATCTGGCGAAGGGCGGCGCGACCGTCGGGCAACCGCAACAATTCGGAAACGAACAACTGCGCACAGCTCTGAAATATTTCCCACTTTTCCCCCGCCTGCCGGTCGAACGCCGGCCAGCTCAGCTCATTGAACGTCATGGCGGGCCGCGCCCGCAGGCGTTCGCGGGCCTGGCGAAGCGGATCAGATTTCAACGCCGTACGGTTGACGGCCATCGGGTTCTCTAATGTGCCGGGCTGCACCAGCAAATCGTCCGTGACCGAGGCCAGCAGATGATGCGTGAACCCCTCGGTCAGCCAGAGCGGCATTTCGGCCGGGCGCAACCGGGAATTGCGATTGGCGATTTCCAGCAACAACACCTGCACCAGGGCGCGCATCAGTTTCGGCTCGGCGATTTCACTCGGCAGTTCGACGCGATATTGCCAGCCGTCCTGATAGAGGGTGGAGGCGACGACGATTTTTTGGTCCTGGGAAACCGCCGGGACCAGGATCAAATGGATTTTGCCGCGCCAATGATCGGTCAGGCCCAGTTCACGCAGCACGGCCTCTTTCACACGCTCGCCGGTCACGGCCAGCATGTTCGGTTCGAGCGGAACCAGTCCCACGCTCCGCGCCGTCTGATAACCGAAGCGTCCGGACGCCGACGGCGGCGCGCCGTGGACAATGAACTGGTCGGAGCGGCTACGGATGGTCAGCGTCGGGCCGGGCAACAACGCGGCGAAGGCGCACTCCGCCGCCAGGCACAGGAACAAGGCGAGCAGCGTTTTCATCGGCTAAAAAAGCGCACGGCGCAATTCAATCATGCCACTGTTCAATCAAAGGGAGCAACGCTCAGGAATCTTTTGCCTTCGCTGCGGCCGGCTTGGTTTCGGCTTTGGCCGCGGCCGGTTTTTTTTCGCCGCTGCTCACTGGCTTGCTCTCGCCGGCGGCGGCGGGCGTAGCGGGAGCCTCTTTTTTGGCGCCCTGCTTGTAGTTTTCGCTCCGATAATCAGTGATGTAAAAGCCGCTGCCTTTAAAAATCAGGCCAGCCCCGGAGGTGATGGCACGCTTCACCTTGCCCTTGCCCCAGCGCTTGAGACCGCACAACTCCTTCGGGCACACCATGAGTGGCCGGTCGTTCATGGACTGAATCTTTTCAAACTGCTTTCCGCACTTCGCGCAAATGTATTCGTAAGTGGGCATAACTGAATTTGCCAGGCGGCATTCCGTGTGGAGAGTAAACCGATCAACCGGCCGATTTCAATGCTGCATTCCGCGCTCCGCATTCCGCATTCCCTCAGCCCCCGATGCAACTCATGGTCCGCGCCGGTTGCACGAAATCCGGCTCGCCGATGTGGTGGCGCCCCTCTTTTTGCCAGACGATGGCGCGGAGTTGCCCGCGGATTTCTTCGTCGCTCGCACCGCCGCGCACCAGGCTCTTCAAATCGTGCTCTCCCAGACTGAACAAACAGGTGCGCAGCTTGCCGTCGGCGGTCAACCGCAGCCGGTTGCAATGGCCGCAGAACGGTTCGGTGACCGGCGCGATGATCCCCAGCTCCCCGCGCCCGTCGGCAAAAGTCCAGCGGCGCGCCGTCTCGGATAGGTTCCCCGAAGTGACCGGCACGAGCGCATGGCGCGCTTGAATGCGCCCGAGGATTTCACTGCCCGGCACGACCAGCTCCTTGAGCCAGGCGCGCCCGGAATCCAGCGGCATGAATTCGATGAAGCGCAGGCTCAATGCCCGCGCGCGCGCAAATTCCACCAGCGCCTCGACCTCGTGATCGTTCATCCCGCGAATGACCACAGCGTTGACCTTGACCGGATGGAATCCGAGTTCCTGCGCGCGTTCGATGCTGTGCAGCACTTCGCGCAGGCCGTCGCGGCCGGTCATCTTTTTGAAATTGGCCGCGTCGAGTGAATCCATGCTGAAGCTGATGCGCTGGAGGCCGGCGGCGCGCAGTGCGACGGCCTTCTGGGAGAAAAGAAAACCGTTGCTCGTCATGGCCAGGTCTTTCACGCCGGGCACTGCGGCAAGCCGGGCGACCAGGTTTTCCACGCCCTGTCGCAACAGCGGTTCGCCGCCCGTCACGCGGACTTTTTCGATCCCCAGTTCGCACGCCAGGCGGACCACGCGCTCGATTTCCTCGAAGGTCAGGAGTTCGGAGCGCGGCTTCCATTGGCGCGCGATCGGGGCCGTGAGCGGGCGCGGATTCCTGAGCGGATCAAAACGGGTGCGGTAAAAGTCGGCCGCCTCCTCGGTTTCGGGCAGGCAATAGAGGCAGCGGAAATTGCACCGGTCAGTGACACTCACGCGCAGGTCGCGCATGACGCGGCCGAACGAATCGGCAAGCAGAGGCACACGCGTCATTTGGGCGTCGCGGGCGCTTCGGCGGGCGGCGGGAGGACGTTGACCGAGCCGTCCTGCCGGATTTCGACGTTGAGATTGTAGTTGGTTTTGGGAGCGGTGGCGGCGAATCCGCTCTGCAGAATTTCCCCACCTTTGCGCGGCTCACCGTACAGCCCCTGCCGGATCCATTCCAGCCGCCGCGCGATGGACAGTTCCTCGCGCAGCTTGCTCACCTGCGCGCGCAAGACGGCGAGGTTGTTGAACTGTTTTTCCAGCTCTGACTTCTCGGCCTGCAGCCGTCTGAGCTCCTTGAGCAAAAACTCGCGATCGCCCTCCGACGCGGCCAGTTTGCGTTCCGTGTCGGCGATCTGCGTTTGCAAACCGGTCAGCGACGTGTTGAGGCCGGTCATTTTCTTGTCCAGTTCGTCCCGTTCGGACTCCAGCTGGACGATCTTCTGCTCGCGTTTGGTGATCTCCACTTCGCGCTTGGCGATCTCCACCTCCGCGTCGGCCTGGGCCTTGACCAGCGCGTTGGATGTCTGCAGGAAGCTGTTGGAGAAGGATATCACTTCCTCGGTGCGCACGGCCAGATTGGTCATGAGTGTTTCGTTGACCTTCGTTTGTTCTTCGAGTTTCCCGGTGGTTTGGACCCAATCATTGGAAAATTGCAGGATGGTCGCCTGGTCCTTTTTCTTCTGGTTTTCCGCAAGACCGTGGCGATACAGCAATGCCACCCCGAGCAACAGACCAACGACAATGAGAATGACAATGCTGAGATTCGATTTCATAGAGGCCAACTATGCGGGCGCAACCTCCCTTTGGCAAGCGTATCTCCGTCTTGAAATATGGGAAATTGGCCCTACTCTGACTCCATGAAGTTGCCGCGCGAGATCCCCGTCATGACGCTTCCCAGCGCCACACTCTTTCCGCACGCCATGCTGCCGCTTTACATCTTCGAGCCGCGCTATCGGCAGATGCTCGCTGATTCGCTCCATTCCCACCGGATGTTCTCCGTGGCGATGCAAAAACCCTCGCACGTGCGCGAGTCCCCCTCGGCCATCGCCGGCCTGGGCTTGATCCGCGCCTCGGTCCTCAACAAGGACGGTACCTCGCACCTGATCATCCAGGGGCTGGCGCGCGTGGCCCTGGAGGAAACCGTGCAACGCAAGCCCTACCGCATCGAGCGCATCCGCCCGCTGGAATCGCACGTGACGGACACTGTGACCATGGACGCCCTGGTGGCCAAGGTGCGCGAACTGGTCGCCGAGCGGCTGGAGCGCGGCTGGGAGGCAAACCTCCCGGTCATGAAACAACTGGCCGCCGCCACTGCGTCCGGCAAAGCCAGTCCGCTGGAATTGTTCACCCTCAAACATTTCATCCAGTTCCTGGACAACGTCGCCGACCCCGACCAGATCGCCGACCTGGTCTCCTGCACGCTGCTGCCAGAGGCGGCCGAGCGACAGACGATTCTGGAGACGGTGGACCTGGAGGCGCGGCTGAAACATTTGATTCATTTTTTGATGGCGGAAATCCGCCGCAACCGGAAAGATGGAGCCCATGAATGACTCCGCCTCCCCGGAAGACCGGCCCGCCGACGCCTCGCGCGAAGAGGTCATGTCCGCGCTCTTCGCCAACCTGGTGCTCTCGCAGACCAACCTCGCCCTGATGATGCTCGGCAAGGTGCCGCACCCGGAAACCGGCGAACGCTTCAACGACGCCGAATCCGCCAGGCTCTTTATTGACCAGCTTGAGATGATTGAATTCAAAACCAAAGGCAATCTCGACAAGCAGGAACAAGCCTTGCTGAAACAGGCGCTTACCAATTTGCGGATGGCGTTCGTGGAAACCGTCGAACAGCAGGAAAGCCCCCCCGCCGCGCCCGGAGAGCCGGCGAAAACGGCCGCCGCGCCCCCCGCCGCTGCGACCGCCGGACCGCCGCCCGCGCCTGCTTCGGACGAAGGCGACTCGCCCAAACGGTTTTCGAAAAAATACTGAACGCGATCTCAGAAGGCGGGGCGAGGTGGGGCGAGACTCCGTCGAGCCGTTTCGTGGCAGGACTGAATTGGCTCGACGGAGTCTCGCCCCACCCAGGGATTGGCGCAGGAAAGCGTTTCCCGCCGCCGCTCGATTTTTCCGGCGGCTACGGCTTTGCAGACGGGAGGAGAATCTCCACGCCCGCCTCCTTCTTGATTTTGTCCAGGTAGTCCAGCTTGAGCATCTCCTCCAACAGCAGGAGCTTTTTGATGCTTTCCTCCACCCGGGCAAACTCCTTTCGCCGCGCGGGAATTTTTTCGCTCAACTTCAGGAGGTGATGGCCGTAATAGGTCGTCACGACGTCGCTGACCTGGCCGGCGCCCAGCGCGAACGCCGCGGCTTCGATCTCCGGCGCCGCCTCGCCACGGGCCAGAGTGAACTCCTCGCCCTTGCCCTTGACGGCGCCGTCTTCGGTAAATTCCACCGCCAGTCCGGAAAAATCCTCCCCGGCTCTGGCTCGTTCGAGGATTTTTTCCGCCAACTGTTTTTTTTCCTTTTGCGTTGCCGCCGGCAATTCCTGGCCGCTGGCCACGTCCCGCGTGGCGAGGAAAATTTTCCGGACCCGCACAACCTCCGGTTCCTGGAAGCGCGCGGAGTTGGTCTCGTAAAACTTCCGGGCCTGCTCGGTGCTGATGGTCACCAGCGCCTTGCCTTCCCGTTCCATGACTTCCTCGCACAGCGCGCGCTCCAGCATCTGTGCCCGAAACTGCGCAGGCGTCATTCCGGATGCGAGAATCTGCCGATTGAACGCCGCCTCGGACAACGCCTGGCTTTTCACAGTGGCGATGGCGGCTTCGCCCGCCGCCAGGGCATTGGTTTGATCGGCCGGCGTGGCCCGGCGCTTGAGCACTGCGACGGTGATCAACCGGTCCAGCAATTGGGCTTCCAGCAGACCGCGTTGATCCTCCGGCACGCCTTGACCGCGCGCTGCCTGAAAGGCGATATAGGCATCGTCCAACTGGCCGCGTTTAATCTCAAACCCTTTCCCCCGCGCCACGACTTCATCTCCGAAGAGGCTGGCAGCGCTGGTGGCCGCCGGAGTGGGCGCGGCGGCCGGAGCCGTTTCTGCAGCGGCAACCATCGTCCACGTTGCCCCCAGGATGCCCGCGATCAAAAGGAACTGTTTCATACGCGCACCTTCATGGGCGGAGCGGAGTGGTGTGGCAGGGCGAAGTCGTTTGCTTTTCACTCGAAGTGGTTTCATAAGGTGGGGCGAGACTCCGTCGAGCCGTGTCGGGCAGGTATTTCATTGGCTCGACGGAGTCTCGCCCCACCCAGTTTGGCCCCATGATACGACATCTAGGCACTCCCCGGATTCACAACTTCACCACCCTCACGTTGCTGATGTCGGGGTCCTTGTGGACTTCCTCGAGCAACCCCGCCGGCGGCACGCTGTCCAGGTTCAACACCGTGAGCGCCTGCCCGCCGGCTTCGTCGCGGTTGAGGCTCATGCTGGCGATGTTCACCCCGTGCCGGCCCATGAGCGTGCCGATGTAGCCGACGATGCCGGGCCGGTCCTTGTTCGTCATGAGAAAGATCACGCCCGCGGGGACGATTTCCACCGGCTGGCTGTTGAGCCGAACGATGCGCGGGTTGTTGTGCGCGCCGAAAAAAGTGCCGCCGGCCGAGACCTTTTGCTCGCCTGAAAACGCGGCCACGTGCAGCCATTCGTTGTAGTCGGTCTGCTCGCTCGACTTGATTTGCTCGACCAGCAGGCCGAGGGAGTTGGCCAGTGTCAGCACGTTGACCTGGTTGACGCCCTCGCCGCCGGCCGATTCCAGGAAGCCTTTCAAGACTGAGCGCGTCACCGGATCGCCGGGCAACTCAGTAGCCTTGCCGCCGAAAGTGATGACGAGGCGGTCGTTGCGCTTGGGCGCGAGCTGCGCCACCAGCCGGCCAAGCTTTTCGCCCAGGTGCAGATACGGTTTGACCTGCGCGTAGGTCTTGGCGTCGAGGTTGGGCAGGTTCACCGCGTTGCGCACGCCGCCGGCGAGCAGATACTCGATGATCGCCTCGGCCACTTCGATGCCGACGTTCTCCTGCGCCTCCTCCGTGCTGGCGCCCAGGTGCGGCGTCATGATCACCTGCGGCAGGTCGCGCAATGCAAATTCCTTCGGTGGCGGTTCCACTTCATAAACGTCCAGGGCCGCGCCGCCGGCCTGGCCGCTTTTGATCGCGTCGTAAAGGGCCTTTTCGTCAATGATGCCGCCGCGCGCGCAGTTCACCACGCGCACGCCCTTCTTCATTTTGGCGAACGCGGCCTGGTTCAATATTCCGCGCGTCTCGTCGCTCATCGGCATGTGAACGGTGATGAAATCGGCGCGCGCATAAAGGTCGTCCAGCTCGGTCAACTCGACCTGCATCGCCTTGGCGCGCGAGAGCGCCAGATACGGATCATACGCCAGCACGCGCATCCCGAAGGCGATGGCGCGCCGGGCCACTTCGCTGCCGATGCGGCCCATGCCGAGGATGCCGAGCGTCTTGCCGTAAAGCTCGGTGCCTTGAAATTGTTTGCGGTTCCACTCGCCCGCCTTCATCGAGAGGTGGGCCTGCGGGATTTTCCGCGCCAGCGCCATCAACATCGAGAAGGTCAGTTCCGCCGTGGAAATCGTATTGCCGCCGGGCGTGTTCATCACCACCACGCCCCGTTGCGTGGCGGCCTCCACGTCCACGTTGTCCACCCCCACGCCCGCACGCCCCACCACGCGGAGCTGGGGCGCGGCCTCGATGATTTTGCGGGTGATTTTGGTTTCCGAGCGGACGACCAGCGCGTGGGTCTCGGCAACGAGCGGGAGCAATTCCGCCTCCGACAGGCGTTTCTCCAGCACGGTGACCTTGAATTCGGGCCGTTGCTGCAAGAGCACAATGCCTTTGGGCGAAACCGGGTCGCAAACCAGCACGTTCATCATAAAAACAAGGCGCGCAGTCTAGGAAATGCCCGAGGTGCGGTCAATGCTGCCATTTGCCAGCCCCAACGTGGCCTCCGATGAGGAAGTTGGCGTTGGGCAAAACAGTTTTCAATTCAGGCAAAATGTTTTCAAGGCTCGGCCAACTCGGCGAAGGAAATCAAATCCGCAACGATTTGAGCCTCCTCTCAAGCGCGCGATTCCCGCTGAACCGCTGGCGGCGGTGGCGGTGGTGGAGCGATGGCCAATTTCAGACCGTGCGGCACGAAGACTTTGAAATCCGATTCGTTAACCGTGGCGATTTCCGCTTGCGCGAGAATCGCAGTCGCCGCGATGAGGCAGTCGAACCGCGAACCGCGCCGCCGTCCAGTCTTGTTGAATAACTCGGCTGCGAACACCGCCGTCGCCTTCTCGAATGGAACGACTCGCGCCTCGATGACGGATTCCACCAATGCGATCTCCTGGGGTTGCACCGGGCCGTTCAAGAATTCTGTCCACGCGAGCGCACTAGCCGCCATCGTTTCTCCTGCCGCGAGCCATTGGTCAACGCATTGCGCCTCTGGCGAACCTGCTACCGCCAGACCGATGAGGTAATTCGTGTCGAGATGAATCATTGACCGTTGCGCCTGCTGTCGGTCAGCCGCTCGGCGCGCACTTCGCACAGGTAATCTTCGGCTTGGGCGGCGGTGAGTCGCGGCTGGGATTGCAGCCGGTGGAGTGCCTCGCGCGCTGTCAGCCGCTCAGAGGCGGTTGACTCCGGCGGCGCGGGCAGCGGCTGCAATAGCACCGCACATGCTCCCTCGTGAATGGCGATTTGCTCCCCGCCCATCGCGCGCCGCAACCAGCGGCCCAGGTTTTGACTGGCCTCTTGCACGGTCAAAGTTTTCATGGTGCAAGAATACTTCATCCCTCAACGCGTCACAAGCCTGCAAAACCGCTGGCGGTGCGTGATGGTCCCGCAGTCGCGGGATAGAAGACGGGATACGGCTCGGGCAACGTGTCGTAGTCTCGCGACTGCGGGATCGCCGCACGGGCTTTCGTCGCCTGCCTGTCGGCAGACAGGCGCAGCGGCTCGGTCGGTTCAACGTAGCCTTCGATGACGAAGTCGGCCTGCCTTGCCAAAGCCTTGTGCGAAGGCAGGCGTTGGGCAAAACGGTTTTCAATTCGGGCAAAATGTCTACAAGGCAAGGCAAACTTGGTGAAACATTTTCCGCGAACGCGCCCAAATCTTGTTACGCGAAACCGTCCCCACGCTCAATCATAGGAAGCCAAGCTTGCGCCGTTCAGCATCGGAAACAATTCGCAAGGGCTTCCACTGCGGTTTGACCGGACTTCACCCTACCGGCGGGGAGGCGGCACCGACGCCGGCGGCGCGTTGGTCTTGGTGGGCTTGAAGGCCGAGCGCAGCAGCCAGTGGCGCTTGAGGCCCTGCATCAATTCGTCCGCATGGATGATGGCGTCGGAGACTTCCTTCACCAGGTTGGTGTTCGTCGCCACCTGCGCGTTGAGGTTGCCGGTGATGTCCGCCAGGTTGTCAAGCGTGCGATTCAAATTGGCGACCAGCGCGGTGAGGTTGGTCTCGGTGCTGGTGAACGTTTTGTCGGCCGAGCCGAGCGTCTGGTTGAGCCGCACGTGGAGGTCGGCGGGGATGAGCCAGTCGCCGAAGGAGCCTTTCGGGTCGCGCAGGTTGCCGGTGATGAGGGCGAGGTTGGTGGTGATGGCGCCGAGGTTGGTGACGCTGGGCTGCGCGGTGAGGGCCAGGGTGTTGTAATTGGAGATCAATTGCTCAACGTTGCTGAGGACGACCACGAGTTTGTTCGTCAGCAAGTTTCGGGCGATCTCGACGACCTGGTCCATCTCGTCGCCGAACGCTGGTGGTTCGTCCGCCACAAGTTGGTAGAGGAGTTTCGAGCCTTTTTGGTAGTTCGTATAGGCGCCTTCCTTGTCGAGATAGATTTCAGTGAGCTTGTTGTTTTTTTCGTGGTAAGTGGCGAAGACTCTGTTCGTGGTGCCGGACGTGCCGCCTTTGGTGACTTCGAGGAAGCGGCTGCCGAGCAGGCCGGCGGATTTGACTTTCACGCGTGAGTCGTTCCACAAGTAGCCGTAGTAGGGCTGCTTGATGTCGAATTCGACATAAACGTTGTAAGGCTTGTCCGGGTCTTCGGCCGTGATGCGCGTAATCTCGCCGGCGTCGAAGCCCATGAGTTTGACAGTGTCGCCCACCTTCAGTCCGGTGCCGCTCTCGAGGTAGGTAAAGTAGGGGGCCTTGATGAGAAACCAGCCTCTGCGCTGCGCCGTGTGATAGAGATAGTAACAAAAGCCAAAGAGCAACACCAGCAGGGCCGCGCTGACGAACAGGCCGACCAACCGTTCGACCCGGCCCATGCGGGTGCGCAGTTGAGGGGTGAGGTCTTGGAGAGCCATGTCAGGAAATGACTAATGACGAATGCCGAATGACGATTAAATGACCAAACCCGAAGCCCAAAGAATCGTGAGTGTCGCGATGCGGTGGTTCGTCATTCGTCATTGGAAATTCTTTCGTCATTCGAAATTCGTTCCCGCTTTGCGGGATCATTTGCCATTCGCTACAACGCCAGCAGCTCACGCAAGAGCGGCTCCGTTGGCTCGCGCAGTTCATCGCGGCCGCCGAGAATCGTCAGCCGCTGCTGGTCGAGCATCGCGAACTGACGACCGTGCTCCAACCACGGCCGGAAATCATCCGCCGTCACCACCAGCGTCACCGGGCGGCGCTCCAGGAACTCGTGCCCGGCGGCCAGGCGGCCAAGAAAATCCAGCCACCAGCGCGCCTGGCGCGGGTCGAGGCCGGCGAGCGGATTGTCCAGCAGCAACACCTCCGGGTGAAGTGTCAGCGCGCGGGCCAGGCCCACGCGCCGCTGCCAGATCCGGTTCAGCCGGCCGGGCAGCGATTGCGCGTGCGGGGAAAGCCCCGTCAATTCGAGCACTGCGCTCACGGTTTCGCCAGCCTCCGCCGCCGACCAGTTATTGTGGTACCGCGGCGGCAGCGCCACATTCTCAGCCACGGTCAACTGGCTGAAGAGGCGTCCTTCACTTTCAAACACCAGGCCGATGCGCAGCAGTTCGCGCAACAATTCCTCCTCGGGCAGGTCCGCAATGTCCCTGCCGAACAAGCGAATGCTCCCGCGCACCGGCCGGTGGATGCCGGCCGCCGCGGCGAGCAGCACGCTCTTGCCTGAATTGTGCAACCCGCCGATGACCCAGTAATCCCCGGCGTTCACGCGCCAGCGGACTCCTTCCACCAACGGCGCTTCCGGCGCTGACGCCGGGGCCACAGCCACGTCGCTCATTTCGACGAGTGCCAGCGCAGATTCCGGTGGGGCGGGCGGGTTCATGACTTACATGAATAAATAGACAAGGATGAAAAAGGCGTCCAAAAAAACGCAGCCCACCACGCTCCACACCACCGCGCGGGTGGTCGCGCCGGAAATCTCTTCCACCTGCAACGGCTGCGCCAGCCCCTCATAACACGTGGCCACCGCGATGAAGCTTCCGAACAGGACGGTTTTCAATCCGAGCAGCACGAAGTCCTGCCAGAGCAACGCCCGGGCGAGTTGCCTGAAATAATCACCGGGTTGCAACGGCACGTCCTGCAAAAACGCAAACAGGTAGCCGCTGACCAGCGCGATGAGGATGAGATAAACAGTCAGCGCAAAGATCGACACCGACATCCCGATGACGCGCGGCACGACCAGATAATGGATCGGGTCAATATTGAGCGCTTCGAGCGCCTCGACTTCGCCGCGCGCCCGTGCCGCGCCCAGTTCGATGACATTGGCGGCGCCCACGCGCGCCAGCACGATGAGCGCGGTGGCCAGCGGCCCCAACTCGCGCACCACCACCGTCACCATCACCGTGCCGGCGAGGTCCTGCACGCCCACTTGCGTGAGCAGCGAGACGGTCTGGCCGATGATCACCAACCCCAGCGCGCAGCCCACAAACGCGATCATCGGCAACAACCGCACGCCGGACCGGTAAATTTGCGCCCGGATCATCGGATGGATCACCTGCGCCGCCGCGTTGAACCGCGTGCAAGCCACTCCCACCGTGATCAAGGCAAACGCGCCCAGGCCGTGGACCGTTTGCAGAAACGACAGCAACTTGTGGCCGACAAAATCCAGACCCGACCGCGACCACGCCGGGTCGGACCAGGAGGCGGTGTCACCGGAGCGCGCGGCCAGGGCGGAGTCTTTTTCCACGGCGCCAAGGTAGGTATTGGGCCGGGATCGGTCAAAGCTGATTTTGGGAAGAGCGGCAGGGCAAATCGTGCGGCGGTTCGACGAAGGCGTGTCGGTGGACATAAACTTTGCGTCTTGAACCTTGATCCATAAACCTCGAACCTGGAATTTTGAACCTTGAACCTTGAACGAAGAAAAGTGGTGGGTTGGCCGGGACTCGAACCCGGGACCAATGCCTTAAAAGGGCACTGCTCTACCAACTGAGCTACCAACCCACAAATCTGCTTCCGATTACCGCCACAACTCGAACCCGGAACCAACCCCGAAAGCTTTCGGGGCTGATCTGCCAACTGAGCTACCAACCCATCGAGAGCGCGAAAAGCTTAACGACGGCCTTGGGCAGCGCAAGAATTTTCCCGGCCCCCACACCATTGTTCGCTTGACGGTTTCGCTCACTGGCCACAAACAATACTGATGCAAAATTCCTTTCTCCGCCCGCTCGCGCCGCTTTGCCTGAGTCTTTCTCTGGTCTTTACGGCGGGCGCTGCCGACAAAACGACGCGCATTATTGTTTCAGCCGGCGACTTCGACCGGCTCCAAACCGTCGTCACCTTCCAGGCGCCCGCGTCCCTGCGCGGAAATTTTACGCTCAACGGCTCCGGCGTGGAAGCCATCCCCTTGCAAGTGGACGACACTGGTCGGGCCGCGTACGTGGAACCGGGATTGAAAAAAGGAGCGAGCAAAACTTATTCGCTGCGCCCACCAACCAAAACCGCCACCGCCGTCACCACAAGGAAAGAGGGCCAGGTGCTGGATGTTTCCGCCGGCGGCAAAACCATTTTTCAATACCAGATGGAACCCGGTCCCGTGCCCACTGGCGTGCCGGACATGTTTCGTCATGGCGCGCACCTGCATCCGGTATTCAGTCCCAGCGGCAAGCTTGTCACCGGCAATCACCCGCCCGACCATCGCTGGCATCGTGGCATCTGGTTCGCCTGGACGGACACGGACTTCGAAGGTCGCCACCCCGACTTCTGGAACATGGGCAAGGAAAAGGACGGCCAGCTCACCGGCGAAATCCGCTTCGACAAACTCGTCCAGACCTGGAGCGGCCCCGTGCAGGGCGGCTTCATCAGCCAACACCGGTTGATTGACCATACGAGCGGCGCGGAGAAGGACGTGTTGCGCGAGACGTGGAATGTCATCGCCTTCCTCGCGGTCGGCGGCCCGAAGCCGATCTTCGTCTTTGACCTTGTCTCCACGCAGACGTGCGCGGGAAACCAACCGCTCAAACTGCCCAAGTATCATTACGGCGGCCTCGGCGTGCGTGGCAACGCGTTGTGGGATCCCACCGAAAAAGTCACGGTGCTCACGTCCGAAGGCCACGACCGAAAGGCCGGCGATACGACGAAAGGCAAATGGGTCCACATGGGTGGGGAGGTGGACGGCGGCCTGACGGGAATCGCGGTGCTGATTCACCCGGACAACTTCCGCTTTCCGCAACCGCTGCGTCTCAACCCGAAGAACCCACAGCTTTGCATCGCCCCTTCGCAGGATGGCGACTGGGAAATCACGCCGGGCAAACCGTACGTCTCCCGCTACCGTTTCATCGTCGCCGACGGCGCGCCGGACGCGAAGCAACTCGACCGCCTCT
>CAZIFU010000214.1:0-16563 GCA_964539075.1 uncultured Verrucomicrobiota bacterium | reverse complement strand
CGGATTGCGGAACGTGTCGCCAATCTGAATCTCTCCCTCCATGTCATGAATGATCATGTTCATGTTCGCCATAGCCCAGGTGCCGCCTTCCTGTTCCTGGCCGAAGAGCTTGAGGGGCGCGTAGGTCTTCTTCCCGGCGGCCTTCATTTTCCCATCCAGCGCCAGTTCGCACTTGATGAGCAGGCCGGCGGAGCCGCACGTGGGATCGTAAACGCCCATGCCCGGCTGCGGGTCCATGATAAGCGCCATGATCTCGGCCACCTCGCCCGGCGTGTAGAATTCGCCCGCGCTCTGCCCACCGCCCTCGGCGAACTTGCGGATGAGATATTCGTAGCTGCGCCCAATGATGTCGCCCTCGACATCGGTCAACCCGAGCCGCTTCGCGCTGATGGCCTCGATGAGATTGCTCAGGCGCGCGTCGTCAATGTCGCGCTGGCCGTGGGTGGTGGCGTTGAAATCAATGCGGTCTATGATGCCCTTGAGCAGCGGGTTGGCATCGGCGATGGCGCGGAGGTGCGTGGTGAGTTGCTCGCCGATTTTGTCCGAGAGCGTGCGGATGACCGACCAGACGGCATCGTCGGGATTCTTCGGCTCCAGCGGCAGAAAGAAACGAACGAGTTTCTTGTCGTGCTTCACCAGCTTGAACGCCTTGGTCCGCGAGCCGACTTCCTGCGCGATGCGGTTGATCTCGTCATCGAACACGTCGCACAGGCGCTTGGTGAAAATGAGCGGAAGAATGAACTCCTTGTATTTCGGCGCGTCCTTGGCACCGCGAATGGAACAAGCGGCGTCCCAAATCCACGATTCAAGAGATTTGTCGGGAGCTTCCGGCATGAGCGCGAGATTACGCCGGGCGAGGGCGTGAAACAACTCCGAACTCCGAAAGCATTCGCGAGCGGGCGGCTTCGGGGCAGGTTGCGGGGTTTTCCGGTTTGGAGTTCCGCGTTCACGCGGCCCGGACCGGCTAAAGCCGCAACTCCGAACGAATCCGTGTCCATCGGTGTTCATTCGTGGTTAAAATGCTTTGCGCTTTTTGCGTTCTCTTGCGGCAAGAAGGTTTCGTGTGATTCGCGTGATTCGCGGTTACCAATTGGTTGAGGGTTGTTGGTTGAGAGTTGAGGGAGGCGGTCGCGGAGCGCCGAGGGTTTGTCCGCGTGCTCGCACTCGTCCCCTGTGGAATTACTTTTCAGTACGGATTTCGTTGGTGGCTGCTGGGGTGAGAGCAGCGCCGGAACGGCCCAGCCGGCGTGGCGGCACCAGCCAAAGACTCAAAGCCACGGCCAGGAAAAAGGCGAGATAGAAAATCGTGAAAACGTTCTCGTCGAGTTCGAAGAACATCACCCGGTGGAGCCAGTGTTGGATGAAGGAGCCCTGGTAGCGTTGTTCACCGCCGGCCAGCAATCGCAACCGGTCTTCCCATGTGGTCAGCGGACAGACACAGCCCGCGAGCGATTCGGCGGCGACCACGCCGATGGCCGCGAGGTGTGCCGCGCGAAACCAAAACCTCCGCACCCACGTCCAGCGACGCCACCCGCCAATCCAGATCAACAGCAGCCCGGCGATGACGAAAGCCACAAAGGCAGCGTGAACCACCAACACCAGGTCGGCCAGCACGAGATGGAATCGCTGGAGGGGCGTCATGCGCCGAGGATGCCGCCGCGTGTGCCCGTTGGCAAGGAGCCTGCCGGCAGAGCAACGGGCAATTGGCACGAATATTTCACACGTTGATTGAAACCGCGTCAGCCTGTAGCCGCCGACGTGAGGAGGTGGGTCTTTGCACCCTCCCCGAATCCGCCTCCTCACGTCGGCGGCTACGAGGCTTGCGAAATATTCAGGTTAGCGCCCGCCCGGGGAGTCCGCCAGTTGCGCGCCCTTCTGCACCGCGTAAAGATGGGTCATGGTGGCGATGTAGAGGCCCCCGTTCGCGGCCGTCGCGGTCGCGCTGACTGGACTGCCGAGTTCGACGGTGCTGAGGATTTTCTTTTCCCTGCTCGCGGCGAAGACGTAAAAGTTGCCGCTGCGGGTGCCGAGATAAACTTTGCCGTCCGCGACCAACGGCGACGCCCAGACTTCGCCTTGGATCTCTTCCGTCCAACAAGGTTTGCCGGTTTCCGCGTCGAGACAATGAAATTTGCGCCCGCAGTCCGCGATAAACACGAGGCCGTTAAAGATCGCCGGCGTGGCCAGGACGTGCTTCTGTAAAGGATAGGACCACACTAAACCCTCACCCCCAGCCCCTCTCCCATCGGATGGGAGAGGGTTGGCGCCTGGCCGGGTGAGGGCCACCGCGTCGAGGCACTTCAACCACGCTTCGTTCTTGCCCCAAAAAAGGTCGCCGCCGCCGGCCACAAAAACGCGGTTTCGGTAAAAGACGGGCATCCCATAAATGGTGCTCGGGCCCTCGCGGCGATTGCTCAGGTAGGGGTGAATATCTCCCTTCGGCGCGGCAGGATCGAAGTCGAATTGCCAGACTTTCTTCAAGGTCGAAACGCTCCCCTCTCCCTGCCCTCTCCCCGTCGGACGGGGAGAGGGTGGTCCCGGCGCGGCGGGACCGGGAGAGGGGTTTTCTAAAGTCTCGAACGCATAAATAACGCCATTCCCCGCCGCAAAGAAAATGAGCGGCCGGCCATTCACTTCACCGAGTGACGGCGCGGACCAGGTGCAGTGAAAAATGTCCGGCGCAATGTGTTCGTCATCGCGCGCGACCAGCACGCCGGTGCGCTTGTCGAGCACGACAAGGCTCGGTGCGTCGGGCGCGCGGATGCGCTTGTGCGTGTTGTCCACACCGGTGCCGGTGTTGAGATAGAGGTAATCGCCGTGGATAAGAATCGAGCTGTGCGCGGCGTCGTGGGGCCAGATGTCGGCGCCGGAAGCGAGATCGAAGAGCCAGACGATGTCGGCATCGAGCGGGCCGGGCTGGAGCGCGGTCCCGGCAGCGGGCATGGGGAGTGGCTGCGGCCGGATGTCCGCGCCGGCCACGGGTTTGGGAGGAGCGGTGGAGTTCGTCGGAGGCGTCATGTGCGCGCCTTCATCGCGGTAGGGGCCTTCGTTCCCGTCCGCCATTCCGTTGGCGTCAAGGCACATCACTTCGCCACGGTTGTTGACGAGATAGACGCGGTTGCCCTCGACGGTGGCGGGCGATGAAATCCCGCTCTTGGGCCAGTCGAAGTAAGGGTCTTCGGAACGTTTGGGCACGACGAGCTGCCAGAGGAAGCGGCCGGTCTTTTCATCGAAGCACATCAGCACGCCGCGGTCGCCCTGGTGCCGGGGGTCACGCGGCTCGCCGTTGTTCGTGCCGATGTAAATGCGCCCGTCGGCGACGACCGGCGTGGAATGCGTTTCTGTGCCGAGCCGGGCCACCCACTTGATGTTGCGGCCTGTTCTGGGATCGAACGAATCGGGAAGACCCTTTTCGTTCGAGACCATGTTGCGCGACCAGACCTGGCCCCATTGGGGTTGATCGGCAGCGACGGCGCGGAAGCTCCACGCTTCAGGAACCAGGCTCCAGAGAAGCGCCAGACTCCAAACGCCAAAGCAATCGCGGAAAGGAAGGTGGCGGTTGCCAGCAAAGCGGAGCAAAAACGAAAACGACTGAAACCAAAGCAATGTTCTTTTCATCAGTGACAACTCGACAGGAAAGCTGAATGAAACCGAATCAACAAGAAATCTTTCACGTCCGCTGTGAAAGGTGCGCCGGTGGCCTGCGGAATTCCATTGCACTGGACGGCACAAAAAGCCGGCCGCGTCATTTCGTCGAAAAGGTGAACAGAGTCGTGCTCCTGAAGATTTGTCCTGGACGAAGAATGATTGAAGGAAAAGCCGGTTGATGGACCGAGTCGGGATAATGCTGGGTTTCCAGGCAAAGCCCGGCGTATTTGAGGTGATTGCCGGTGTAGAGTTGCACGCCCGGCTCGGTGGTGCGCACTTCCATCACGCGGCCGGATTTCGGATCGCTGGCTCGCGCTGCCAGGACGAGCGATTGGCCGCCTCCCTTGATGACAAAATTGTGGTCGTAGCCGTTGGGCTTCGGTTTGAGCTGCTCGATGCGCGTCCCGACGAGCGTGGGCGAGGTGAAATCCAATGGGGTGCCTTTGACCGGGGCGATCTCGCCGGTGGGAATCAACTGGTCATCGGCCGGCGTGTAACGGTCGGCGGCCAGCCACAACTCATGGCCCAGGACGTCGCCGGCACCGGCAAGATTGAAGTAGGCGTGGTTCGTCAGATTGACCGGTGTGGCCTTGTCGGTGGCCGCTTCGTATTGGACCCGCAGTTCGTTGTCATCGGTGAGCGTGTAAGTGACTTTGACCGTCAGGTTGCCGGGATAACCTTCCTCGCCGTCCTTGCTGAGGTAGGTCAACTGAACGGCCGCTTCGTGGGCGCCCGCCGGCAGCGGTTTGGCCTGCCAGTTGACCTGGGCGAACCCCTTGGGTCCGCCGTGGAGGTGATTCGGCCCGTTGTTGGCGGCGAGTTTGTATTCGATGCCGTCGAGCGTGAACTGCGCCCGGGCGATCCGGTTGGCCACGCGCCCGACGACCGCCGCCGCACCCGGAAATCCTTTCGAATAGCGATCCCAGGAACCCGCGCCCAACACCACGTTCGTCATCACACCATTCCGGTCGGGCGCCTGGATTTCTGTAATGATCGCGCCGAAGGTGATGACGCTGACCCTCATGCCTTTGGCGTTGCGCAGCGTGAATTGTTTCACGGTAGCGCCGTCCGGCAGCCTGCCGAATTCGCGCTCCTCCAGCCGCGGCAAGGCTTCGGCGCCTGACAAATTGAGTGCGACGACGGTGGCCAACAAAATCAGCGGGAAAAGCGTCCACAAGTGCATGGCGGATTTTGAGGAGACGGAAGCAGCAAAAGCAATTGAAAACCGTGCGGCCCACGCGGCCGGGAGGCAGCCGGCGCACTCGTGTGCTGCTCTGCCAACGCCGCGACCCAGATTAAAAGGGAACCGGGCTGGACGCCGGCCCACACCTTCGAGCGCGGCATCCGCGACACTGCGCAATGGCAACTCACCAGCCAGCTTCGGTCCGCGCCATGAGGATGGGTTAGGCTGGCCGGCTCAGGAGTATTCCGCCAAGGAAACCGGCCGTTGCTCTTCGTGTGAGCGCCAGGCGGCATCCATGAGCCGGTGTTGTCGCAGCAGGTCGCCTTCAAAATCCTTTTTCGGCGCGCGTCCCGCGACTTGCGCGGCAAAATCCTCGATCATCAAACGGAACTGGTCGGCGGATTCGACGGAAAATTCCTTCACCCCTTCCTTGGTTTCCAGTCGGATGGTCGTGGTCATGTCCGGCGGCACGGCAAAGGCGCGCTCAACGGCGAGGCTTCCCAGTCTGCCGAGCAGCACGTACTTCGAGCGGTAGTGGACACCGTAGGCGGCCACGACCTGCGCCGTTTCGCCCCCGGAAAAGCGGATCATCATGGAGACGGTTTTGTCCACACCGCTCTCCGGGTCTATGATAATCTGATTGTAAACAGAAGTCGGCACGGAGGGCAGCAAATGGAGCGTGGCGGCCACCGGATAGCCCGCCGCGTCGCGAAAAACCCCGCCACCAAGCTGAGGATTGAGCCGGACATCATTTTCCGGCGGACGCGGCAAGGTGAACTCGCCGTTAAAAATTTGCGGCAAACCGATGTGGTCCTCCTGGATCAGGGAGCGAACCAGCGCGTGCTGTGGATGATATTTGAACATGTAGCCCTCCATCAGGCGCACGCCATTTTCGGCGCAACGCTGGACCAGCTCCGTGGCGGCGCGATAACTCAAGAGCGCCGGTTTTTCACACAGAATGTGTTTGTGTGCTTGCGCCGCTTTTCGGATCCATTCCTCGTGCAGCCCGGCCGGCGTGGAAATATAAACCGCGTCCACCGCCGGATCGGCCAGCACGTCCTCATACGAACCGGTTTTCGCGCAGCCAAAGGCGGGCGCAAATTCCTTCGCCTTGGCGGGCTCCCGACTGCCAATGCGCTCCAGCCGTGCGTTCGCGGCGGTTTGCAGGGCTGGCAGGAAGCGGCGCCGCGCGACGCTCGAACAGGCAATAATGCCAAATCGAACCTTGTCCGACATGATGAACGATGATTTCAAACCGCCGGCGGTCCGCTGGCAATGCGTAATTGAAATTCCTTCTGCCAGTCAATGCCTGGCGCTTCCAGACCCGCGACCAGGTGCGTGCCGATGGAAGGCCGGGGAATCCAAAGCGTGTATCGCCGGCCAAACAAAATCTGCCGCCAGCAGTAATACCACGCGAAAAGCACGCTGCCTGCCCAGAAGCGGTGCGGCACCAGCCAGCGGACCACATTGAACGGATTGAACACGCGCTGTTTTTTCAGCGCCATCCACATCCCCAGATCGGTGTTGCCCTGCGTCAAGGTCAGCAGGATCCGCTGGCTTTCGCGCACCGTGGCGCGCGTGGTCAAGAACGTGCCGGTGGTGCTGAGGGACGGTTTCCATTCTTTGCCGCCGACGGCGCGGGTTTCCGTGGGACCATCGTGCAGTTCGGTCGTATAATGGTCCAAGTGATCGTAAGGAGAAACAAAATGGACATCGCCGTTTTCCCGCATAAAATTCACCGCCAACGGGAATTGGCCAGGAAGATAAAAATAATCGTCCTCGGCAAAGTAAACGATTTCCGCGTCGGTCTGCTCCCCCAGCAGGTAAATTTGTTTCGCGAGCGTGCCACGATTGCCGATGCCGGGGTAGTGCGTGATGGTCAGGTCTTCCGCAGGCCAGAGGCGTTTGAACAACTCTTCGTAAACCGGCGGGCATTTGTCGAGCAGCGCATAAACCCGGACGCGCAGGTCGCCGAGCGCGGCCTTGAAGGAATTCAAGCACAGCTCGGCCATCTTGAATTTGTTGTCGGCGAAAATCGGCGGCGGGGAACTGGACATGCCCGAATAAACCCGATAGGCCACCGCCAGATCGTAAGGCATGTTGCTCATCTGGAGAGTTGGGAAATCAATTTCTGGCGGCGGTCGGTGTGTGCACTGGGCGGCAGCGAGTGTTCGGGCAAGCTCCTACGGCTTGCCAGTGTAACCCTCGTCCGTCCACGAGAGAAAACGCCTCAGCCCCTCCTCCAAGGCCACCTGCGGGTCGAACTTCAACTGCAGCCGGGCTTTGCGGATGTCCGGGCAGCGGCGCTGCGGCTCATCCGCCGGGTAGCTGTCGGGATAAGTGGAGAGCGTGTATTCAATTTTCCGGCCCAGCACTTTTTCGATCCGCTGCGCCAGTTCCAACATGCTTACTTCTGGCACGGGATTGCCGATGTTGTAGGCTTCCCCGGGCACGCCGCGCACCAGCGTGAGCAGGAAGCCGGTAATCGCGTCGGTGACGTAGCAGAAAGTCCGCGTCTGCGCGCCCGAACCGTAGATGTGCAGCGGCTGGCGGCCCTTGATGCGACTGGCGAAATTCGGCAGCACCCGGTAATCGCTCTCCTGCATCCCCGGCCCATAGATGTTGAACGGCCGCACCGTGCTGACCGAGACGCCGAAGGACTCGTGGTAAATGTAACAGAGCGTTTCGCCCAGGCGCTTGCTCTCATCGTAACAGGCCCGCGGCCCCATGCAGGAGACGTTGCCGCGGTAGCTTTCCTGGATGGGAACCTGTTTGGGGTCGGGATCGCCGTAAATTTCGCTGGAACTGAAAAACACGATTCGCGCCCGCTGCTGGCGCGCGATTTCCAGCATTTGCTTGGTGCCGGTGGTGGCCACTTCCAGCGTCTTGAGCGGATACGCGCGGTAGTAAAACGGACTGGCGATGCCGGCGGCGTGAATTATGAAATCCACCGGCTCGTTGAAGTCCAGCGGCGCACTGATGTCCTGCTGCACGAACCGGCAACGCGGATATTCCTGATCGCGGCTGCCGTCCTTGCCCGCGGTGATGAGGCTGTCGAGCACGATCAACGCGCACGGTTTTTCCAGCACCGATTCATTCAAGCGCAGGAACACCTGCGTGAAATAGCGCCCCAGAAACCCGCGCCCGCCGGTCAGGAGAATTTTTTTGCCGCTGAACGCCGGGGCGATCTCCTTCACGTTTTGGACGATTTCTTCGATGTCGGTTGGCAACATGCTTGGCCTCGCTCAGTAAATTTCCAACTTCGGGATCGGCACGATAAAATGCCCGCCACGCTGCAAATAAACCTGATGCTTCTTCATAATGGACTCGGCAAAATTCCAGGCAAGCAAAAGCAGATAGTCCGGCTTAAGCTCTTCGATTGCCGCCGCCGGCAACACGGGAATATGAAAGCCCGGCGAGTAAAGGCCCTGCTTCAACGGACTATCGTCAATGATGAAATCCACCACCGAGCCATCAATGCCGAAATGATACATCAGCGTGGTCGCCTTGGCGGGCGCGCCAAAGCCCGCGATCTTTTTGCCTTCGGCCTTCAGCCGCTTGAGCAGCCGGCCCAGGTCCGCCTTCAACTGATTGATGTTCTCGCCAAACCGGCGAAACGTCGCCGCCTGATCGAGCTGCAACCGCTCCTCGCCAGCGACTGCTTCGGCGACCGACCTGCCAGACGGGTGCGGGCCGCCCGCAAGTTGGACCATGCCGCGCAGGGAACCGCCGTGGCTGCTGACGCGCAGCGCCTCGATCAGTTCCATCCCCTGCGATTTGAAAAAGGGAATCAAAGGCTTGACCGAGTGATACGCCAGGTGTTCGTGGTAGATCGTGTCGAACAAGGTCTTTTCAAAGACATCCACAAGGTACGACACTTCGAAAACGAAAACGCCGTCCGGCGCAAGCAGCATCCGCACGCCTTCCACCACGCCGTGCAAATCGTCAGTGTGGGCGAAGACGTTGTTCGCGGTGATGATTTTGGCCGGGCCGTGCTGCGCGCGAATTTCCCGCGCCAGGGCCGGGGTGAAAAAAGCGGCCTGGGTTTCAATTCCCGCTTGGGTCGCCGCTTCGGCGATGCTGCGCGCCGGGTCCACCCCGAGCACCCGCATCCTGGCCTGTTGAACGAATCGCAGCAGCGTCCCATCATTGGAGCCGATGTCCAGCACGAAGCTCCCCGGCGGCGGACGAAACCGATTCATCAAATCGCGGGCATAGGCTTCGAAGTGCGCCACGAACGCCGGCGATGTGCCGGACACGTAGACGTAATTTTCAAACAGCACGCGCGGATCCACCACTTCGAGCAATTGCAGATGGCGGCAGTCTTCGCAGAAATGGAGGTCGAGCGGAAAGCAGGGCTGCGGAACCTCGCGCTGCTCCGCCGGCACAAAGGCATTGGCGGGCGGCGTCGGCGCCAGGGACAACACTTGCGAGAGCCGGCGCCGCCCGCAGAGCCGGCAGTTGTCGCGCTGATGACTGAGAGCCTGGGTTGCCGGAGTTGATTGCAAGTGGTTGCTCAAGCCTTGACCAGTTCGATCCGGACGGTGTCCGCTTCGTAGGCTTTTTGGTCGCGCGGGTTGCGGGACAGCGTGAGGAAACTGGTGTCCACGGGAAACTTCATCGCGTGATCCACCATCGGCGGCGTGAAAAAAATCTGGCCGGCGTTGACGCGCACGCACTCCGGCGCGGCGTTGCTGCCGTGCGGTCGGTGATAATAATCAATCGCGCCGGACATTACGTAACAGTAATGCCAGTCGATCTTGTGGTAATGGTTGGCCCGCACGGTCCCTATTTTGGAATGGATCAACAGCGCGCTCGTCATGGCTGCTTCGACGAGCGGGATGATCGAACCGCGTTCGTCCACAAAGGGCGTCTGCATCGGCACGATGACTTCGGGGTGGCTGGGCACAGCGGACAAGGCTTTCAAATGGTCGGTCATTAGTCGCAGTGACATCCCAAAAGCGGCGGTCAATTACAAGAACAATTGAGCCGTGATTGAAATCTTTGGCACCCGGCCGTGGCGTCCGGCACGAGTCCATTACGATTTCAATTCCTGTTTTGGCTGAAGCTTGGAAACCATCTGCCTGTCCTTGGAATGGATCAGGAACGTCTGCCAGCCCCATACCGTGCCGAGCGCCGAAACCAAACACGCCGGCATATGCCAGCACCAGCGCCAGTCACGCGAACGGACGAGTCCGACCGCCGTGTGATACAGGGGGCCGATCACGGTCACCGCATAGAGGCACGCCAGCCACGCCGGCACGCGCGGCTTTTCCTTGGTCCAGTTCACGCCGGTCTTGCGTTGCACGTTGAAATAGTGGGCAATGGCCCGGCGGCGCTTGTGCAAAAACCCCGGCCACAAATCCTGCACGTAATAATGATGCACGCCGCGCCCCCGCAGCCGCAACCATTCCCGCTGGCCCGCCTGCATCAGGTGCATCGCCACGTGCGTGTCCTGGAACCGCTCGCCGGCGCGTGCCGCGTCGAGGTCGGCCTTGCGAAACACAAAGCCGTTTGCCCCGAGCGGGTAGGCGCAAGTGCCCGCCGGCAGGATCCAGCGCTCGACTTCTCCCATCGTCGCCACCAGTTTCGGCTTCACCGTCATGAGCCACGCAATCGGGTCGCTGATGTGCAGCAGGTGCGTGACGTAGGCGCAGAACGAAGACATTTTGGGTGAAGGCGGATAATAACTTTCCAGGCCCAGCGCCTGCGGATTGTTCCGCAACGCTTCCACTGCGAGCCGGAGAAAATCCGGGTGGGTGAATTCGTTGTCCGCGTCCACAAACACCACGAAGTCGCCGGTGGCCTTTTGCAACACCACCCGTTTGGCCTCCTCCATGTCGCTGCCGGCGTCGTCCATGACGAGCGCGCCATGCTTTTGGGCGATTTCGCGCGTGCCGTCCGTGGAGCCGCCATCGGAGATCAGAATTTCCATCCGGTCGCGCGGATAATTCTGCCCGAGAATTGACTTGAGGCAATTTCCCACCAACGCCGCCGCGTTGCGGGTCGGCATGATGAAACTGACCTTCGGCAATGGCTCGGCGCGCATGTCGCAGTGAATCTGGCTCGATCAATGTGGGTGTGGCCCCGCTCAGCGTCAACTACATATCGGTCACCAAAGACTTTGGCCCGCCGCCGGACGCACCGCTCAGGAGGCTTTTTCCCCGGGTCAACACGCGCCGGCCGGAAGTCTTTCTGGAAACCTTGCAAAAAACCGGCGGCTGCGGTCAACTCTGTGCGGCAATCGCATGACAAAGATTTTCGTGACCGGCGCCGCCGGCTTCATCGGCAGCAGTCTGGTGGACCGGCTTCTGGCAGCGGGCCGCACGGTCATCGGCTGGGACAATTTTTCGACGGGCCAGCCCGAATTCATCCAGGCGGCGGAGAAGCATCCCTCCTTCCGCCTGGTGCGCGGCGACAATCTCGACCTGCCCGCGCTCACCGCCGCGATGGCCGGCTGTGACACCGTTTTCCATCTCGCGGCCAACGCCGACGTGCGCTTCGGCCTGGAACATCCCAGAAAGGATTTGGAGCAAAACACCATCGCCACGTTTAACGTGCTCGAAGCGATGCGCGCCAACGGCATCAAAACCATCGCCTTCTCCTCCACCGGTTCGGTCTATGGCGAGGCGGACATCATTCCCACGCCCGAAGACGCGCCCTTTCCCATTCAGACTTCACTCTACGCGGCCTCCAAGGTGGCCGGTGAAGGGATGATTCATTGTTACTGCGAAGGGTTCGGCTTCGAGGGCTACATCTTTCGCTTCGTCTCGATCCTGGGCGAGCGATACACCCACGGTCACGTTCTTGATTTCTACCGCCAACTGCTCGAACACCCCGACTGCCTCAAGGTCCTCGGCGACGGCACGCAGCGCAAATCCTACCTCTACGTCCAGGATTGCCTCGCGGCCATGCTCCACGTCATGGACCAAGGCACCGCGTCGAAAGCAAAACATCGCGTGGAGGTTTACAATCTCGGCGCGCCCGAATACGTCCAGGTCAGCGATTCCATCGGCTTCATCTGCCGCCACCTCGGCCTCAAACCGCGGCTCGAATACACCGGCGGCGCGCGCGGTTGGGTGGGCGACAACCCGTTCATTTTCCTGGACACGAAAAAAATCCAGGCCGCCGGCTGGAACACACAACTCACCATCCAGCAAGGCATCCTCCGCACGTTGGAATGGCTGCAACAAAACCAGTGGGTGCTCCAAAAGCGATGAACCTCACCGTCGCAGGCCTCTGGCATCTCGGTTGCGTCACGGCGGCGTGTTGCGCGCGCCACTTCCAGGTCACCGGCCTCGACTTCGATGCGCCCACCATCGCCCGGCTCCAGCAGGGCCAGGCGCCGCTCCACGAACCGGGCCTCAACGAACTCATCGCCGTCGGGCTCGCCGCGAAAAAACTCCGGTTCACCGACGACGCCCAATCCGCCTGCGCGGAGGCCGACGTTCTCTGGCTGGCGTACGACACGCCGGTCAATGACCGCGACGAATCGGACGTGGAATTTGTTCTGGAGCGACTGCGCCGCTGCCTGGCGCATCTGCCCGCCGGCGCGCTCGTGCTCCTCTCCGCGCAACTGCCCGCCGGCACCTGTCGCCGGCTGGAAGGCGAGTTCAAACAATTTCACTTCGCTTGCTCGCCGGAAAACCTCCGCCTGGGCCGCGCGCTCGAAGCCTTCGAGAAAGCCGGGCGCGTCGTGGTGGGCGTGCGCGATGAACGGGACAGGCCGTTGCTCGAACAATTGTTCAAGCCGTTCACGGCGCAGATTCTCTGGATGCGCCCGGAGTCCGCGGAGATGGTCAAGCACGCGCTCAACTCCTTCCTCGCCGTTTCCATCACGTTCATCAACGAGATCGCCCGGCTGTGCGAGCGGGTCGGCGCGGACGCGAAGGAAGTTTCCGCCGGCCTCAAAAGCGACGCGCGCATCGGCCCCAACGCCTATCTCGGCCCCGGCGGCGCGTTTGCCGGCGGCACACTCGCCCGCGACGTGGTCACGCTCACGCGGCTTGCGGCGGACACCGGCGAAACACTCTCCGTCATCCCCGCCATCAAGCAAAGCAACGACCAGCATCGCGGCTGGGCGTGGCGCCGGTTGCGGGCGCGCCTGGGAAATCTGCGGGGCAAAACAGTGGCCGTCCTGGGCCTGACCTACACACCCAACACCGACACGCTCCGGCGCAGCGCGGCGGTGGAGTTGTGCCAGCAACTGCTCGCCGCCGGCGCGGTGGTCTCCGCGTTCGATCCCGCCGTCAAAAAACTCCCGCCGGAACTTTCCGCCGTGAACCTGGCGGATTCCCCGGCCACCGCCCTGGCCGGCGCCGAGGCTGCCGTGGTGTGCGCCGAATGGCCGGAGTTCCGCCAGGCCGCCTGGCCCGATTTGCTGCGGGGCATGCGCCAGCCGCTTGTCCTCGATGCCAATCGTTTTCTGGAAAAGGAATTGAAAAACCACCCCGGCGTCGAGCATCTTTCCGTCGGACGCGCATGAAACTCGAAGGCCGTAACGCACTCATCACCGGCGGCAGCCAGGGGCTGGGCCGTGCCCTGGTCGAAAAATTTCTCCAGGAAGGCGCCAGCGTCGCGTTCTGCGCGCGCCATCCGGCGGACGTGGAAAGCGTGGTGGCGGCGCTGAAACCCAGGCTGGCCCCGGACCAGAAACTGCGCGGCTTTTCCTGCGACGTTTCCCGGCCGGCCGAGGTGGCAACATTATTGACGGGTGCCCTTGCCGAATTCGGCACGTTGCACGCGCTGGTCAACAACGCCGGCGTTTACGGGCCGATGGGGCCGTGCGAGGAAGTGGATTGGGCCGAATGGGTCCGCGCCCTCGAGATCAATTTGTTCGGCACCATGCTCGCCTGCCGCCAGGTGATTCCCCATTTCAAAAGGAATCGCTACGGCAAAATCATCAACCTCTCCGGCGGCGGCGCGACCAATCCGATGCCTCGCCTGAGCGCCTACGCCGCCGCCAAGGCCGCCGTGGTGCGCCTGACCGAAACGCTGGCCGAGGAACTTCGCGAGTTCCGCGTGGACGTCAACGCCGTGGCGCCGGGCGCCTTGAAGACGCGGTTCGTGGAGGAAGTGTTGCAGGCCGGCCCGGAAAAAGTCGGCGCGGATTTTTTCGCGAAGAACCAGAAGTGGGCCGCCGGCGCCGCCACGCCGCTGGACCTGGGCGCGGGGTTGTGCGTGTACCTGGCCTCCGCGCAAAGCGACGGCATCACCGGCAAGCTGCTCAGCGCCCAGTGGGACCCGTGGGACCACCTGGAGGATTTCAAGGCGGACCTGGCCGGTGACATTTACACGCTGCGCCGCATCGTCCCCAGGGACCGCGGCAAAACTTGGGGCGACAAATAGAAGCCGTCGCGGCGGTCTGTGACCGCTGTTGCTAAAAGTGGTTTTATAAGGCCAACCACGGTGGGGCGAGACTCCGTCGAGCCGCTTCCGGGTTGGGTTGAATTGGCTCGACAGAGTCTCGCCCCACCTTATGAAACCACCTCTAGAATGATTTCCGGCGGTCACATACCGCCGCTACAGAAAATGAACTTCGCCATCATCGGCTGCGGGCTGGTCGGAAAGAAGCGGCTGGCGGCGCTGCCCGCCGGATCGCAACTGGCCGTCGCGTGCGACACGAACCTCGTCCGCGCCGAGGAGTTGGTGAAAACCGCAAAGTCCGGCCGTGCGCTGGCTGACTTTCGGCAGGCCGTCGCGGACCCGCAGGTGGAGGCGGTGGTCGTCGCCACGCTCAACGCCACGCTGGCGGAAATTTCCGCCGCGGCCATCCGCGCCGGCAAACACGTGCTGGTCGAGAAGCCCGCCGGAATTCAGGCGCGCCAGATCGAGGAGTTGATCGCGCTTTCGGGAGAGCACAACGTTCGCGTGCGCGTCGGCTTCAATCACCGCTTTCATCCGGCCTTGCTGAAGGCGCGGGAAATTTTTGATTCGGGCGCGCTGGGAGAATTGATGTTCCTGCGCGCGCGCTACGGCCACGGCGGGCGCGCGGGCTACGACCGCGAATGGCGCGCCGACCCCAAGCTGTCGGGCGGCGGCGAGTTGATGGACCAGGGCGTGCACCTGATTGATCTGGCCGGCTGGTTCCTGGGTGACTTTCCCGCCGTGGACGGCCACGCCGCGACTTATTTCTGGGACATGCCGGTGGACGACAACGCCTTTCTGAGCCTGCGCACCGCCAGGGGCCAGACCGCGTGGCTGCACGTAAGCTGCACCGAGTGGAAAAATCTTTTTTCCTTCGAGCTTTACGGCCGGCTGGGCAAGCTGCATGTCGAGGGCCTGGGCGGCAGCTACGGTGTCGAGCGGTTGCACTATTACAAGATGCTGCCGCAGATGGGGCCACCGGAAACCACCGTCTGGGAATACCCGGGTGGCGACGAGTCGTGGAAGATCGAACTTGCAGAGTTCACGGAGGACATCCGGCTCAAGCGCGCGCCCGTCCCCGGCCTGAAGGAAGCCCGGGCGGCCCTGGCCGTGGTCGGGAAAATTTACGCGAAGAGCGGATACGGTTGAACTGACTGATAGGAATTTGCTTTCTGGACGCTGCGCGGTTCATTTTCACAAAAGGGCCAGCCGATGTTTTGGACCATGCAACGTCTGAAATCGCAATCGGAACAAAGCTGGGTATAGACGCCACGCGCAAACTCGCGGGAGAAGGATTCAAAAGGCCGTGGCCGCCGTTGATCCGAATGAGCGAAGCAGTCCGCCGAAAAATGGACGCGCTGTTCAAAACCAACTCGTAGCAGCCGACGGATTTGGGGTCAGTTCTTGATAATGGCTACTCCGCACCCGTCTTCCTCCGCCGATACAGCAGGTGGTTCAGATGCCCACGCGTGCCCATGCCCAGACGCTCCGCGATCCATCCCACCGTCATCGTCGTCTCCGCCCGCAAGCGCGCCGCCAGGGCCACTTTTGCCGCATCCCCCTTGGGCCGCGTCTTGAGGTCGGCCTCGCTCCACCGCCGCCGCTTCAACTCCTCCGCGATGATTTCTTCCGCCCGCGCTTCCGCCGTCTCCGTCCGTTCCTCGCCGTAATGCTCCGCGCCCAGCCGCTCGCTCATCTCCGCCAGCAACTCCTTCCGAAACGCCTCCTCGCCCAGACACCACCCGCGCCGGATCGGTTTGAACTCCTCGCCCTCCTCCGCCCCGCGCCGCGCCTCCAACGCCTGCTCCAGCCGTTGCCGCCCCGCCGGACTGTCCTTGGGGATGCTCCACTCGCCCAACACCCGATCCACCCGCAACCACGCCGGACGCTTCGACGGCGCCAGCAAATACGACGGCCAACTGCTCCACGCAAAACTCTTCAAGGGCGCGTCCACCGCCACCAGCTTCGCCCGCGCGGGATTTAGATGGACGTAATCGCAAACGCTCTTGAGATAGCCGCTGCCCGAGCCATCCACGATCAGCGACTTGTAGCGACCGGAGAACAGATGGCCGAACAGCTTGTGCCGCCGGTTGAAACGGCTGGTGTAGGTGCCCAGAAACCATTTCATCCCCGCGACCAGATTGGGCTGCGGCGTCTCGATCACCAGATGAAAATGATTCGGCATGAGGACGTAGGCGTGAGCCTGCCAGCCCGTCTTGACGCACGCCTCGCCCAGCGTCTCAACAAAGCGCTGGCGATCCGCGTTGTCTTTGAAGATCGGCTCACGCCGGTCCCCGCGATTCATGACGTGATAAATCGCGCCGGGATATTCGACTCTCAACTTGCGCGCCATGACGGGAGAGTGC
>CAZIFU010000213.1:0-70212 GCA_964539075.1 uncultured Verrucomicrobiota bacterium | reverse complement strand
GAGGTGAATCCTTCGGCCAACAGTTTAAGGCCCGGACCGCTTTTCGCTTCGGCGGCGGTGGCCGCCGCGCCCGCCAGAATCAAAACGCCACAAACCCCGGCGCTGAGGGCCGCGGCACCAGCTTTCATTTGGAATTTCACGCGCGAGATGGTAGTGGCTTCGCCCGCGCATTGCAACCCGGCTGAATGGAAAGCGTGCGGTCCCGAAGTAATGGCCCGGAGCTCACAAGGCGGGGCGAGACTGAACTCGCGAAAGCTTTCGGAGCCGTCGAGCCGTGTCGGCACAGAACGGACCCGGCTCGACGGAGTCTCGCCCCGCCGAGGGCCACCGAGGCCGGCCTTGACAAACCGTCTCGCCCATCAACTTCGGGTCGCACTCGGACTGAAAACGGACGTCCTGCCCGTGGCCGGGGCCATCAACCGTTGGAATTCCTCGTCGCCGACCTGTCGCGGGATCGCCTGGCAGATTTTTTCGAAGCCGGGAAAATTCCACAGGTTGGGAAATTCGCGGCACTGCTGCGGTTTGACCGGCTGCACGGCGCAGTCCATGCCCTCCAGAAAAGTGCACTCGCCATTGGCCTTCTCCGCCAGCGCCAGACCGCGCCGGTCGGCGGTCAGCCGCGTGTATTGCTGAATGAAGGCGACTTCGCCCAATCCCTTGAAAGCCGCCAGGCGCGCCACTTCGCCCTCCGCCAAGCGCACTTCCCCCGGCCAGCGGCAACAGGCCGCGCAACGCTGGCAATCATGAAAAACGGGCACGGCTCAAAGTTGACCGAAACCGGACGGCAAACCAAGGCGCTTGCGGCTCACGGTTTTCATCGAGCAAAACGGTTGGTCAGCGGAGCGCAAAAAAAGGTGAGGATTTGCCAGATTTTGCAAAGCCTGAAACCGGCTTTAAGTTTACCCAACAATACGACCGGCCGGATCGCCCGGCGGGAAACGTGAGTGGTGTAAACAAGTCACTGGAAAAAATATGATCGGGATCCCTGAAATCTTAATCATCCTGGGAGTCGTTGGCATCCTGGCAACCTACCTGGCCTTCATCCACGCGGCGCTCACCGAAAGTGAGCAGGCCGGGGAAGCTCCGCCCGCGACGGTGGACCTCGCTGCCGCCCACGCGCCGCAAAACGAAGCTGCGGCGCCGCACTCCCTCGCCGCGTAAGTGTTCCACGGCGCCCGGGGCCGCCAGCACAGGAGCGAGGCTGTGGAGAGACTGTCGCAAAACTCCTCCCTTTCGGAGGGACGAGCTACGCGAGTCCGTCGACGTCGAAAACGAGTGAAAAAGCGGGACTCGCGTAGCTCGTCCCTCCGAGAGTTTTGAGACGGACTCTGGCCAGCCACGCTCCTTTCCGGCGTCACATATTTCTTCCCCACAGCTTCGCCGGCTCATAGAATCAAATGGATCAATCACCATGGCGACTTACATTTACGAAACCATTCCCGACAAAGCGGGCGTGCGGCCGCGCCGCTTCGAGATGGTGCAGAAAATGAGCGACCCGCCCTTGAAGGTGGACCCGGCGACCGGTCTGCCGGTGCGCCGTGTCATCATCGGCGGCAGCGGCATCATTTCGCACGGCGCGAGCATTCTCTCGATGAACCGGCGCGGGGGGAAGCGGTGAGGCTCACCAGACGCCCAGACGCCGCAACTGCGTGGTGGCCGTGCCCGCCCAGTCGCGATTGGCCGCCGGGCTGGCCGGGCTGGGATGCAGCACCTGGGCGATCTTCAGCGGCGTGCCGGCAAAAACCTGTCGCGCCCGCTTCGTCGCAAAATCGCCGATGCCGACCAGCCATTCCGGCTGGAGAACTGCGATGACTTCGCGCAAATGCCGGTCGCACGCGAAAAACAAAGGGGTGATTTCGACTGCCGGCAATTTGTCCGGCGTGCGGTTGCGACCGCTCTCCTCCAGAAATGTCAGCGGGCAATAGTTCGCCACGAAGTGCTCCGCGAAAAAATTCTCCGGTTCGCCGAAGCGCGCGGCGAAAAGCCCCCAAAGCCGCCGCCCGCTGACCTCCGAACGCCGGCAGGCGAAGCCTTCGATGGGTCGCGCCGGATGTTCACGCTTCGGTCTGCGAACGGGCGCCGCGATCTTCAGCCAGTCGCGCACGGCGGTCACTTCACCGAACGGCACGCCGGTTTGCGACATCCCGAACGGGCCGGGATTCATGCCGAGAAAGACGACGCGCTTGTGGCTGTTCCCGAACTTCCGCAAATACGCCGCGTGCGCCGCCCAGGCGTAGTCGAGCGGATTGTAAACGTGGGTGACGGGCGGGACAAACTTCATCCGCTGCACTTCAGCACACAGCGCCTTTGCCGCATGGATAAGTTGATGCGTGGTGGATTTCAAAAATCACCGGTGCGTTGCAAACCGGAGGGCCGGGTGACACGAGTCCCTGATCGGGACGGAGTAATTCCCGGTCGCGCGCAGCTCGTCCCTCCAAAAGTGAAGGTTAAACCTCCATTACTCCTCGATCCGGTAGAGGTGCGTCTTGCTGCGGAGGAACAACGCCCTGCCGGCAATGGCGGGCGAGGCCATGAAGCTGGCTTCAAGCTGGTTTTCCGCCAGCACCTTGAACTGCCGGCCCGCTTCGATCACGGTGCCCTTGCCTTGTTCGTTGAAAAAATAAATGCGCCCCCCGGCATTCACGGGCGACGCTGAATAATCCCCGCCCACGCGCTCATTCCAGATTTGTTCGCCGGTCTTTGCGTCAAGGCAACTGGCGATGCCGCCGTCATCCACGATGAACAGCAGGTCGCCCACGAGCAGCGGCGACGGCCGCGTGGGCACGTTGCGTTTCACCTTCCACGCCACGTGCGTGTCCGTCACGACGCCCTGGCCGTCGGGACGCACCGCCCACAACTCGCCCTTCGCCAGCCCGGTGCAGGCGTAAACGAAACCGTTCCCGGCCACCGGACGCACGCTGCCGGAATGAAAACGGTGGTCCTCGACGCGCCAGAGTTCCTTGCCGTCTTTGGGGTCATACGCATACGTGGCCTTCGAACCGGTGCTGATCAGCATCGGCTTGCCATCGAACATCGCGATCGTCGGCGTGGAAAAACCCTTGCGAAAATCTCCGTCGCGAACCGGCTTGCCGTTCGGTTCCAGGTCCTGGAAGTCAACCGAGCGGTCAGTCTTCCAGACGGTCTGGCCCGTGTTCTTGTCGAGCGCCACGACATATTGAAAATCGCTCCCGTCGAAATTCATGATCAGCAAATCGCCCAAGATAATGGGCGACGAACCTGGCCCGCGGTAGTGATAGCACTTCAAATCACGCCGCTCCCAAAGCACCTTGGCGGTCTTCGTGTCGAGGCAGGCCGTGCCCGCCGCGCCGAAAGTGATATAGACGCGGCCCTCCTCGATGACCGGCGTCGGCGAGCCGTAGCTGTTGAACGGATGGCAGTATTGCGGCGCCGGCACGTCGAACAGCTTGAGGTTGTGCAGAATTTTTCCCGTGTCGCGGTCCACGCACAGCGCGGACAGGCGCGTGCCGTCCTCGGTGGAATTGCTCAACCAGATCTGCTCGCCCCAGATGACGGGCGACGACCAGGCCTTGCCGGGGACCGGGGTTTTCCATTTCATCCCGCCTTGGCGGGACTCACTCCACTTGAGCGGCAGCCCCTTGGCGTCCGAGAGGCCGTTGGCCTCCGGGCCGCGAAACTGCGGCCAGTTGTCCCCGGCGAAAACCGTGCAGACCGACAACCCCGCCGCCAGTGTCACGGTGCAAAGGATGGGTTTCATCATCGGCACAGGATACCAGAAGCGAGTCTTGGCGGGCAAACCTAAGTTCTACTTTGGCGCGTCCAGGTTATCGAACCCACCCCTCACCCCAACCCTCTCCCCGTCGGACGGGGAGAGGGAGAAACTTAGAACTCGCCGGACCACTTTCAGTCGGGCGCGTGCCCGCATCAGATGCCTGGAGCAACCCCCTCTCCCCATCGGATGGGGAGAGGGACAGGGTGAGGGGCGGTACTGAATCTCCCACTTCACGCAGCGTATTTCTTCAATTTCCACGGCGCGCGATACGGGCGCTCGTAGGCGGTGCAGTGTTTGGCCTCCTCGCGGTTGGCGATGTCCTGCTTCTGCGCGTCCCAGCGGATGGTGCGGTCGCTTTGATACGCGATGTTGCCGAGGTGACAGAGCATCGTGGTCTTGGCCATGGACGCGATGCCCGAACGCGGCGTCTGGCGCGTCTTCACGCAATCGAGGAAATTTTGCCAGTGCGTGCTCTCCGCCTTGACCGGCGGAGGCGGGCCTTCGTGCTCCGGTTTCTCCGGGAACCACTGGTAATCGGTCCGGTCCACGATGAGCGTGCCTTTGGTGCCGATGAATTCCGCGCCGTGCCCGCGCCCGCCGTCGGGGCCGCGGCCGTTGTTGAAGCGGACCTCCCAGTTCATCACCCACTTGGGGAAACGATAGGTCGTCTGCATCGTGTCGGGCGTGTCGCGGTCGTCGTCGAGCACGAACCGGCCGCCCACCGATTGCACGGTGAGCGGGTCGCTCTGGTTCATGCCGAGCAGGACAATGTCAATCATGTGCACGCCCCAGTCGGTCATCAGGCCGCCGCCGTAATCGTAGAACCAGCGCCAGTTGAAGTGGCAGCGGTTGGGTGTGTAGCCATGCCGGGGCGCCGGGCCGAGCCAGAAATCCCAGTCGAGGCCGGCGGGCGGCGCTTGCGGGCTTTCGTGGCCGATGCTTTTGAGCCAGCCGCCCATCGGGTTGACAAACCACGCGCGGCACATGTTGATCTCGCCCAGCTTGCCGGAGTGCACGAAGTCAATGGCCTGCTGAAAATGTGGCACGCTGCGCTGCCAGGTGCCGATTTGCACGACGCGCTTGAAGTGTTGCGCGGCGGCCAGCATCGCCCTGGCTTCGACGAAGCTGTGCGAAATCGGCTTCTCGCAATAAATGTCCTTGTCCGCCTCGCACGCGGCGATGAACGGAAGCGCGTGCCAATGGTCCGGCGTGGCGATGATCACGGCGTCAACGTCTTTTTGCTCCAGCAACCGGCGGAAGTCGGAATATCTCCGCGGCTCGCGCCGGCCGGCTTTGGTGACGTCTTGCACGGCGTCCTCGACGTGTTTGGCGTCCACGTCGCACACGGCGGCGATCTCCACGCCGTCGAGCTTCATGAAATGGTTCATGTTCGCCCGACCCATGCCACCGCAGCCGATGAGGCCGAGGACGAGTTTGCCGTTCGCGCCCTGGCTCCGGGCGAAGGCGCGCGGGCCGATGGCGAGGCCCAGGCCGAGGGTGGTCGCGCCGGTTCTGCTGATGAATTGGCGGCGGGATAATGAGTTGTTCATAGGCTTGCTCCAGTGCATCGGGTTGACGGGTGACTGGGAGAAGAATCCACGGCGTAAAAATCGAAGTCAAAGAAAAAGATTTGCCAAAACGGCGCCCGCAGAGGTGATAAAAAAGTGTTACACATGTAACATTTTTTCGTCCGGTTGCAATCGGGGGCAGCCGCGCTCCGGGACCCGGGGGGCACAAGCCGGCCAAATCGAGCAGGCGCCTTCAGCGCGCCGGCATCGAACCTTGCAGCCGACGGTGCCGTTCCTCTTTGGATAATTTCGCCAGCTTGCGGACTTCCCGATAGAACTTTTCGAGGTCGCCGTCGTTCGCACGCAAGAGCGAGTCAAAGGCCGGCACCAGATCGTAATACGTCGCCACCGTGTTGAGCTGGGCGTTGTTCAACGATTGTTGGGCGTTGTTCAACGGTTGCGCGAACCAATCGTCGTAGCCCGCATAGCCGCCCCATTGCGCTTTCAGTTGCTTATAATCGCGTCGCAATCCGGCGATGACCCGTTCCTTTTGCTGCCTCATGACCTCCGCGGAAGCGTGCGGACCGCGCCCTTTTCCCGCGTCGCCACCGCCCTTTTGTTCGCCATAGAGGACTTCCAATTGCCGGCGGGCGCTCATGATCAACTGGACGAATTGATCGTTGCGCCGGCGCCCGGCCTCGTATTTTTCCAGGGCCGCCGGATCGTTGGCCGCCCGCAGCCAGCGGCGCAACCCCTCCTCCGCCACCGCGGTCGCGAAGGCTTCATCAAAGTCCGTGTCGCCGCCGACAAACACCCGTTGATGTGCCAGCTCATGAAAAATGACTTCCGCCAGGCCGGGGCCCTGGTGATGGATGAACGTGCTCAACACCGGATCGCGAAACCAGCCCAGCGTCGAATAGGCTTCCACGCCTTCGACAAAAACGTCGTCACCCTTCCCCGCCAGCGACGCCGCATAGCGGCGGGCCGCCGGTTCGGAAAAATAGCCGCGATACTTGAGGCTGCCGACGACCGGATACCACCAGGTTTTCGGGGCGAGTGAAAATTCCGGCGCGGCATGGACGCTCCAGACCACGTAGCGGCGGTTCAGTTCCACATAACGCAGGTAATGGCCGTTGGCGGGCAGTCGGAGTTCCTTTTCGGCGAAGGCGCGCAGATCGAGGACGAGTTGAAGTTTCTCGCGCAGCGCCGCTGGCGTTTGCGGGTCGGCCAGCAGTTCAGAAATCGCCCGCCGGCCGGCAAAAATCTCGAACTGCCCGTGGATGGCCTGTCCATAATAGCCCACGGACTGGCAACCCGTCAGGAGCACGGCGGCCAGGGCCAATCCCAAACCGGGCCGCATCCTTTCACGACAAGCCATCCTCGTGAACATGTTAATCATGCCGCGTGTTTCTTCCCATTACTCTGGAGTGTTTGGCAAACCCGGATTTTGAAACAGCAAAAATCGCTTCGGCAGGCCGTTCTCCTTTGATTCGAACATTCTGTGTTTGCAGCCCTTTCATTAACGCCCTGCTTTAGCAGGGTGATTGTGGCTGCCCCTGCCACATAAAACCGCGTCAGCCTGTAGCCGCCGACGTGAGGAGGCGGACCTTTGCAAACCCCCGCCGAATCCGCCTCCTCACGTCGGCGGCTACGAAGTTTGTGAAATATTCGGATAAAGCGGTTGAAGGGGCTTGGCTTCGCTTAACACCCCGCTAAAGCAGGGTGTTAATGAAATCGGAGCCACAACTCCACAAAAGCTGAGATCCACCCGGAGCGAGTGAGGCGATGGTTGTGGGCTTGAAAAGCCGCCGCCTTCCAGTATGATCTGTCGCCATGAACCTTGTTTATGCGTGTGCGGCGTGGCTGGGCATGGGATTGGTCCTTGGCTTTGGCCTTTTACTGGCCGTCAAAGGCTCCCCGTGGCTTTTGATTGTCGGCGGAGCGTCCTTTGTTTTCGCCATCGGAAAAATTGGCTGTTCCACCCACTAATCGGAAAGCGGTTGCGTCACTGGCTGCCCCTGGTGACACGCATTTTTTCCGAACCTGTCTTTTTGCCCGTTGCCCGCCCACACGCCACCTCCCATGCCAACCAACGAACCCGCCGCCAACGCGACCGCCCCTGCGCCGTCGGATTTCATCCGCGATATCGTCGCGGCGCACATCAACGAAGGCCGATATCAGAAAATCCGCACGCGCTTCCCGCCGGAACCCAATGGCTACCTCCACATCGGCCACGCCAAGAGCATCTGCCTGAACTTCGGCATCGCGCGCGAGTTCAACGGCACCTGCAACCTCCGCATGGACGACACCAATCCGACCAAGGAAGAGGTCGAATACGTGGACTCCATCGTCGAAGATGTGAACTGGCTCATCCGCGGCTGGGCTGATGACAGACTGGGCCTCAAACCGAAGGGGAAAACGCCCGATGCGCAGACCGTGAACGGCAAAAAAGACTTCCACTTCGCCGCCGTTGTCCCGAAATCCGAGACCCAAGACCCCAGACCCGAAACCCTCGAGGCGTTTTACGCCTCCGATTATTTCGATCAACTTTACGAATACGCCGTCGCGCTCATCAAAAAAGGCATGGCCTACGTTTGTGATTTGTCACCCGCCGACACGGATGCTTATCGTGGCGCGCCCGACCGGCCGGGAAAAGATTCTCCGTTTCGCAATCGCAGCGTCGAAGAAAACCTCGACCTGTTCACCCGGATGAAGAATGGCGGGTTCCCCGATGGCGCCCGCACACTGCGCGCGAAGATTGACATGGCATCGCCAAACATCTGGCTGCGCGACCCGGTGCTGTACCGCATCCGCCACGCCGGGCACCATCACACCGGGGGCCAATGGTGTATCTATCCGATGTATGACTTCGCCCACTGCCTGAGCGACTACATCGAAGGCATCACGCACTCGATCTGCACGCTCGAGTTCGAGGTCCACCGGCCGCTTTACGATTGGATTCTCCAGAGCCTCGAACTGCCGCGTCCCCTGCCCCACCAATACGAGTTCGCCCGCCTGAGTCTGGGCTACACCGTGATGAGCAAGCGCAAGCTCATGCAGCTCGTCAACGAAGGCCTCGTCTGCGGCTGGGACGATCCGCGTCTGCCGACGATTTCCGGTCTTCGCCGCCGCGGCGTCACGGCGGAAGCCTTGCGCGCCTTCGCCTACCACATCGGCATCACGAAATACAACGGCCTGACCGACGTGGCCGTGCTGGAGCACGCCATCCGCGAAGACCTGAACCGGCGCGCGCTCCGCCGTCTGGCCGTGCTGCGCCCGCTCAGAGTGGTCATCACGAATTTCCCCGAAGGCAAGGTCGAGGAACTCGATGCGGTCAACAACCCCGAAGACGAGAGCGCGGGCAAACGGAAAATTCCGTTCAGCCGCGAACTTTACATCGAACGCGACGATTTCATGGAAACGCCGCCGCCGAAATATTTCCGGCTCAAACCCGGCGGTGAAGTGCGCCTGAAATACGCCTACGTCATCAAGTGCGACGAAGTGGTCAAAGACGCCTCCGGCAAAATCGTCGAGTTGCGCTGCACCGCCGACCTCGACAGCAAAACCGGCGGCGCGACAGCGGGACGCAAAGTCAAAGGCACCATCCACTGGGTCAGCGCCGCGCACGCGGTGGACGCCGAAGTGCGCCTCTACGACCGCCTTTTCACCGTCCCCGAGCCGGACGCGGGCGGCGATTTCAAAAACTTTCTCAACCCGCACTCACTCGAAGTCGTCATCGCCAAGTGTGAACCCTCTTTGAAAGGTGCCAGTGCGGAGCACCGCTATCAATTCGAGCGGCTCGCCTACTTCGCGCTCGATAGGGACAGCGCAACTGGCAAGCTGTTTTTCAATCGGACGATTACGTTGAAGGACACCTGGGCGAAGGAAGCGCAGAAAGGTTGATACCGTGCCATTGCGCGAACTGCGAAGCGGCAGGCAAGTCGCCGATTGGTTGCAAGAGCTTGGCGGCTCATTGAAGTCGCCGGGCAACATGACGCTCATCGGCTCAGCGGCGTTGCTTTGGCACGCGCATGATCGCGCGTTGAACGCGGAACTTCCCGAAGCCAGCATGGACGTTGACCCGGTGACGGACAGCGAGGAAGTGGCGACGCATTGTTACGAGGCGTTGATTGGAAGTGAATTCGAGCGCGCGCACGGTTGGCACGTCAATTTGATGCCAAACACAGTTTTGAAAAGCCTGCCTGCGGGTTGGGAACAACGCGCGAGCACCCGGCAAATCAGCCGGCTGCGGCTCACCGTGCCGGCGCCTGCCGATCTCCTTGCGCCAAAGCTCCAGCGCAACGAAGCGCGAGATCGCTCCCATGCAGAGTGGGCCAGGCGTATCGGTTTGCTCCCCTGAACAAACATGTTAAATTGGCGCCGTGTTCATCAACGGCATCCATTTTCAGGAATATGCCAAACTGGAATACGGCCGGCTGGTCTGGCGCGTTCCTGAATTTCGCGAACGCCTTCTGCGCCACTGGCGCGACCCGCGCCATCCCCACGCCGAACGCTTTGCCCGGCACGAGCCGGAAGTGCGGCGCGTTCTTGAAAGTCTCCCGGATGCAGACGCGCAACTCGACGCTGAATTGCGCCAGCGCAATCTCAGCCTGCGCGTGGTCGTCAAAGAAATCCCGTCCGTGTTCGGCTCGTTTTTCTGAGACAACCCCGGTGCGAACGCTCGAAGAAGCCCGACCGGAAACCAGTATTTCACTCCCGACTTCACGGAGCGCGGTTTGTCCCATACCGCGGCAGCCGCGAAACGTGCATCACAACCAATTCCCACTCCAGCTTCCTTTTGAAAGCGCCAGAGGACTGGCGCACTCCAGGACGCTTCGCGCATTTCGAGGGTCGCAAGAAAACGCGCCAGCGTCTTGGACTGCGGCGGTCCTCCGGCGCTTTCGCACCGGCGCAATCGAGTTTTTGACCTCACTTCACCCGCGCGCTGGCCGGGTTGCTCCACGGGCCGGGGCCGTGCGCGTTCACGGCGCAGACGCGAAACCAGTATTTCGCGGCCGCAGCTACTCCTGCTGCGCAGGCTTGACCGGCGGAGCTGCGCCTGGCGGAGGCGTCACGACCATCACGGGCAGCGGAAAGCGCAGTTTCATCACGTCGTCCACCAGCACTTCCACGAAGTAAACACCGGCCGCCCGGAACTCCAGTTGCGCGAAGATTGTCACATTGGTCGCGTGCTGCGAGGCGTCCTGCAAGGTGAACTTCACCTTGCCCTGGCGCAGCACCGTCGTCTGGTCCGGCGCAATCAGGCGCACGCTCTCGTTGAACGTGCCCACGCCCGCCGTCCAGCGGTCGAAGATGCACAGCTTGAAGGCCGTGACCGGCACTTGCGGCACGCGCACCAGCCCGATGACGCCGATGAGGATGAAATTGCCGCTGGCCTCCTGGCGCACGTCTTCGCACAGCAACGAACATTGCAGGTCCGGCAGAATGCGGGTCGGATTCATAAAAAGCTCCGCGTAAAAGGTTTTAAGGTTTGCCCGACGCCAGCAGTTCCGCCGCGCGCACGGTGTTGTGCATCAGCATCGCCACGGTCATCGGCCCGACGCCGCCGGGGTTGGGCGTGATTTTTCCGGCGATGGGCTGGACGCGCGCGAAATCCACGTCGCCCACCAGCCGGTAGCCGTTTTTGGCCGACGGATCGCTGACGCGGTTGACCCCCACGTCAATGACCACCGCCCCCGGCTTCACCATGTCGGCCTTCAGAAATTCCGCCACGCCCATCGCCGCGATAAGCACGTCCGCCCGACGGCAATGGGCCGCCGCGTCGCGCGTGCGCGAATGGCACAACGTCACCGTCGCGTTGGCGTGCCGGGCTTTCTGCATTAAAATCGCCGCCATGGGTTTGCCCACGATGTTGCCGCGGCCCAACACCACGACGTCCGCGCCTTCCACGTTCACCTGCGTGCGGATCAACAGTTCGTGAACGCCCGCCGGCGTGCACGGCACAAAACCGGTCGTGTCGCCGAGCATGAGCTTGCCCGCGTTGAGCGGGTGGAAGCCGTCCACGTCCTTGTGGGGCGAGACGGCGGCGAAAATCATGGCGGTGTTGATCTGCGGCGGCAGGGGCGACTGCACCAGGATGCCGTGCACGCGGGAATCGGCGTTGAGCAGCGCGATGAGGCCGAGCAGTTCGGTTTCGGGCGTTTTCTCCGGCAGAACGTGCGTCAACGACCAAATCCCCAGGCGCGCACTCAGACGTTCCTTCATCCCGACGTAAACTTTGGAGGCCGGGTCTTCGCCGACCCGCACAAAGGCCAGTCCCGGCTGAAGCCCGCGCGCTTTGAGTCCGGCGATCCGCCCGGCGGTTTCGCCGTGGATTTGTTCGGCAATTGCGCGGCCGTCAATGAGATTGTCCGGCGGCATTACTGCACCACCTGCAGCGTTTCGACTTTGATGACGGGCGTTTTGGGCCAGCGGTCGTCAATATACTCCTCGCCGGTGACGACAATCCGCAAGCCGTACAGGTCCTTGAACTTGATCGTGGCGTTGGGCGAGTAGAGATAATCCAGCAGCGCGCCCGTCTCCGCGTTTTCCAAAGCGTACAAGGTGGGCGCTTGAATGCTCACGGTGACGCGCACGATCCCTTCGCGGCGAACCACGCGCTTGGGCAACGGTTCTTTGGGCGCGGCGGCCGGCGGTGCCACGGCCGGGGGCGGCGGCAACTGGCTCATGAGGCGCGGCGACATGTATATTTTGAACGGCGCTTTCGTCGCGGGCGCGGGCGCGGGGGACGGTTCCGGTGCTGGAGGCGGCGCGGGATTTTCGGTGACCGCCGGGGCTGCCGGGGCCGGTGGCGGAGTGGCGGGCGCCGGCTCCGGTTTGGCCGGTTCGGGAGCAAGCGGTGGCGGAACGAACGCTTCCGGTTTGGCCGGTTCGGGCGCCGGCGGAGCGGGCGTGACCGAGGCCAGGGCCCCGGATTTCTCCAATAAATCAGCCGCCACAAATGCGTAGGTGTTGGGCGGCGGTTCAATTTCAATCCAGCCTTCCACCTTGCGGATCTCTTTCACGGCGTCGCCGCGCGCCAATTGCCCGATGACGCTGAAATTTTCACCCGGCCCGGCGCGCACGTTAAGTTTGGCGGAGGTGACCGTTTTCTTTTCGGCATCCACGAAGGCGGCATTGACCCAGACCGGCGTGTTGCCAGGCAGGAGAATTTTCGCCCAATGCGCGGATTCGCCGCTCTTGGTTTTGGCGAGCGTGATTTCCTGGAGGATCGTCACCGATTCGCCCTTGCGAAGCTGGGTGATGACTTCGCTGGTCTGGGCGGCCTGGCCGCGCACGTTCACCCGGTCCTGCTTCACCACGGCGGTTTGCGGCGCACCGGGAGCGGCGGGGGCGGCGGCGGGGGACTTTTTCTTTTCCGCGGAAGCTTTCTTTTTTTGGGCGGCCTTCGGAGTGGACCCGGCCGGCGGGGGCACATCCGACAAAACCTGCTGGGCTGAGAAACCCGTCACGAGCAACACGGCGAGGACCCACGAGCAATTGGTTTTCATATCTTCGGCATTAGAGATTTAATCTCCGGTTCTGTCAATGTCCGCCATTTGCCGGCGGGCAGTTCGCCGAGCTTGATGGGGCCGATCTGTGTGCGTTGCAACCGCTCGACCTCCAGACCGAGGACTGCCATCAGCCGCCGCACCTCGCGGTTTTTGCCCTCGGTCAATTCCAGTTCCAGGACGCTGTGATTGTTTTTTGCCGCCAGCACACGGGCCTTGTCGGCGCGCAGTTTTTCCCCGTCGTGCACCACCCCGGCCGTCATGCGCGCCAGTTGCTCCCGCTCCACGACTCCGGCCACCGTGACGCGGTAAATCTTGCGGACGCCATAACGCGGATGGGTCAGCTTGAGCGCGAAATCGCCGTCGTTGGTCACGAAAATCAACCCCTCGCTCTGGAAATCCAGCCGGCCCACCGGATAAAGGTTGTCCCACTCCCGGGGCAGCAACCCGCCCAGCGTGCGGCGCTGCACCGGGTCGCTCCGCGTGCAGAGCCACCCCGGCGGTTTGTGGACAGCGAGGTAAAGCTTGCGTCTGGCTTTGAGCGGGCGCCCATCCACCGTCACGCGGTCGCGCGCCGGGTCCACTTTCGTGCCCAGTTCCCCCGCCGGCCGGCCGTTGACCTCGACCCGGCCGGCCAGGATGATTTGTTCGCTGGCCCGCCGCGAGGCCACGCCGGCGTCGGCGAGAAATTTTTGGAGCCGAACCATCTGAATGCGGAATGTGGAATGTGGAGTGCGGAATGAAAAGGCCGGTTCGGGGCACCGCGGAGTTGGTCCCGCATTCCGCGCTCCGCACTCCACATTCCGCATTAACCTAGACCGTCGCTTTGGTTTTGCGCAGGCCAATGACCCGGTCGCCGGTTTTCCAGTGGCCGGCTTTTTTGAGGATTTCGACGCGTTCGAAGCGTTTCAAAACGTTCCGTTTGGCGCCCAGTGTGGAAGCGGCCCGCAGACTTCGGTGTTGTGACATAAAGTAAAAAACAGGGTTCCAGCCGCGCCGGGACATCCGGCGCGGGGCGACGTTTGTAACACGGCGGCTCGTGAATGCAACCGGTTAATTGGGCTTCAAGACAGGAATTTGACCAGCCACTCCGGATGGAAGGTCAGGCCGATGAACCCGGCGATGCCCATGACGCAACCGAACCCGCCCATCACCCAGGCGAAGACGAGCAGCCAGTGTTTGCCCGTCAGCGCCACCACCGCCAGCATCCCCAGCGCAATGGAGAGTGTCGCATCGGACAAATCAAACTGATCGTCTCTAAAGTTCAGCGTATCGTAGTTCTTTTCGTGCGCCTGGGCGCGCGCCTTGATCTCCTCCTTCTCCTGCTTGTAGCGGGCGATTTCCGTGTCGTATCGCTGCACCTGGTCACTGATCGGCGCGACGGCCGCCCCGGTGGCCATGTGTTGCAACCCGGCCAACTGGGCGCGGCCCAGCTCGGCCAGGTTTTGCTTGATGCTTTTGGCCTGGTATTCCGTCCACGTGTCCACGGCGTCGGACTTTTCCTTGACCATCGCCTGGCAAATGTTGTCGTCCTTGACCTTGGTGATGGCCATGAAGCCGGCCAGCACCGCCAGCGTCACGGCCACGAGGTTGTTCAGCCGCTCCTTTCGCTCGCTTTCCGAACGGGGTTCATTCGCAGTTTCCATGGCGGAAATACAAGCAAACTGATCTGCTGACGGCAAGGCCGTTTACTTCGTTTCGTCCAGCCGGGCAAAGACCTCCCGGCAAATCGTCATCGCGGCCTCCGGCCGGCCCAGCGCCCTGGCCGCGCGCGCCAGGCCGGCGAGCTTTTTCGAGCCGAGCAATTGCTCCACGCGAAAGGGCAGGTCCTCGACCCGGTTGACCTTCGCCGCCGCGCCGTGTTCGAGCAGAAAATCGCTGTTGGCCGCCTCCTGGCCCGGAATCGGGTGCAGGATGAACAGCGGCTTGCCCAGCGCCAGCGCTTCCGAGGACGTCAGCCCGCCCGGCTTGGTGAGGATCAAGTCCGCCACGGCCATCAGCTCGTGCATGTTCGTGACGAACCCGAGCACGCGCGTCGGATGCCGGCGGTCCTGCGCGGCCAGCTCGCGGCGCAATCCTTCATTGCGCCCGGCCACGACCACGGTCTGCAACGGTCGCGAGATCTTGTCGAGTTCGACCAGAATTTTGCCCACCGGCCCCATGCCGAAACCGCCGCTGAGCACGAGCAACATGGGCAGGTCATCGCGCAGGCCAAGCTGCCGGCGGATGGCGCGCGCGTCGGATCGCGCGGAAAATTTCGCCGCGATGGGAATGCCGGTGGCGAGCACATTGGCCGCCGCCGCGCCGCGCGCCACCAGGCGGGCCTTGGTTTCCTCGGCCGCGACGCAATACAAGTCCACGCACGGCTCCATCCAGAGCGCGTGCGCCTCGAAATCGGTCACCACGCAAACCGTCAGCGGCGGCGTCCATTTCTTTCTGGCCTCGAGGTGGCCCAGAATTTCGAGCGGCGCGTAATGCGTGGCGATCACCGCGTCCGGCGCGAAATGTTTCAGGTGCCGCGCGAAGCGCGGATGGGTGTGCCGCGCGAGCGAGCGGCGGAACCGGCTCATCCGGCGCAGCAGCTTCGGGTCGTCGGTCCGTTTGAAAATCATCCCCCACAGATCGGGCGCGTGCTTGACGAGCTTGAGGTAACTCTCAGTGTAAAGCTTGCGTTGCAGGCGCGAGACGAAAGCCAGCAGGTCCACCGTCTCGACGATGTCGCCGGGCCGCAGCGCGCGCCACGCCTCGGCCAGCGCGGCTGCCGCCTGCAAATGCCCCGCCCCCGCTGTGACCGTTGCGATGAGGATGCGCATGATTGAAAGGTTTCCGGTGAAAACCTGCTTTTGATCCGCGGCCAAATTGCCCAATCGCCACCGGGCTTGAAAGCTAAATTTACCGGGCGGTCGCTGGTTTCCACCCGAGCCTGAGTATTTCACAAACCTCGTAGCCGCCGACGTGAGGAGGCGGATTCGGGGGGGGGCAAGGGTCCGCCTCCTCACGTCGGCGGCTACAGGCTGACGCGGTTTCAATCGGCGTGCGAAATATTCGGGCTATCGGCCAGACTTCTGCCGCGCCACCTTGGGAGTTGAATTCACCCGCGCGATGCTTCTATGCTGGCCGCGATCCGCGTCGGGCCGGGAATGATTGCGTCATGAAAAAAACCGTTGTTGCATTCGTCTGGGTGGTGGTCGCGCTGTTGGGCGCGTGGGCGTACATCACGCTGGCGCTGCACCGCGGCGAGCCGGTCAACTCGGTCTATATCCTCCTTGCCGCGCTGTGCAGCTATGCGATCGGCTACCGGTTTTACTCGAAGTGGATTGCCGCGCGCGTGCTCGCGCTCGATGACCGCCGCGCCACGCCGTGCGAGGTGAACGACGACGGCCGCGATTTCGTAAAAACGAACAAGTGGATCGTCTTCGGCCATCATTTCGCGGCGATTTCGGGGCCGGGACCGCTGGTCGGGCCGGTGCTGGCGGCGCAATTCGGCTACCTGCCGGGGATGCTCTGGATTTTGATCGGCGTGGTGCTCGGGGGCGCGGTGCAGGATTTTGTCATTCTCTTCTGCTCGATGCGCCGCAACGGCCGCTCGCTGGGCCAGATGGTGAAGGAGGAATTGAACACCACGGCGGGCGTCATCGGTCTGGCGGCCATTCTGGCGATCATGATCATCCTGCTGGCGGTGCTGGCGCTGGTGGTGGTCAAGGCGCTCGCCGAGAGTCCGTGGGGCGTGTTCACCGTGGGCGCGACGATTCCCATCGCGATGTTCATGGGTGGCTACCTGCGCTGGTGGCGCATCGGCAAAGTCATGGAAGGCTCGGCGCTCGGCGTGGTGTTGCTGCTGCTGGCGGTGTGGGGCGGGCAATTCGTCCACGGCCACGCGGCCTGGTCGAAGGCCTTCACCCTCGGCGCGGAACGGCTCGCGTGGCTGGTGATTTTTTATGGCCTGGCGGCGAGCGTGCTGCCGGTGTGGCTGCTGCTCGCGCCGCGCGATTACCTGAGCACGTTCATGAAACTCGGCACGATTTTCGCCCTGGCCGTCGGCGTGTTCTTCGTGCTGCCGGACTTGAAGATGCCGGCGGTGAGCAAATTCATTGACGGCTCCGGGCTGGTGGTGGCGGGAAAACTTTTCCCGTTTTGCTTTATCACGATTGCGTGCGGGGCGATTTCCGGTTTTCACACGCTGATCGCCAGCGGCACAACACCCAAGATCATTACGCGCGAAAATTACGCGCGGCCCATCGGCTACGGGGCGATGTGCCTGGAATCGCTCGTGGCCATCATGGCGCTGGTGGCCGCCTGCACGCTGGAGCCGGGCGTCTATCTGAGCATGAACGTCAAGGGCGCGGGCGCCGACGCCGCGGCGGTCGCCGCCGACACGGTGGCCAGGGTGACCGCCACCGGCTTTCCCGTGACCGTCGGGCAAATGGACCGGTTGGCGCAGGAAGTCGGCGAGAACAGTTTGTTCGGGCGCACCGGCGGCGCGGCGACGCTCGCCGTGGGCATGGCGCAAATCTTCGCCAACGTGACGCACGGCCGCTGGCTCGATCTCTGGTATCATTTTGCGATCATGTTCGAGGCGCTGTTCATCCTCACGACGCTCGACGCGGGCACGCGCGTGGGGCGCTACCTGTTGCAGGACGTGCTGGGCAACGTCTGGAAGCCGCTCGGCGAAACCAAGAACCTCGGCGCCAACGTCATCGCCAGCGTGCTGATGGTGGCCGGTTGGGGCTGCTTCCTTATTCAGGGCGTGCGCGACCCGCTGGGCGGCATCAACTCGCTCTGGCCGCTGTTCGGCATCGCCAACCAATTGCTCGCCAGCATCGCGCTGTGCCTGGCGACGACGGTCATTTTGAAAATGCAGCTCGCGCCGGGCGCGGAGTCCAAAGTCCAGGGCTCCACGTTCAAAGTCGGGCGGCCCGCATTCGCTCTGGTGACGCTGGTGCCGCTGGTGTGGCTGTTGTCGGTGACGATGACCGCCGGGGTGCAGAAAATTTTCCACGCCGACCCGCGGATCGGCTTTCTGGCCCAGGCCCGGACGCTGTCGGAAAAGCTGCCCGCGTTGCAACAAGCCGTGGCCGCGGCACAGACGGCGCGTAATGCGGCCGCAGTGAGCGCGGCGCAGAAAGCCTTCGGGGCCAACCGCACGTTGCGTTTCAACAACCTGCTCGACGCGGTTGTGGCGGGGATTTTCCTGGTGCTGGTGGTGTTGATCGTGCTGTTGAGTTTGCGCGAATGGGCCTTGTTGCTCGCGCGCCGGCGGCTGGCCGAGTTGCGCGAGACCGCGCCGGTCTGGCTGCCCGACTACGCGGTGGCAGAGGGCAGGCCGCTGAAGCTTTTTGGTCTGCTGGCGCTGGCACTCGCGCTGGCGCGCGAACTCTCCGGCCAGGCCGCCGTCGAGCGCGCGCAAGCTCATCCGGCGGCGTGCGGCTGCGTTGAATCAGGCACGACACACTTGAGCGCAGGATTGGCCGGTGAGAGCAAAGCCGCAGGAGCGGCGTCGCGCCAGCGCGCTTATCTCAACGCAGCGGAACGGCGCTTCACCGGCGTAAACCGCTGTTGCTGATCGCAACCATTCACAAATGAATTTCTCATTCACACCTCGCGTCAACCGTCTCTGCGCGGTTGGGGCGAACCCTCACCCCGACCCCACTGCCATTGAATTAAGCCACGGACTGCGCGAAACCACCCCTCACCCTGACCCTCTCCCCTCATCCGATGAGGGGAGAGGGAATCTCCAGCCCCGTCGTTCGCGGCACCGAGCCTGCGGCCGCTGGCCGCGCGGTTCCCCTCTCCCCTTCCGAAGGGGAGAGGGTCAGGGTGAGGGGCTTTCTTCTCTGCGTAATGTCGGCTCAAGAACGGTGTGAATGAGAGGGGTCATGCCACGCTTTGGTTTATTCGGCGGTTCGTTCAATCCCGTGCACCTCGGCCACCTGCTGGTGGCGCAGGCTGCGCGCGAGGAGTTGCCATTGGACCGGCTCTTTTTCATCCCCGCGGCGCAGTCGCCCTTCAAACCAGATGTCGAACTGGCTCCCGCCCGGACGCGGTTGCAGATGCTCCGGCTCAGCCTGGCGGGGCGGGCCGATTGCGAAGTGGACGAACAGGAAATCACGCGCGGCGGTGTCTCCTACTCCATTGACACGGTGCGCGATTACGCCCGGCGCTTTCCCGGCGGACAGTTGTTTTATCTCATCGGCGCCGACCACGTGGAGCAGTTGCCGGGGTGGCGCGGGGCGGCGGAACTGGCGCAACTCGCCGAGTTCGTGGTGGTTCCGCGGCCGGGCGAAGCGACGGCGGTGTTTCCCGAGCCGTTTCGCGGGCGGATGTTGAACGGGTTTCCCCTGGGCGTTTCCGCGTCGCAAATCCGCGCACGGGTCAAACAGGGCCTGCCCATTGACCCGCTGGTGCCGGCGGGGGTGGCCGGGGTGATTCGCCACAATCGCCTTTATCTTTGAGCCGCCCTGCCCCATCCTATTCCAAAATGGATTCGAAAAAATTGGCGCTGCTTTGCCGGGAATTGGCGGACAACAAGAAGGCGGAAGACCTCGTCGTGCTGGACGTGCGCCAGATTTCCTCGGTGACGGATTATTTCGTCATCGTCTCCGGCACCAGCGAACCGCACCTGCGGGCCATTGTGGAGGAAATCACCGACACGTTGCGTGAGGCGCACCAGCTTCGCCCGTGCGGCACCGACGGCCGGATGCCGATTGCGTGGGTGGTGATCGATTATTTCGACGTGATCGTGCACGTCATGCGCGCGGACGTGCGGGAGCGGTATGATCTGGAAGGTCTCTGGGGAGATGCCCCGCGGGTGCGGGCGCGCAAGGCCAGACCGAAGGCGGCGGAGTAATACCGATTTCTGAGATTCACGGCAAAATCGCCCTCGCCGCGCCGGCTCCTACTGAACGATCGTGGGCGTGACGAAAATGACCAGCTCCTTCTTCTGGTTGAAGCGGAGCGTGCCGGTGAAAAGCTTGCCGAGCCACGGAATGTCACCCAGCCACGGAACCTTGGTGGTGTTAACGGCCTTTTGGGTCTGGATCAGGCCGCCCAAAACGACGGTCGTGCCGTCGCGCACGCGCACGAGCGTCGAGGCCTGTTTGGTATCCAGATCAGGGGCGGTGGCGCCCGAACCGCCACTGCCGCTCCCGCCGCCGCCGCCGCCGCTGCCACTGCCGCCCCCGCTGGTGGCGATTGTGACGACCGATTTTAGGCTGGTGAGGACAGGGGAGATGTCCAGAGAAATCCAGTCGTCACCGGAAATCTGCGGGGTAATGGAGAGGATGGTGCCGATGGTGATCGAGCTGACGACCGTATCTTGCAAGACAGTGGAGGTGCCGGCAGTGGTGCCGGGAACAATCGTCGTGGTCGTGTTAAAGAACGGCACCTCTTCGCCGACCTTGATCATGGCGGTCTGGTTGTTCAGCGCGCGAATTCGCGGCGTCGAGATCACTTCGACGGTCCCCTGCTGCTGGAGGGCGTTGATTGCGGCCGCGCTATTGAAATTTTTAAAGACCAGCGCGTTGGGGTTTCCCCCGGGGGTCGCGGAACCTCCTCCGCCAATAATTCCGAACCGGTTCCCTCCTCCCACGGCCGAGTCCAGGAGCTGCGCTCCCCCGATCGCGACCGGCAGGGTCGCGCCGCCGAATGCCAGTTTGCCGCCGTAGGTCCTCACGACTTGCACCCAATCGATGCCGAATTGGAACTGATCGCCGAGGGTGACGTCGTAGAGTCTGGCCTCGATTTCAACCTGGCGGTGGATGCTCTTGTCCACGCTGGCGAGGTAATGCTCGACCCGTTTCATAGCGGAAGGGCGGTCGGTGATCTGGATGAGGCCGGCTGTTTTGTTGATGGAGAGGGAATGTTTGCCCGTGTCGGTGAGCATGAAACCAATTTCTTCGGTAATTTCCTTCCAGAAATCAATCGGGTTGTCAGCCGTGAGGTCCACGGACGAACTGGCGAGGCCAAAGGAGGAACCACCGCTACTGCTCGAACCACCCCCGCCACTGCCACCGCCTCCGCCCCCGCCTCCGCCTCCGCCGCCCCCACCGCCTCCCCCACCCGACGCGCCGGAACCGAGCGTGGCCGTGGTTTTGCCTATCCCCTTTCGCGAGAGGCGCAGATAATCTATCGCGAACAGCCGCGTGGTCACAGAGCGAATTCGAATCAACCCCTCTTCCTCCGTCCAGGCGTAATCGTGGGCATCCAACAGCGCTTCCATCATTCGGTTGAGCGGCAGGTCATGCAAGTCCAGCGTCACCTGCCCGGTCACGTCCTGATCGGGCACGATGTTGAGATTGTTCCCCCGGGCGAACATCGCCAGAGCAGCCTTCAATTCGAGATTTTCCGCGCGAAAAGAGTAGAGGGTCCTGCCCTGAGTGGCCTTTTCGATCGGGGTGAGAGCCGGAGCGGAGTTTTGGACTGCGGAGGTGGTGACGGCCGCCGCTGGTTGAGTGCCCGCGTCCCGGATGGAGACGGGTGGAACCGCAAGGCCTTGGGCGGCCGCATTGGTTTGGTCTAACTCAGCCATTTTTTGTCTCAGCACGGCCCGAGCTCTGGCTTCTGCTTCGGCCCAGGCACCGGCCGGCGCTGCCGGAGGCTGAGGCTGGTTGGTCTGCGCCAACACCAGTGGAGCGATGGCGGTCAAACCCAATCCGAGCAGCATCAATAACGACACTCGCCCGGCGAGGTTCCTGACAGGATTTAGAACATGTTTCATATTGGCTTTATGGGAGTTGAACCTTGGAGCGCCGGTCTCCGACCCGGCGTGAGGATGCGGCTGACCATCAACGCACCGGATCGGAGATCGGCGCTCCGGTTCCTGGAGAGCCTCCACGGTTTTTTGACCGCGCATTGGGACCATGAACCGGTTAGCGCGTCCGTTGTCGCGCCAGCGTCTTGGAGTGCGCCAGTCCTCTGGCGCTTCGAGAACGGGCAGCGGCCCAGCCAAAGCGCCAGAGGACTGGCGCAGTCCAAAACCTTGCGGGGCTTCGGATGGTTCATGGAAAGCCTCCTTTCGCTTTCGCGCATGCATTGGGACCATGAACCGCGTCGCATCTCCTGGGAGCGCCGGCGTCTCGCCGGCTTCTTCGCAGGTGACCTGGCCGGCGAGACGCCGGCGCTCCCAGGTCGGTTCATGGAATGGGCGCATGGGGGGTTGCTCATGGTGGGGTGGATTGGGGTGCAGCGGTTGTGTTGAAATTCAACGATTTGCGTCCCCCCGGCCCGCGCAACCATACGACATCGCTTTCAATTTTTTCAATCGTAAACCTCTCGATCGGGTCCCCTTCCCCCACGACCCGGCCATTGATGACCGCCAATTGGCTGCCCGTCTGGCGCCAGATCGCCTGGAGCGCCAGCGGCTTCTGCGACGTTTTCGTCGCAGCAAGGTCTTCGGGCGCCGGGATGGTCTGGAACGGATCGCGCCGGGGCGATTCCACCCAACTCGGGGCGTCCACTTGCACTTGCTTCACATCAATCCCGGCCCCGGCCGGCACTTTAGGTTTTCGCTTCGATGTCGCGGCCGGTGGAACCACAAGCGGCGGCACAACCGGCGCGAGCGAGGAGCCGGGTGCGGCAGTGGCCGAAGGCGGCGGCTGGTTCGCGGGCCGGAACCGGTGCCACAGCGGCCCGAGGGCGTTGCGGAAAATAAAAACCAGCGCCACCAGCGTCAAAGCGCCCACCACATAGGGATTCTGCAGCGGTTTCATTTGGGAGTCTTGTCCTCCGCCCAAAGCTGCACCGCCACCCTGGCCTGGCTGATCGAGTTGGAGTTGCCCTTCACGTTGATCTCCAACAGGTCCACCCGCTTCGACTGGCGGGTCAGGGCTTGTGCGAAATCCAGCAGCCGTTTGTAGGGCGCATTGGTGGACTCGTCATCGGCCAGCGGCTGGACCTCGAGGGTGACTGGCAGCAACGAGAGTGTCTTGTTCGCCACAGCCATCGGCTGCGCCGGGTCCAGGCGGGTCCCGACCTGCAAACCAAAGAGGTTGGGTTGCCGCTGCATTTCGTCCTGCCAGACCGTCAACTCCTGCGGCAGGACGAACAACTGCTCCTGAGCTTGTTTGAATTGACCGGCGATTTTCTCGGCCTCCAGCGCGTCCCAATCCATCGCCAGTTGCTCCACTTCGTTTTCCAATTGGGAGACGCGCGTGGTGTGCTCCTGAAACTGCTTTTCCAACGAGGGCAGCCGGTCCACACTCCACCACAACAGCCCCAGCGAACCGCCGAACACGAACAGCAACCCGAAGCGCCCCCAAAAATGCCGGTAAACCGCAGGCGGCAACTCCCACCAAAGTCTTTGGGTGCCGGCTTTCATCGCCACCGCCATTGTGTTGGTGACAAACGCTCGCCCTCACCATGAAACCCTGGGAACGCCGGCATCCTTGCCGGCGTGTGGCTATTCAAGAACCTCGCCGGCAGGGATGCCGGCGCTCCCAGGTTCATGGGGAGCCTCAACCTCCAACGTTGGACGCGCATCGGGGCCATGAACCGGCCACCAGCAGGAGCGCGGCATTTATGCCGCTTCGACGTCCAATACTGCGCGACGCGTGAAGCGGCATAAATGCCGCGCTCCGGGGTCTGGTTCATGGAAAGGGCGGCTGTATATTCTGACTTCATACGCTTAACAAATCGGCCGTGGCTTTCATCGCAGGATCCCTTCGATCACGAATCTAGTCCCGGTAATCGTCTCGTTGGTCGTGGCCGCCGCTGCCCGGCGGGGCCGGCCGGCGCTGCCCGCGGGCGGTTTGCTGCCCGCAGTATCCGTTGGCTCCTCGCCGGTGCAGCGGGTGATGTTCAGATGGAACGGCCCGCTCGCGAGCTGGTTCGTCAACGCGGCCACCGCCTGGCTCAGCGCCGTCGGCGGGGCCGGGTTGTTGGTCGGTTGCAAGGTGCCCGCCAGTTGGACCGACCAGAGGTCTTCCCCGCGTCTGACCTGCACCTGGGTAAGCACAAGTTCATCGGGCAAAACGTCGCTCAGATAGCCGAGAAACCAGTTCGGCGCCGGGGGAATTTTTTCGTCGCTGACGATCCGCACGAACTCTTTCTGCTGGTCCAATTGTTCGTGGCGTTTCTGCCATTGCTGCTTCTGTTCCTGGAGCGAAGCCGCTTTGAGCCGCGCCGCATCAATCGCGCGCTTCTGGCTGCGCACATGCCCTTCGATGAGGCCCGCCGTCACCAGCGACGACAGCAGCAACGCGGCGATCATGATCCCGGTGACGGTGAGCATCACGCGGCGCTGGGGGGCCGTTTGCAGTTCCGCACTGATGAAATTGCTGCTGTCCGCGGCGGGCACGTTCAGGCTTTCCTCGACCCAGTAGTCTGCGCGCAGCTCCAGCGGGCTGACCTTGATCGGCAGCGGGAGCATTTCCTTCATCATGTCCGCGTGCTCTTGCGCGCCCTCGCCAAACAGCCAGATGCTGTTGACCGTCACGCCGAATTGTTGCTCCACGTACAGCAAGGTCCGCTGAATGTTGACGACAATGCGATCCAGACTGGTGTCCCAACTGGCCACAATCGAGCGGCCCAGGAAAATCTCGCCGTTCTTGCGCCCGATGATCAACGTCGTGCTGCCGGCGGTTTCCGCGGACAACAGCACGACCTCATCCGCTTCGATGGGCAGGGCTCGCAGGTGGCTTTTGAGGACGGCCGTCGCGGGGCAGACCCTGACCGGGTGCAGCTCGGCTTCCTCGCAACCCCGCAGCAATTGATTGAACATTGGCTTGGGGAACAAATGCAGCACCAGGCCCCTGGCCCGTTTTGTGGCCGGCGTCGGTTCGTAGCTCCACACGGCATCGGTGGCGAAGGGCTTGAGCTGGTTGGCCCGCCGCCGGATGAACCGTTCGAGCACCCAGCCTTTGGCGGGCGGGGTCTCCACCAGTTGGTGAGTCAGACGGGCATGCACCAGCACGAAACCAACGTTGGACCCCGTGTAGCCCGTCTCGCGGATGGCCTCAGGCAGGATGGTCGTAAGTTCCGCAAAATCCTCCACCGGCTCCGGACACTCCCAGCGCCCGGTCACCGTGCCCTTGTGGACAGCCACGGCCTTGAATTGGCCGTTGAGCCAACTGATGCCAAGAATGGTTTGGTCCACCGGGTGTTTTTTGTTTAGTTGGAATGATTCAGTTCAACCACCAAATGCCCTGGGGCGGGATGAATATAACCGGCGCGCGATGTTGCAATCCTGGGAGCGCGGAAGTGATCCCGCGTGCCCCTCGGCATGAACGTGTCCGGCTTCCGCAAGGTTTTGGAGTGCGCCAGTCCTCTGGCGCTTTCCCGGCGGCCGTGTCCCCCGAAAGCGCCAGAGGACTGGCGCACTCCACGACGCTGACGCGCTCGCCGGTGTCCCCTCAGGTCGTGAACATCCGCGCCATTCGCGTCGCCTCGGTCTTTTTCAAGTCCATTCATGGTTTCCCACTGCATAGTTCCGGTTACAGTATCACAGAAAGGCAATTTGCCAACCTCCGCCACGCTAAGTCTTTGCGTTAATTCCCTGTGCCAATCATGACCACACAAGAACCACCGGCGGCCGCGTGGCTGATCCAATTAAAGAACGATCCGCTGCCAGGCGTTGCAGCGCAGGGAGACAGGTCTGCCGGTCGAAACAGCAGGCAAGTCGTTTACTGCACCACGCACGCGTTTGTGTTCCACGGGGTGTAATTAGTTCCACCAAAGCTATCGAACAGCTTCTGAATGGCCGTGATCATGTCGTCGTTCGCCGTGCGGGCGGTTGATTTTGCGTTTGCGTCCGTGAACCCGGTCGCAGCCCAAATGTCGTATTTGCTCATGTAATTCATCATATTTGTCACCACCACCGTCGGCTGGTTTGTGGGGACGTTTGGATTAAGATTTGGCGGCGCCTTCAAAAACTTGTCCACGACGGTGGCGATATCCAAGCCCCCGATGGTCAGGCCTCCGATGATGCTGGCGCGCCACACTTCCAGGTTGAAAACCAGCGAGTTGTCTCGAATCAGGATGTACTGGGAATCAACCGAACTGTTCGCGAATAAAGTAAGGCCAGAGTTTTGAATGAAATAGGCATCCACACCGAGGTTCGTGACAATGATCGCTGCCCCCAAGTTAGTGTTGTCTATCGAATAGCGGGGTATGCCGCTCGAGGCATAGGTTGTGAGCACGAGGCGTACGAAAAGCGTCGAGAGGTTGACCCTCTGAACTTTGAGGTCGTCGGGCCTTGTTAAGCCAGCGAGCGATGATGCCAATGGCAGGGTACCATCGGGGGCGTCCCAGATGTTGGTAAAGTCGCTGGGCACGGCGGGGATGCCGTTTTGCATGTTCGTGAGCCGCTGCCCGATGCTGGAGAGAATCAACACGCGCGGACTGATCGGAGAGGTGACCGAGCCGCCGCTGTTGACGACCGAGCCGGCGACGGTTTGCAAATAGGGCAGTTGACCGCCGTTGACGCCGACTTGCAGTCCCGGATCAATGAGAAAAAACCGCGGCTGTTTGCGCCCGTTTGTCTTCACGTTGGAAATATTGACGCCCAACTCGATGGCGATGTTTGTGGCCCAATCCGAGTCGCTCGGAATGTAGCGATTGCGCATGATGCTTTGCTGAAGCGCATCACCGATTGACTTCAAGCTGGCGCTTTCCTGGTCGCCGGCCATTTTATCCATCTGCCGGATCAGCACCGGGACGAGGACGGCGGCGAGAATCGCAATCACGGTCAGGACACCGATCAATTCGATGAGCGAGAACGCGACTTCGGACTGGCTTGTTCTGCATTTTTTCATCGTCCAGTCCGTTTTCATCGTTCATTTCAGCAAGCCACCTGGCCCGCTGACATCTCCCAGACTCCCGTTGGCGGTGGGTCCAACAATGGTCTTCAAAAGCGTTAACTCCGGAGAACCAGAACCATACAAGCCATGAGGGTCAAAGTGGGGACACTCGTTCGCCCACAATGTGTAGTCGTACATGAAGGAGTACAGCAAGACCAGGACGCTGAACATACTAGCGCCCTTATTATTTCCGACCGGGTTGTTAGTTGAGTGATAAAAACTGGATGCCTGTGACGCGAACTGTGGCGCCAAAGGGTTGATGTCCAGGCCCCCAGAAGGTTGCCCAGACCACGCACCCGAGTCGAAAATGAAGCTGATGCTGCGCTTCAGAAGGTAACGAGTCTGGAGATTCGCGTTCTCGTCGCGCAGACCCACGACGCTGCCGTCGAGGTAGTAGGAGTTCCAGCCAAGCCCGTTGGTCGTCACGGATTGAGCAGCGCTGCCATCAATGTCGTACTTGCCGATCCTCACGGGGTCGTGGTTGACGAGAATGAGTTGGTAAAAGAGCGGTTCCAGGTTGAGCTTCTTGATGCGCAGGTCATCGGCCTTTCCGGGCCAGGTGGTCCAAGTCGAGGTCGCTGGTTTCGCGCCTTCCGGCGTGTCCCAGATCGCGTTGAACTCGGTGCTGTTCGTGAGGATGACCGGCAGCGCACGAGCGAGCGACGAAACAAGTATCACCCGCGCGCTGCTCGGCTTGGCCGTGCCGTTAGTGGTCTGCGTGTAGGGCAGGCTGGCGTTGCTGATGCTCAGATTCGGATCAATGAGAAAGGCCCGCGCATGACCACGCGCGTTGGTCGCAATGGCGCTGGCGGGCAGATTCATCTGGCTGGCAACGCTCGACGCCCACGTCGTGAGGCCGGGAAGGGTTTTGGTACGGAGGGCGGATTGGGTGTAGGAATCCGCGATGGTATTGAGGTCCGCCGTCTCCTTCGTCAACGCCGCCTGGTCTATCCGGCGAATCACCTGGGGAATGATCGCCGCCGCCAATAGGGCAATGACCGTCACCACGCCGATCACTTCAATCGCGGTGAACCCGCCGCCCGAGCCAGTTGTTGAAAACCCCTTCCAACCGTAGTCGCCGACGTCAGTCGGCGCTGATTTCCCGACTGTCCCGCAAGGTTTTTTGCGCCGACTGACGTCGGCGGCTACCTTTTCAACGGACTGCCAGGCGCCGCAGCAAAGGTCCTTGGATTTCTGAAAAACCCGGAGGATGGGGCGGTCCAATCGCAAGTTCTTCATCATGCGTCACCGGGCCTTTCAAAATTGGAACAGCCGCCAAATAAAACACACTTGCGACCACCCCTGATCCTAGCCCTTTCCATGAACCGTTCGTACCACATGGTCTTGGAGTGCGCCAGCCCTCTGGCGCTTTCGACAACCCACGACTTCCAAAGCGCCAGAGGACTGGCGCAGTCCAAGACGCTGACGCGACCAAGCTCGCTTCTCGCCGGTTCAAGGGCCCAAATCGCAGCTTTGAGCGGGCCGCGGAGTCTCTCCCATCGGATGAGGGGGGAGGGTAAGGGTGAGGGGTGTTGTCAATCAAAGCGGCTCGACGGAGTCTCGCCCCACCGGGGAGATTTAAGAAACCACTTCTACACCGTATCCGTGTGCTGGTATTCCGGCACGATGACCTGGGCCTTGGGTTTCATCGCCCGCAACGTCTCGCCGAATGCCAGCGCCTGGGTTTCCTCACCGTGGATGACAAAGATCTTCTTGATGTCGCCGGTGAGCGCCTCCACGTAGCGGCGCAGTTCATTTTTGTCCGCATGTCCGGAGAAGGCGTCCTGCGAGGCGATCTGCGCGCGGACGGCGTGCGGTTCGCCGAAGATATTCACGGGATTCTGGCCTGCCATGATTTGCGCGCCCAACGTATGCTCGGCGCAATAGCCGATGAACAGGATGAGATTGGCCGGCTTGCCGATGTTGTTTTTCAGATGATGCCGGATGCGCCCGGCCTCGGCCATGCCGGAGGCACTGATGATGATGGCCGGTTCCTCAAGCTCGTTGAGCTTCATCGAATGGGCCACTTCGCGGATGTAGGTGAGGTTTTCCATGCCGAAGGGGTTGGCCTTCTCGCGCAGAAAGCGGCTGATCTCCTCGTTGAAACATTCCGGGTGCAGCCGGTAAATCTCCGTCGCGTTCACGCTCAACGGACTGTCCACGTAGATCGGCAGGCGGGGCAGGGTGCCCGCCAGCGTCAACTGGTGCAGCGTATAAACAATCTGCTGTGTGCGCCCGACGGAAAACGCGGGAATGATCACCTTGCCGCGCCGCTCGATGGTCTGCCGCACCAGCCGGCCCACTTCATCCATGGAAGTTTGCTTCTCCGAATGTTCGCGCGCGCCGTAGGTGCTCTCGACTTGCAGGAAATCCACGTTCTCCACCGGCTGTGGGTCGCGCAGGATGTCGTCGTTGCCACGGCCGACGTCGCCGCTGAACAGGTAACGGAAGCGCCGCTCGCCCTCGCGGACATCGAGGACCACCTGGGCCGCGCCGAGGATGTGGCCCGCGTCGCGAAACGTCACCGTCACGCCATCGGCCACGGGCAGGGGGCGGTCGTAATTGATGGACACAAACTGGCGCAGTGCCTTCTCAGCGTCGGCGGCGGTATAAAGTGGTTCGACCGGCGGAAGCTTTTGCTGCGCGCGCTTGCGCGAGACGAACTCGGCGTCCGCGTGCTGAATTTGGGCGGAGTCCGCAAGCATGATGCTGGCGAGGTCGCGCGTGGCAAACGTGCAATAGACGCTCCCGTCATAACCCTGCTTGCAGAGGTTGGGCAGGTTGCCGCAATGATCAATGTGCGCGTGGCTCAGTACGACGGCGTCCAGCATGCGCGGGTCGAAGGGGAAGCGGCGGTTGCGCTCCATGGTTTCAGCGCGCTTGCCCTGGAAGAGGCCGCACTCCAGCAGAATTCGCCGGCGGTTGACCGACAGCAGATACATCGAGCCGGTGGTGGTGCGGGTGGCGCCGAGGAATTGGATGTCCATGCGGCCATGATCAAAATTCGCCGCTCAAAGTTCAAGGCTCAAAGCGCCCCAACATGGGTGAAGAGAGCCGGCGGGCGCGCCCGGATGGCCTTGCGTGGAATGGGGGATCTTGGACGCCGTCACGTTTTTTCAAGCCGCAAAGCGGCGCGGCCCTACCAATATCGTTGCAATTCGTTTGCGTCTCTTGCCCCTTGGCGACATTGCGTTAAAAAGGCCGAAGTGGGACTTGCGTAGCTCGTCCCTCCGAAGGGACGTTTGGCCAGTTCAAGAAGACCGCGTGCCATTGCGAAATCGCTTTACAAACCGCCGGGGAAACTGTGCATTGTTCGCGTCACCGGAACTTTAACCCACGGACGCATCGTGAAAAAATACAACGTCGGCATCATCGGTTACGGCTGGGTGGCCACGGCGCACATCGCGGCCCTCAACGCCACTCAACAGGCGCGGGTCACCGCCGTCTATTCCTCGCGCCCGCTGACTTCTGGCGAACTCAGTGCGAAGCACGGCGGCACGGTCAAGGCCTGGCACAACCTCGATGCGATGCTGGCGGACCCGGGCCTGCACGCGGTCTCGATTTGCAGCTACCCGCATCAACACGCGGCGCACGTCATCGCGGCGGCGCGCGCGGGCAAACATATCATCGTGGAAAAGCCGCTGGCGCTCTCCTGGAAGGATTGCCAGGCGATGGCCGCGGCGGTGAAGAAGGCCGGGGTGAAAACGTGCGTCTGTTTCGAGTGCCGGTTCTCCAGCCAGTTCCTCGCGACCAAGGCGGTGATTGACGAAGGGTTGCTCGGCCAATTGCACTACGGCGAGGTGGATTACTACCACGGCATCGGCCCGTGGTACGGGCAATTTCGCTGGAACACGCGCAAGGACGCCGGCGGCAGTTCGCTGCTCACGGCCGGGTGCCACGCGCTGGACGCGCTGTTGCTCTGCCTGGGCAGCGACGTGACCGAAGTCACCAGCTACGACACGAAATCGAGGAGCAAAATCTTCGCGCCCTACGAATACACCACGTCGAGCGTCACGATCCTGAAGTTCAAGAGCGGCCGCGTGGGCAAGTGCGCAGCCATCGTGGATTGTTTGCAGCCGTATTATTTCCACACGCACCTGGTCGGCAGCGAGGGCAGTCTGCTCGACAACAAATTTCATTCGATGAAGCTCGGCGGGTTGAACCGGCACGCCTGGAGCCAGCTTTCAATGAAGATGCTTGATTCGGGAGACGTGTCGGACCACCCGTATCAGACACAGTTCCAGGCGTTCTTCGACGCGCTGGACGCCGGCAAAGAAATGCCGTTGACGAGCCTGGCGGACGCGCTGGCCAGTCATCGCGTCATCTTCGCTGCGGACAAATCGGCGGCGACGGGGAAAGCGGTGAAGATGTCGGAGACGAAGTGAGAAGTGATGTAGTCTTTGACAAAGCCAGATAAAGCCTGTATAAAGGCTATATGAAGACCTTAACGATTACGACTGCAAAAAAAAACCTCGGGCACTGGCTGGCCGAGGCGGCGCGCGGCGAGGATGTCGGCATCATTTCCGGCGCGGATATCATCGCTCTCCGCAAGGTCGAGGTGGAATCCACGGACTACGCCTTTCGCGAGTACGGCGTGACCCCCGAGGAAATGGAGAACCTCGAACGCAATTTGGAAAAGCGTTATCAACAACTGAAGCGCACCGGCAAACTCGTCACGCTCACGCCGGCCAAGCTCAAGAAAATGCTTGAAGAAGCCTCTCACGATTGATCCTGAAGTCATGCGGCGGCTTGCGGCCCTGCCGAAAGAACAACGGATGGAATGTCTGCTGGCCGTCTGCGACCTCTGCGAGGCCTTCGGTCAACCGCATGCGCACAGTGGCCTGAGTATCCGAAAGCTGAAAGAGAAAACTTTTGAATGTCGCGGCAATCAGAAATTGCGCTTAGTTTTTCACGACCGACCCGACGACTTGTTCGTTTCATTCCTGGGAAATCACGATGAAGTACGAGCCGGGATGAAAAACGGCAGATTTTTTTAAGCGCTGTGTCTCCCTGCGATTTCGAATGAAAGCCGCCATCGCCATCGCCGCGCACCCGGACGACATCGAGTTCGTGATGGCGGGCACGCTGTTGCGGCTCAAGACGGCGGGGTGGGAGACGCATTACCTGAATCTCTCCACCGGCGATTGCGGCAGTGTGCGCCACAGCCCCGCGCAAACGCGCCGGCTCCGGCGGACGGAGGCAAAGCGCGCCGCAGCGATCCTCGGCGCACACTGGCATCCGCCGATGTGCGACGACCTGGAAATTCTATACGACGTAAAACAATTGCGCCGGATTTCAGCGGTCATTCGCGAGGTGAGGCCAAACATTGTGTTGACGCATTCGCCGCAGGATTACATGGAAGACCACACGAATACGTCGCGACTGGCAGCGACGGCGGCCTTCACGCACGGGATGCCCAATTTCAAGTCCCATCCGTCGCGACCGGTGAACGAAATGGACGTGACGATTTATCACGCGATGCCGCACGGCTGCTGCGACCAGCTTCGACGCCGCATTCATCCCGGGGCGTTTGTGAACACGACTGCGGTCTACCCGACGAAGCTGGCGGCATTGGCGGCGCACCAGAGCCAGCAGCATTGGCTCGAGGTCAGCCAGGGGATGAATTCGTATCTGCGGACGATGGAGGAGATGTCGCTGGCGCTGGGGCGGTTGTCGCGCCGGTTCCGGCACGCCGAGGGGTGGCGGCGGCATTCGCACATGGGCTTTTGCGCGGCGGGGGCCGATCCGTTGCGCCAGGCGTTGGAGAAGGATTATCTGGTGAATCAGACTTACGAGCGAAATCTGAAGAAAGGAATTTGACACGAATTGCACGAATTGGCGCGGATCAAAAAGAATTCGTGAAAATTCGTGGAATCCGTGCCAAACACTTCGGGTCAATCTATGCCGCGCAAACTCAGCTCCATCGCCCCCGATTGGTGGGATTACACGACGCTCGACGACGAAATCATTCACGATGCCGCGCGACTGACGCCGGAGAAAATGGTCCGGCTCGCGCGCCCCGGTTTCCAGGTGATGATGTATGACTCGCTGGAGGAATTTTATCTGGCCGAGGCATTGGAATACATCGCGGCCTGGAAACAATCCACGCCCGACAACCCGGTGGGCATCTGCGGCCCGATCGGGCCGACGGAGCAATTGCCGCTGGTGGCGCGCCTCGTCAACGACCTTGGCCTGAAGGTGAACTCGGCGCACTTCTGGGGCATGGACGAATGGTTTCTCGACGGCCGGGAAGCGCCGCCCACGCATCCGCTCTCGTTCGAGAGGGCCGACCGCGAGATGTGTTTCAGCCGCTTCCGCAAGGATCTCGTCATGCCGGATGAAAACCTGCACTTCCCGAAGGCCGACACGTCGGCCTATCGCCGGAGCTGGTCGGCGGGCGTGCGCTGCGCCGTGATGCAAGGCGGGCAGGGGGACGTGAAACATTGGGCCTTCAACGACCCGCCGCGGCGGAAAGGCAGATACAAGGACGCGCCGCCTTCACCGGCGGAATATCGCAAGCTCACCACGCGCGTGGTGGATTTGCATCCGCTGACGATCGCGCAAAACGCGCGCACTTCCGGCGGAGGAAATATTTCGCTGGTGCCGACGCAGGCCATCTCGGTTGGGCCAGTGGAGACGTGGCGGGCGGAAAAGGTTTCCATCTGGCACGCGGGCAAGCACGACAATCCGTTCGGCCAGCGGCTGACGACGTTGATGATTGCGAAAAAGATCCCGGACGCCGCCGTGCCGATGTCGCTGTTGGCGGACCATCCGAATGTGCAGTTCAATTTTTACCGCCAAGGGATCGGGTCGTGTCAGGTGGAGATGCACTGACGCGAGAAACGCATTGATAAGGCCAGCACTGGAGGGGCGAGACTTCGTCGTGCCGAGTCGTCACCCGTCAACAACCAACGGCTCGACGGAGTCTCGCCCCACCTTATGAAACCACTTTGCGTCAATTCGTGGCCGGGTGGATTTCTCTGATTCCGGAGGCCGCGTTTTTGTTTTGGATTTGGATGAGCTGGTCGAGCTGGCTTTGGAGCGCTTCCTCAGCGGCGGTGGCGCTGGCATGGCCGGAGACGACGATTTCCAGGGTTTGCTGGCCCAGGAGACGACGTTTGCCATCCCAAACGGCTTTCAAGCGCCCAGTGGCGGGAATGAATCCCTGAAATTGCCATTGATCCGCCGGCGAAGTTTTGTCCTCCCACAGACAAAAGAAAACATGCAGCGGTGCGCCCGCATTGTCAAAGACGTATGCGCGGAAGGGGATCTCAAGGCCGCGCGCCCGTAACAGGCGCACGCCCAGGTCAGCTTTCAACTCCTGCCCCGCGCCGGTCAGGCATTGTTCGGGGCGATGAGCGCGGGCCAGGATACGCGAACTGACCGAGCCGGGCAGCCAGCGGAAAAAAAACACCGTCCAACGGCTACCGTCGCTTTCCAGCCACGAGGCGGCCCGGCCCTGGTCGTAGGCCAGAATACTTTCGATGAGCGGGGCAAGGGGCACGATCTCGTAGGACAACTTGGCTTGGGGCCAGTTGATGTTCCACTCCACATTGTCCACCAGCCGGGCTTCGCGAGTCCGGTACCAGATTTCCGTGTTGACTGCGGAAAGGAGCAGCCAAAGAGCCGCGCCCACGAGGAAGCGACGCGACAGCGGGCGGGCGTCGGATCTTTGTTCGGAAGGCGCCGGCGGAAGGGGTTTTTTCCTGAAGCGGACCGCGAATCCCCAGAGGACAAGAAAACAGAGAACCAGAATGGAATAGCCCGCCTGGTCGTGCCAGTGGTCCAGCTTCTGCAGGCCGTGCCGGGCGCCAATCCAGGCCAGGAGAAAAGTGCGCGCGACGTTGAAGACGAAGGCCAGGCCGAGACCGCCGGCGACAAATGCCAGACGCAGCCGGGCGTTGAGCCGGTAAAGTTCCCCCAAAAACAACGAGGACATCAACGTGGACTGCAAGGAGCGCACGCCGCTGCAGGCCTGGTCAATGCCGATCAACCCACGGCCGACCTCGATCACGTTGCCGCGCTGGAGGCTGGGGATTCCGATAAAGGAAAGCAATTCCACGGTGATCGAGGCCACCGTACGCATGAGATTTTGCACCAGAGCCTGTTCCCACACGTGAGGCCAGGGCACGGCGGTGAAAATGAAGGCGACGGGAAAGGCAAAAAATTTCACCCACGGCCATCCCCCCGCCAGAAACAACGAGGCCAGGGAAAAACCGACCACCAGCGCCGTCAGCAGCCAGCTCACCAGCCGCCAATCCGGATTGGCCTCCTGGACGAGCCGCGTCAGGAAAAAACCGCCGGCCAGAATCCCCACGAAAAGAAAGGGGCCGAAGCGTGAAGAGGGCGGGGCAGGGGAGGGGCGTTCGTGCCAGCGCCGCCAGAAGACATACAGACTCAGCAAGGGGACCGACCAGCCGTAACCGTATTGTGGATTGGCCGACCAATCGAAGCGGAGCGAATTGATCAAAGTCACCCACAGAAAACCAAAGAGCAGAAATCCGAACCCAACCCAAGCGGAGGAAGGTCTGGATCGGCACATGCGAGAGGGTATTAAGCTGACTCCAATTTTGTTGTCGAATTAAAACTGCCCCGCGACGGACCCGGCGAACGGCGGTCGCCCAGGGTGGCCGGGTGGGTTTGGGACACTGGAAACGGGAGGCCCTGTCGGTGAGCGTCCTGCCGGGCGCGATGACGGTTTGACTTTTACTGCGGATGAATCAATTTGCGTCATGCCGTCGGGAGAAATGAACGGAAAACCTGATCCACCGAACGCCAGGAACAAAGTTTCAGTGCGGCGAACACAGTGGTTATTGCCGGTGTTGATTGTGGCCGGGGTCCTGGCACTGACCCTGGTAGCGTCGCGGGTTTATCCGGCGTGGAATCAAAAGCGGCTGCTCCGGCAGGGGGGCGAGTCTCTGGCACAATCTGACTTGCACAACGCCTACCTGTCGCTGCGCCGGGTTGTGGAATCCAATCCGTCGAATATCGAGGCGTGCAAAATGATGGCCGAGCTGGCGGAGAAGGCCAACACGCCCCAAGCCATCTATTGGCACCGGCGGCTGGTTGAATTGGAACCGAATGTCCTGGAACATGCACTGCATTGGGGGAGGGCGGCGTTGCAATACGGCGAGTTTGCGCTGGCGGAACAGGCATTGGAATCAATTAACAAACCTGGACGCGAGACGGCGGTCTATCATCATCTTGCCGCCTCAGTGGCCCTGGCCCAGAATCATCATGACCTGGCGGAGTTCCATTCCGCGGAAGCCTTGCGCCTGGCTCCCACCAACCAGATGTTTGAACTGAATCTCGCCGCCATCCGGTTGCAATCCACCAACGACGCGCTCGCGCAGCAGGCGCGCCGTTCGCTGGAGAATTTGCGCACCACCTCCAGGTTTCACTGTGAAGCGTTGCGCAATTTGATCGCCGATGCATTTAAGAACCATGACACCGACCGAGCGATTTCGTTGTCGCAGGAGCTTCAGACTGACCCTGGTTCGATCGTCAGCGACCGAACCCGTCACTTGTTTCTGTTGCAAACCGTCAACAGCCCGGAGTTTGGCCCTTACTTCGGTGAGGTTAAAAGGCAGGTTTCGAAAAAGCCGCAAGACATCTTCGCACTGTGCACCTGGCTGATTGCGGATGGCCGAGCCAAGGAGTGCTTGCCGTGGCTGAGGAGCCTGCCGGAGGCGATGCAGGAGGACCAGTCGGTTCAGATGGCCATTGCGGATTGCTTGTCCGCGCTAAAAGACTGGCCGGGTGTTGAAACCTATTTGAGGGACAAACTATGGGAGGAACTGGAATTTTTGCGATTGGCGGCTCTGGCTCGCACCCATAAAGAACAGGGAAATCCTCCCAAATCGCAGGTGGCGTGGAATTCCGCGGTCAAAGCAGCTTCCCGGCGGCCGGATTCCCTGTTCATGCTCCTGCGCGTAGCGACGGCCTGGCGTTGGCAGACTGAACGAATTGATCTGCTCTGGGCCATCGGCCGGGGACGAACCAACCCTCGCTGGGCATTGCAAGATCTTTATCGCTACTACCAATCCGCGGGAGACACACGTGGGTTGTACCGGGTTCTGCTGCGCATGCTTGAAATCAATCCGACGGACGATATCGCTAAAAACAACCTGGTCCATCTCTCGCTGCTTTTGAAAGTTGATGTCGCGAAGGCGCAAAAGACGGCGTTGGAACTTTACCACAAGCACCCTGCCAATCCGATCTTTGCCTCCACGTATGCTTTTGCGCTCCACGAACAAGGCCGCGCCGATCAAGGGCTGAAGGTTCTGAACAGCCTGCAGGAGGCAGAACTTCGGGAACCGGCCGTCGCGGCCTATTACGCCATTTTGCTTTCGGCTGAGGGCACCGTGGAGCAAGCCAGGAAATATTTTGGCCTGGCGAAAAACGCATCGTTGTTGCCTGAAGAGAAGGCGTTGATTCTCAAGGCACAACAAACTTTGAATTTGCTCTGAAGCAATGCCCATTGGAATTTCAACCATCCAGAATGAGACCTTGACTTGGCGGCGATTTTTAACTGGGAAACTGTCCTGATTTGACGCTGGAACAGGTGAAATCGATCATTGACGTTGGGCAGGAAATCTGTTTGAACATTGGCAGGTAATTTCAAAATGACACGGCTGAAAGAAACAATTTCGAAGAAATAACGTGAAAAACGGCAAGATATTGTCAGCACTGGGCACCCTTCTGCTGGGTTCCATGACCGCCAAGGCGATGGTCGTTGATTTGATTTCTGGCAACACCGGCACAGCGAATGGCGCGCAGTATGATTGGACGGACCAGCAGAGCACCGGCACCGGTGTCATTGACCCCTTCTTGCGCATCCAGCACAATGTTGCCGAGCAGGGTTATAACACCTCCTACGGGACGCCCTGGGATACGAAAGCCGGCACTTGGACCCATGAGTTAAAGGTCAGTGATTTGGTCGCGGTCACTTTGGGCGGCACTTCCTATTATCAGTTTCTCCTCGACATCAATCAGGACAAGGGCAGCGACCACGAGTTGTTAAGTTTGAATAACATTCAAATTTTTACGAGTGGCACCTTGATCACCATGCCCGCAGAAAGTCTTGCTGGTTTGGGAACTCTGCGTTTTAACAGTGACGTGGGAGCCGATGGAGACAGCACTGTGAATCTGGATTTCCAGAGAAATCCGGGCAGTGGGGCGGGTGATATGTTCGCCTACGTTCCCGCGAGCCTGTTCGCCGGGGCGGCTGCTTCGGAATACGTTTACTTCTATTCCCAATTCGGTGATCCCAATTACAATTCGAATGACGGCTTCGAAGAATGGGCATTGGTGGGAACAAGCACCCCGGTTCCGGAAGCCTCGACCGTATTGGTGGGTTGCCTCCTTTTCGGCGTGCTGGCCTGGCGTGAACGTTCGCGGTTCCAGCTTGCTCTGGTAAAAATTGCCGCTTAAACGCCATTCAACTCATTTCAAAAAGGCCCCTGCGAACTGAATCGCCGGGGCCTCTTGTTTTGTTGGATTCCGCGCTTCAGGATGTCGGCCCCCAAATGAACCTCAGCCGGAAATCATTCCGCTTTGTCTCGCATACTGGAACAAGCCCCCGGCGTCCACCACCGGCCTCACATCGCCCAGCGGTTTGAAGGAATGGCATTTTCCGGAAACCCGGATGGTGACGGTGGCCTTGTCGAGATCCACAGTTACGAAGTCACCCGTTTTTACTGTTTCGCATAACCGGTCCCGGCATTCACACGGGTACAGCTCGCCGGTCGCCACGCAGTTCCGGAAGAAAATCCGGGCGAAACTTTCGGCTACAACCACCCGGCAACCCGCCGAACCCAGCGCGATCGGCGCATGTTCGCGCGAGCTGCCGCACCCGAAATTGCGCCCGGCGATGACGATCGGATATTCGCTGTCAAGCTGGCCTTCCTTGACGTAGCGCACCGGATAAAGCGAGTCGGGCAGCCCCCCGAGGGCGTAACTTCCCAACTTCACATATTCCTCCTCAATCGTCGGCACGAGATTCAAATATTGGGCGGAAATGATCTGGTCCGTGTCAATATTGTCGCGCACGACAAAAACAAGCCCGCTAAAAACAGATTGCATGGCGGCACTCTGCGGGACGGGCGAAGGGTTTTCAATCAGATTTGGGCTCACGGGGCGATACGCGCACCCGGATCGGGTCGCCGACACGGATCATGCCGGGTTGAATGACCTGCGCGAGGACCCCTTGGCGCTGGTTCTCCATCAACCCGCGCAATCCGTTGCAAATGGCATCCATCTTCGCACACGGCGAACGGGGATCGGAAATGTGCAGCACCGCCTGGCCGATCTGAATGTCCTGACCCACCAGCGCGACCAGATTCACGCACGTCGTTTCAATGTTTGCCCGCACCGCGCCAGGCGCAATGGAGGGCAGACCGAGGGTCGCCGCGTGTTCCGCGATTTGCTCGCGCTCCATCAGGCTCATCTGCCGGCGGCCCGGCTGGCCGTGGTGGTCGAGCCGGCCAAAATAGCGCGGCTCGTCGAGAATGCCTTTGTCGGCGACGACTTCGATGGACTCGACGGTCGTGAGCGGCGCGCCGGGTTCAATCGGGTGCAGGTGCAACGAGGCGACGCAGGCGCTTTGATTTGTTGGCATGGGCAAACCCATGCCAGGACTGTGCGCGAACGCGTTGTAGTCATCAAGCGAAGACCGTGCTTGCGAAGACCGCAGGCAGGGCCGGGCGAAAGCGGCCCGGGGCGACCGGCTCAACGTGCTGCCGCAGGGTGGGCTCTCCCGGCGCCTGGATTTTCGAACTCAATCCCGCTTGCCCGGCATCCCTAGGCTCCTATAATGCGCCGGTGCTGGACATCAAACTGATTCGCGACAAGCCGGATTTTGTGCGCGCGCGACTGGCCACGCGCGGGGCAGGGGAGGAAGCCCGGATTGACGAGTTGCTACAGTTGGATGAGCAGCGGCGCAAGTTGCTCGGGGAAGTTGAATCGTTGAAGGCCCAACGGAACCGCGTGTCGAAGGAAATCGGCGCGCTGATGGGCCAGAAGAAAATCGCGGAGGCCGAGGATCGGAAGCGGGAAATGCGCGAGTTGGGCGAGCGCATCGCCGCGCTGGACAAGCAGGCGGCGGAAGCCGAGGTCGCGCGCGACCAGTTGATGCTGCGGTTGCCGAACCTGCCGCAGGAATCGGTCCCGGCCGGCCGGGGCGCGGCAGACAATGTGATCGTGCGCATGCACGGGGACAAACCTGGCTTTGCGTTCCAGCCCCGGTCGCACGTGGAGTTGTGCGAGAGTCTGAAACTGGTGGACTTCGCGCGGGCGGCCAAATTGTCGGGCAGCGGGTTTGTGCTCTACACCCATTGGGGCGCGAAGCTGGAGCGTGCGCTGATCCAGTTCATGCTCGACTTGCACACCGGCGAGCATGGTTACACGGAGGTCTCGCCGCCATTCATGGTTGGGCCGCACTGTCTCGAAGGCGTGGGGCAGTTCCCGAAGTTCGCCGACCAGTATTACGGCGTGGCCGAGGGCGACGACGCGAACGCACTGGGAAAGTTGTATTTGATTCCCACGGCCGAAACCCCGGTGGCGAACATCCATCGCGAGGAGATTCTCCGCGAAGCCGGGCTGCCGGTTTATTACTGCGCCTACACGCCGTGCTTTCGCGGCGAGGCGGGCGCGGCCGGCGTGGGCACGCGCGGCCTGATCCGCGTGCATCAGTTTGACAAGGTCGAGCTGATCAAAATTGTGAAACCCGAAACGGGCGACGCGGAGCTGGAAAAAATGATGGCCAACGCCGAGCGCGTGCTGCAATTGCTCGGGCTGCATTATCGCGTCGTCTTGCTGTGCACCGGCGACCTCGGCTTTGCCAGCGCCAAAACGTATGACCTCGAGGTCTGGTCGCCGGGGCAGGGGAGTTACCTGGAAGTTTCCAGCGTGTCCAACTGCGAGGATTTCCAGGCGCGGCGGATGAATCTGCGCTTCAAGAGCGAGACGGGTGAAAACAAATTCCCGCACGTTCTCAATGGCAGCGGCACGGCCCTGGCGCGTCTTTTTGTGGCGCTGGTCGAGACGTATCAACAGGCCGATGGCGGCCTGGCCATCCCGGCGGCCTTGCAACCCTACCTCAAAACCGGCTCCATCAAACCATGAAGGCGGCAGCTACGCGCGAGTGTTTTAAGCCATGAAAATTCTGCTCGCCAGCGCCGAAGTTCATCCTTACTCCAAAACGGGCGGACTGGCCGACATGGTGGGCGCCCTGGCAAAATACCTGGCCGCCGCCGGGCATCGCGTCGGGCTGGTCACGCCGTTGTACCGCGGCATTCGCGAACGGTTTCCGGACCTGCGACTGCTGGATTGGAAGATCGACCTTCCCTTGGGCGCAAATCGTGTGGCTGCGGAGGTTTGGGTCCACGAGTTGACCCGGGAGCTGACGATCTACTTCATCCACCAACCCGGCTTTTTTGATCGGGCGGGATTGTATCAGGACAAGGGAGCGGATTTCCCGGACAACGCAGCGCGCTTCGTGTTTTTTTCCAAGTCCGTGGCGCATCTGGCGCGCTACCTGCCGTGGCAACCCGAACTGGTGCACGCGCACGACTGGCAGGCCGGCCTGGTGCCGCTTTTGATTCTGCACCAGCAATGGCAGGAAGGGTGGGGGAAAGCGCCTCGCACCTGCCTGACCATTCACAACCTTGCTTATCAGGGGATTTTTCCGCGCGCCGCCTACGATCTGACCAATTTGCCGCTGGATTACTTTCATCCCGGCGGCGTGGAATTTTACGGCGGCATGAGTTGCCTGAAGGCAGCCATTTCGTACACGGACATGATCACGACCGTCAGCCCCCGCTACGCCCGCGAGATCATGACCGAGCCGTTTGGGTGCGGCCTGGATTCCATTTTGCGCCGACGGCACGATTCGTTGATGGGCATCCTCAATGGCGTTGATACGAGCGAATGGAACACCACCCATAATCCCCATCTGCGACATCCGTACACCGCGCGAAACTTCAAGGGCAAGGCCGCCGAGAAAGTTCAACTGCAGGCGGACCTGGGTTTGCCGGTCAACGCCGCTGTGCCGCTGTTTGGGACGATCACCCGTTTGGTTGACCAAAAGGGCGTCGATATTCAACTTGGCGCGTTGGAGGAAATGCTGGCTGCGGACATGCAGTTCATCATGTTAGGCAGCGGCGACCCCAACTACGAGAAGGCCTATCGGGCGCTGGCCCGCCGCTATCCAGGCAAAGCGCATGTGAGCATCGGATTCGACCAGGCGTTGTCCCATCGGATCGAAGCCGGCTCCGATTACTACCTGATGCCCTCCCGCTTCGAACCTTGCGGACTGAACCAGATGTACAGTTTGCTCTATGGTACCATTCCCATTGTGCGGCGCACCGGCGGGCTGGACGATTCGGTGGTGGATCCCGGTGAAGATGCCGCGCACGCCAACGGGATCAAGTTTGACGACTATTCGGTGCGCGCCTTGGCCAAGGCCATCCGCAAGGCACTGGTGCTTTATCAAAATCCTGCGTCGCTTCGCCGGTTCCGCCATAACGCGATGGCTTCCGACTTCTCGTGGGCCAAAACAGCGGGGGAATATGTGAAGGTTTATCAGACCGCTTTGAAGCGGTGATTTCGCGCTTTAACCAGAAACCGACGTGAAACGAGCGTCAACTCTACTAAACACAACAAACATTGTGCATATGTAATTAATCGCATGTATCAAGTCAATCCGGCCGGTTTAGCGGTTGCCCCATCCGAAACGGCTGCTGATCGGCCAATACACGAAGAACGATTTCCCGATCACGTTCTGGCTCGGAAAATCTCCCCAGGTCCTCGAATCCAGGCTGTTCATGGTGTTGTCGCCCATCGCCATGTTATGGCTGGGCTTGACGACATACTCCTGATTTTCGTTGGGGAACAATGGGGCCAGATAACCATGGCCGTTCTGACCGTTTACATGGCCGGAATATTGGCTGTCGCGCGGTTCGGTGTTGAAGGTGTAGACATTCTCGAAATGCGGCGTGGCGGCGTCCAAGCGGTCCCCGTTGATCACCAGGTGCCGGTCATTTCCGATGCGGACATGCTCGCCGCCGGTCGCCACCAACCGCTTGATGTAAAACTGGTCTTGCGGCAACGAATCGATGCCGCGGGTTTCGAAGACGATGATCTCGCCGCGCCGGGGCGGGCGGAAATTATACGTCAAACGGTCCACGAACAAATGGTCCCCGGCGATCTCCCGCATCCGGATGATGTCTTCGCCCTGCCGGAAGGTCTGATGTCTTGCCAATCCAGCTCGCTGTTCCAGGCCGTCATCGGGAGAAAACCAAAGCGTGTGCGATTTGACGTACTCGTTTGGTCCGTTCCTATAGCGCATCACCAGCTCCTGTTTGTTGATAAATTTGATGACATGCTGCAGCGGGCCGATATCGAGGAGTTCGCCATCGACTTCGGCTTTCAGGTGATGGTAAAACACGCCCCGTACGCAGGCATCGGCAAAGCGCGTCAAGCCGTCCGGAATTTCCACTTCGGGCCGGCCTTTGAGGTTCTGGGACGTGATGCCATACAAGGTCGGCTGCATGGATCCGGTGGGAATTTTGAACGGTTGCAGGAAAAAGGTGCGGATCCCGAGCGCCACCGCCACCGCCACCAGCAGGACTTCGATATTGTCCCGCAACGCCCCGTGAGGGTAGGGCTTGAGCCATTTATTGGCGGCCGCCTCCAGATGGGCCATGTGAGCCTTGATTTGCCTTCGATCCGCGCGTGCGTTGATCGCTGCGCGCACTTCAGCCACGGCCGCAGTGACCGCCTGCGCAGCATGGGGCGGCATCAAATCCCGCTGGGCGCCGAGGATTTTTTTTACGTGCCGGCACATGTCGGCCGCCTGCCGGACCGTGCGCGAAAGAAACCATTGAATAATCATAGTTGATGGCGTCGAGGGTCGGGAATCAAACGCCGGGCGTCAAAATGAATCGCTCGCGGCGCCCCTCTCCCCTGCCCGTCATTGCCGTTGCTTCAGGCTTTGAGCACCTCAATGAACGCTTCCTGCGGGATGTTGACCGAACCGAAGGATTTCATGCGCTTTTTGCCTTCCTTTTGTTTTTCGAGCAACTTGCGTTTGCGGGTGATGTCCCCGCCATAACATTTGGCGGTCACATCTTTTCGCAGCGCACTGACGGTTTCACGGGCGATGAATTTGCCACCGATGGCCGCTTGAATGGCCACCTGGTATTGCTGCCGGGGAATGACTTCCTTGAGCTTGGCGGCCAGGGCGCGTCCCCGGCCCTCCGCTTTGGACCGGTGCACGATGCAGGAAAAGGCGTCCACCGACTCGCCGTTGACCAGCATGTCGAGCTTCACCATGTCGGAGGCCTGGTAACCCTCGTGCTCGTAATCCATCGAACCGAACCCGCGCGTGATACTCTTGATGCGGTCGTGGAAATCAATCAGGATTTCATTCAACGGCAGCCGGCTGGTCAACATCACCCGCCGTGAGTCCAGGGTCTCAGTGTGCTCGGCGCCGCCGCGTTTTTCCCCCAGCAACGCCATCATGTCGCCGATGTATTCGTTGGGACAGATGACAAACGCTTTGACCATTGGCTCCTCGATCGTTTCGATGTAATTCGGTTCGGGTAAAAACGCGGGGTTGTCGATTTCCTTCACTTTTCCATTGGTCAGCGTCACACGATACACCACGCTGGGATACGTGGCGATGATATCCATGTTGTATTCGCGCCGCAGCCGCTCCTGCACGATCTCCAGGTGCAACAAGCCCAGAAAACCGCAACGGAATCCGAACCCGAGCGCCACGGAGCTTTCCGGTTGATAGCCAAAAGCCGAATCATTCAATTGCAACTTGCCCAGGTTCGCCTTGAGATGCTCGTAGTCCGCCGTGTTGATCGGGTAAATCCCGCTGAAGACCATGGGATGGATTTCCTGAAAACCCGGCAGTACGGGCGAAGGATGGCGCGCGTCGGTGATCGTGTCGCCCATTTTCACGTCCGCCGGACTTTTGATGTTGGCGGTCATGTAACCGGTCTCGCCCACCTCCAGTTTCTCGCGCACATACGGCTTGGGATTGAAGCTGCCGACCTCTTTGATCTCCACGGTTTTGCCGGAATGAAGCAACTTGACTTGCATTCCGGCCTTCAACTCGCCGTTGAAGACGCGCACGTGGGTGACAACGCCTTTGTAGGTGTCGAAATAGGAATCAAAGCCCAGCGCCTGCAACGACGCGGCGCCGCTCGGTCGAGGCTGCGGGATCCGTTCAACGATGGCTTCCAAAATCTCATCAATGCCGATCCCTTCCTTGGCGCTGGCCAGCAGCGCGGTGTCAGCGGGGATGGCGAGAATATCCTCCATCTGGGTTTTGGTCAGCGGGATGTCCGCGTGGGGCAGATCAATTTTGTTGATGACGGGGATGATGGTCAGGTTCTGCTTCGTGGCCAGGTGCACGTTGGCCACCGTTTGCGCCTCGACACCCTGCGCCGCGTCAATGATGAGCAACGCCCCCTCGCACGCACTGAGGCTGCGCGACACCTCGTACGAAAAATCAACATGCCCCGGCGTGTCAATCAGGTTCAGCTCGTACGTCTCGCCATTGCGCGCCTGGTAGAGCATCGTGACCGGGTGGGCCTTGATGGTGATGCCGCGCTCGCGTTCCAGATCCATCGAATCGAGCAACTGTTCCTCCATGTCCCGCGTGCTGATGGTGCCGGTGCGATGGAGCAGGCGGTCCGAGAGCGTGGTTTTCCCGTGGTCAATATGGGCAATGATGCTGAAATTGCGTATGTGCGCGGCGTCCATCGGGCTGTGCGTAAACTCTGTTCAATTCGGATTGAAGTCCGGTTTGTCCCGGAAAGCAACCGCCGGATCATAATGACACAAAACGTGAAGAAAAGGAACATTCTTCAATCTGCCTTCCGCCGGGCGCATCTCACTTTTTTGCACGCGCTGTCTGCATTCCCCGCCCGGTCCCGCAGGGACGATCGAAAATAGCCCGGTGCTTCAGCACTGGGACGGCAGAAAAGAACGCTATTTTCTGCCGTCCCTGACGGGACTCGCCTGCCTGCCGGGGCCAACACCCAACTCTCATGTGCTGGGCTATGTTCGGTCGTCCCTGCGGGACTGGGACCGGCGCCGCCCGCCCCCGGGTCAATACCAGGCGCCCGAATGCGCCCCCTTCCGCCCAGAATCGCACGATTTCATGGACAACGAGCATTTGACGGATTCCTGCGGACGTAGGAAACTGGATGCGACAATGAAAATCTTCACGCCAGCCGCTGGAAGTGGTTTCCCATGGTGGGGTCCCGCCTGGGCGGGATCGAGCCGCGTCGGGCGTGGATTAAATTGGCTCGACGGAGTCTCGGCCCATCGAGGTTGGCCTTATGAAACTGCTTCCAGACTACTGCGTCAGGCTCGCCCGTTTCGATCTGGCTTCCACCTCGGCCTTTGCTTCAATCTGTTCACGCTCCTTTCCCCTATGAATGCGGCCCCTGATTCCAAAGAGACGCCTGCCCCGGCGAAGACCCAACTGGCCACCCTGGGCGGAGGATGCTTCTGGTGCACCGAGGCGCTCTTCGAAACCTTCGAGGGCATCAAATCCGTCGCCTCCGGTTACACTGGCGGCCAGGCCCCGAACCCGACCTATAAGCAGGTTTGCACGGGCGACACCGGCCATGCCGAGGTGATCCAGATCGAATTCGATCCGGGCAGGATTTCCTACGAGCAACTGCTGGAAATCTTTTGGGAAGTGCACGACCCCACCACGCAGGACCGCCAGGGTCCGGATTCCGGCACGCAATACCGCTCGATCATCCTTTATCACAACGAGGCCCAGCGCGTGGCGGCCGAGAAATCCAGGCAGGCGGCGGCGAAGCGTTTTAAGGTTCCCATCACGACGGAAATCAAGCCCCTGACAAAGTTCTGGCCGGCGGAGGATTACCACCAGGATTATTTCCGCAAGAACCCGAACCAGCCTTACTGCGCTTACATCATCAGCCCCAAACTGCAGAAGCTCCAGAAACTGAAGGCTTCAAAGAAGCTGTGAGCGTTGGGGAAATTCCCGCGGCGCGAGGGGAAACTTCGTCAGCGACAGCCGGCTCTCAGGCGCCACGCTGGCGGGGCGGGCGTTTTAACCTGGCCAGCATCGTCTTGCCTTCCGCCTCCAACGCCGGAAAGACTTTCAGCCCCTCGGCCACGGCCAACGCTTTAAGTTTGCTGTCGAAAGAGAGGAACGTCTTGCCTCCTGCCAGTTTCGCTGACGCGACGATGGCGACATCGAATGTGCCCACGTCGGTTTGCCAGGCATGGCGGGAAACAATCTCCTCACACTCCCGTCGCAGCAAATGCCAGTTCATCGGATCCACGTAGAGTTTACCGTCAAAGTCCGCCTCCAGATCGGTCCACTCCATCGGCAACCGCTCTCCGGTCACACGGGAAAACACGTTGCGCGCTTCCAGCAGCACGACGTGCGACAAGGCCAGTTGACCACCGTGGGCACGCATAAATCGTTCGGCCGTGGCGCGCCGGGAGACGGCTTGCTTGTCAGCTGGATCCGGTTCGAGATAGAGCGCCGCCAGCCAGTTCGAGTCCGCAAAGTTCACCGATTGGCCTTGCGCAGTCTGTCCACCGCCTCGTGCCGGAATTTTCGCCCGGTGTAGGGCCGGTCAAAGTGCGAGTTCCAATCCACCGCCCGGGGCCCCAGGGCCGACTCGATCAAGTCGTTGATCCAGCCGTTGAGATTTCCGCCCGAGGCGCGGACCAATTCCGCTTTGGGCCGTTTGGGTCTTAGACTGATGGTTTCTTTCACACACGCTTTGTACCACAAACAATCTTTTTTGCAAACCCCAAACCCCGGCCTCCGTTCCCGGGCTTGCTGGGGTGCATCTCAGGGGGTGTTGCCCGAATCGCCGTAAAGCGTTTTGTTCGGAGGGACAGCTGCGCGAGTCCCTGTTTTCCTCGTAAACGGGCAGGAAGTTTGGGACTCGCGTAGCTCGTCCCGCCGAAAGGCAGATTTGGGCAACACGCTCCTAGTTTTTTGCAACGCAATTGGCCCCGGAAAAGCCCTCTCATTAATACCCAGCTTTAGCTGGGTGAAGGACGGGCTTGGAACGGCGGAACTGCTTTAGCGGTTTTGGGCGCTCGATAAGCCGCTAAAGCGGTTGGAGTGACTTCCGAGCGTCTACACCCAGCTAAAGCTGGGTGTTAATGAGACCGGTTCCGCGCGGGCACGCTCAAATTCCTACGCTTGCAAGAAACTGAGTTGCGCCCTGTTCCCGGTGTACGCCTTTGTGTCGGCCGTCCATGACCGCAAACGGTGGATTGACCTGACTCGACGCAGTTTCGCCCCACCTTCTGAAACCGATTCTAAACCTGTTTGGTCAGTCTCATGCCGGCCTGGAGCAGTTTATGGGCGTCGTTTTCCGACCGCGACTCGGCGTAGATTCGGAGAATGGGTTCGGTGCCGGAGCCGCGCAGCATCAGCCAACTGCCGTCCTGCGCGATGAATTTCACGCCATCGTAGGTCTTCACGTCGGTGACCGGAGAGCGCAGGAGCCTGGCGGGCGGATTGTTTTTGCAGAATTCCATCAACGCGTCGCGCTTCTCCAGCGGAAAATGAGTGTCAAAGCGCGCATAGCGGTGCGGGCCATAGGTTTCCTCCAATCGGACGAGCAGTTTGTTGACCGGGATTTTCTCCGTGGCAAGCATTTCCAGCAACATCAGGCCGGCGAGGATGCCATCGCGCTCCGGGATGTGGCCGGGAAAACCGATGCCGCCGCTTTCCTCGAAGCCCAGCAGCACGTTTCCTTTGAGCATCTCGCCGCATATAAATTTGAAACCGACCCCCGTCTCGACCAGTTCCAGCCCGTGCGCGGCGCAAATTTTGTCCACCATCGAAGTGGTGGTCAGCGCCTTGATCACCCGTCCCCTGCCCTGCCGGTTGCGGATGAAATGCTCGAGCAACAAACAAATGAGCTGGTGTGTGGTGAGATGGTTGCCACGGCCATCCATGCCGCCAACACGGTCCGCGTCGCCGTCCGTCACCAGGCAGATGTCGTGCGGATGCTTTTTCAAGCAGGCGGCACTGCGGACGTAGTTCTTCGCGATGGGTTCAGGGTTGATGCCCCCAAAATTCGGGTCGTGCGCGGCATTTAGCGTGGTCACGCGGCAGGTGGTCCCGGCCAGTAATTCATTGAAGCAACCGGCGCCCACGCCGAACAACGCATCGTGCGCGAAGCGGAGTTTTGACCGGGCAATGAGTTTGAAATCCACCTGGCGCTTGACGGCCCGATAGTAAGCAGGATGGATATTCCTGACACGAACGCGTCTGGCTTTGACGGCTTCCGCCAGCGGCAGCGATCGGACCGGGTGCCGGTCGAGCATCGCTTCCACGGCCTGGCAAATGGCCGGGTCGGCCGAGCCGCCGTAATGTGCCTTGAGTTTGAATCCATTGAAAGAAGGAGGATTGTGGCTGGCAGTGATCATCACGCCGCCGATGCCGCTCAGGGCTTTCACCGTCCACGAGACGGCGGGCGTCGGCGTGGGTTCCGAAGTCAGGATGACTTCAAAGCCGTTGCCGGCGAGGACCTCGGCGGTGCGTTGGGCGAATTGGTCGGAGAGAAAACGGCGGTCATAGCCGACGATGGCGATGGGCTTCGTGCCCGCGACCGGGTTGGCCAGCCAATAATCGGCCGTGGCCTGCGCCACGCGCTCGACGCTGGCAAAGGTGAAATCCTCGGCGATGACTGCCCGCCAGCCGTCGGTGCCAAATTTGATTTGCATGGTTGGAATGGTTGTCGCGCGGGAAGGCAAGCGGCCCCGCCCTATCCCGGATGTTTCACAGGCTGGCGCCGGTCTGGGCGTCGGAGCGCGGCGTTCACGCCGCTTTAACACACGAACGCCCGGAGCGGCCCCGACAGCATCTCGCACATTCTATCTTGGCACGTCAAGCGGCGTGAACGCCGCGCTCCATCGCCTCACCGACCCGCCGGGAATGTCTTCGGCCGGGCCGGTAAAAATCCCGATCAAATCCCGGCGACGTCGCTTCAGCTCATCAATCCTTCAGGTCCGCCAGGGCCGGGTCGTTGGCGATGACGATGGCCCGCATTTTTTTGACGGCCGCCTTCATGTTGCGCTGCCCGAAAAGCCCTGTGCCGCTGACGAACGTATCGGCGCCGGCATGGGCGCATTCGGCGGCGGTTTCGAAATTGATTCCGCCATCCACTTCGAGGCGGTATTTGAGTTGGTGCTCGCGCCGCCAGGCATTGGCCTGCTGGATTTTGGGAAGGGTTTCGTGAATGAACGGCTGGCCGCCGAATCCCGGATTGACCGTCATGACCAGCAGCAGATCAATTTGTTTCAAGAACGGCTGGACGGTGGAAATGACGGTGGGCGGATTGATGGCCAGACCCACCTTTTTGCCCAGCGACTTGATTTTCCAAAGCAACGGCGTGACGTGTTCGCCCAGCTCCGCGTGCACGATGATTTCATCCGCGCCCGCCTTGGCAAAGGGTTCAAGCAAAACTTCCGGTTTGGAGCACATGAGGTGAACGTCAAGGAACAGTTTCGTCAACGGCCGCAACGTGCGCACGACTTCCGGCCCGAAGGAAATGTTCTGCACGAAGTGCCCATCCATGATGTCCAGGTGCAGCCAATCCGCGCCGGCCTTTTCCGCCCGCCGTGTTTCTTCCGCGAACTTTCCGAAGTTGGCCGCCAGGAGCGAAGGCGCGATAATCATGGCACGAAGGCTAATGAAACCACCGAGGTCGAGTCAACTGAAGTCAGTGTCACAAGCAGGGTTTGGAGTTCAGGCTTTAGCCTGCTCTGGTGGAAACAGCCCCGCCATCGCGGGGCTGGACTCCGAACAGATCTTACGCCGTCACGGGCGCCGGCGTGCCCAGGCCGGGATGAATCTTGGGAGGAGCCGGTTTCGCCACCTCGGGCAAGGGCGTGGCAGCTTGAGCACCCATCGGCGGTTCGACCTGCGGGGTCGGAAGCGGCGGCGTCAATTTTCCCGTGCGGACGATTTCATCGACTTGCGAGCCGTCGAGCGTCTCGTATTCGAGCAGCGACTCGGCGATCAGCTCAAGTTTGTCGCGGTTATTGTCGATGATTGCCTTGGCCCGTTGAAAATTTTCATCAATGATGCGCTTCACTTCGGCGTCGATATCCTCCGCAATCTTCTCGCTGTAATCCTTGCTGCGCATCATTTCGCGGCCGAGGAAGACGAATTCGTTGTTGTCGCCATACTGCACCATGCCGAGCTTGTCGCTCATACCGAAGTGGCAGACCATGGCGCGGGCCAGTTGTGTGGCCTGTTGGATGTCCCCGGCGGCGCCGGTGGAGATGTCGTCGGAAACGATTTCCTCGGCGATGCGTCCGGCCATCGTGACGGCAATCATGTCGAGCATCTCCTTTTTGCGCCGGTTCAAAATATCATCCTTGGGCAGCGACATGGTGGAGCCGAGCGCCTGGCCGCGCGGGATGATGGTCACTTTGTGCAAGGGATGCGTGTGTTCGAGCATCACGTTGACCAGCGCATGGCCGGCCTCGTGCCAGGCGGTGGTCTTCTTGTCTTCATCGGTCATGGCCAGGCTGCGGCGTTCGCGGCCCCACCGGACCTTGTCGCGGGCTTCCTCCAATTCCACCATGCCCACGGCCTTCTTATTGATGCGTGCGGCCAGCAGCGCGGCTTCGTTAAGCAGGTTGGCCAGTTCGGCGCCGGAATAGCCGGGTGTGCCGCGGGCAATGACGGACAAGTCCACCAAGGGATCGAGCTTCACGTTCTTGGCGTGGACCTTGAGAATGGCCTCGCGCCCGCGGACATCGGGCAGGTTCACGACGACCTGTCGGTCGAAGCGGCCGGGACGCAACAGCGCGGGGTCGAGGACGTCCGGCCGATTCGTCGCGGCGATGATAATAATGCCGTCCTGCGTGTCAAAGCCGTCCATCTCCACCAGCAGCGCGTTCAGGGTCTGCTCGCGCTCGTCGTTGCCGCCGCCCAGGCCGTGGCCACGACTGCGGCCCACGGCGTCAATTTCATCAATGAACACCAGGCACGGCGTGTTCTTGCGCGCCTGCTCGAACATGTCGCGCACGCGACTGGCGCCGACGCCGACGAACATTTCCACGAAATCCGAACCACTGATGCTGAAGAACGAGGCGTCGGCCTCGCCGGCGATGGCTTTGGCCAGGAGCGTCTTGCCCGTGCCCGGGGCGCCGACCATGAGGATGCCCTTGGGAATGCGTCCGCCAAGTTTCTGAAACTTCTTCGGGTCTTTGAGGAACTCGACCAGTTCGGAGACTTCTTCCTTGGCCTCTTCGACCCCGGCGACATCTTTGAAAGTGGTTTTGTTCTTTTCCTTGTTCAACAACCGGGCCTTGCTTTTGCCGAAGCTCAAGGCCCCTTTGCCGGCCATTTTAATCTGACGGATGAGGAAGAAATAGATAAGCCCTGCCAGCAGCACGAAGGGCAGGATGGTATAGACCAGTGTCAGTAAAAAGGCGTTCGGTTTGCCTGTTTTGAACTTGCCCGAAGCCAGAAACTTGTCCTTCAGCGGGTCGCTAAGGCTGGTCTGGAGCCTGAAGTAAACCGGTTTGCCGTCCGGCTCGGTGTCGGTCAATTTGCCGGTGATTTCCTGGATGAAAGGCGATTGGGGATCGTAGCTGATGGTGGCTTCAACCACGCGGTTCGACTCGACGGCTTGGATGAGTTGCAGATGGGTCAGCGTATGATATTTCGGCTGGTTGTTGTTCTGAATCATCATGAACAACGGAATGGCCCCGAGGATGGCTATCCAGAAAAGCCACGTCTTGGGCGGCACCCGCATCTCGCCGCCTTTCTTGTCGTTCTTCCCGCCGTCGTTGTAATTGTTATCGGCCATGTATGTATTAGATTTCGGGACAGACTACCATGTTTGGGCAGGACAAGCAACCCGCCCCCGCCCGCCTCACTGACGCGACCATTCCCATTTCAACCCCTGCCGGCTGTGCTTGTCGAGCTTGAAAAGCTCGGAAATGCGCATTCCTTCAACCCAAAAGAGCAAGCCGCTTGCCGCTTCGGCGACGATCAACTCGTGCCGGCGAGCGCGCGGAACCCTTTGATTGACGAACCAATCCTGCAATTTGACGGGTCTGGCCATGCCGATCGGCTGAAACCGGTCGCCCGGCCGCCAGTGGCGCAACACAATGCGGCGGCCAACTTTCGTCGCATCGAAGCATTCGCCACTCGGGTGGCGACGGGACAAACTCCGGCGCGCCACCTGACCGGAAACGGTGCGCCACGAAATCTTCAACCCGCCGAAAGTCGCACCGCCGCGTTTGTTCAGCTCAAGCTGGCGCTTCTGGGAATTAAATTGCGTCAAAACTGGCGCTCGGCGGCGCAAGTTGCCTGTGGCGTCTCGTTCCAGGGTCAGCGTCGGGCTGACCGTGACCGGCTGGTTTGGAAAACGACGAAGTTGCTCGATGAGGTCGAACTGGGGCGCCACACCCAGCTTGAGCAAACTCATCTCCAGCCACTGCCGCTGGATAGCCACCGGCAGATTGGCGAAGGCCGGACGGCGTTTCCGTTGGAGTAACTCTTTTACGGCACGGCGAACAAAATCCGACTCCGCCGCCAGCAAATCCATGACGCGCAAGACCGTTTTAGCGATGGCGGGCTGATACTCCCGGCGCAGCAACGGCAGCAACTCGCGGCGAATCCGGTTCCGCAAGAAATCGTAATGGCGATTGCTGGTGTCTTCGCGAAAGACGATCCCCTGCCCTTTCGCGTATCGTTGCAAGGTCTGTTTGCTCTGGTCCAGCAGCGGTCGGACCAGAGTGATCCGGGGATCGCCGGGCGACGCGGTCAGCCATCTCATGCCGGCCAGTCCGCGGCCGGAGGCTCCGCGAAAAAGACGAAGGAAGAAATGCTCCACCTGATCGTCGGCATGATGCGCCAGCGCGATGTTTTTGATTTTCAACCGCCGGGCCGTGCGCGCCAGAAAATCGTGGCGCAACTGACGCGCCGCCATTTCCAGCGATAGTTTTTTCCGCCGACTGAACGCTCTCACGTCGGCGCGAGCCGCGAAGCAACGCAGCCCAAGCCGGGCCGTCGTCATTTTCACCAACCGCTCATCCGCATCGCTGGCCCGCCCGCGCAACCGATGATTGAAATGCGCCACCGCAAGATGCCAGCCGTGCTCGACGGAAAGCTGGTGAAGAAGGTCGAGCAGCACCATGGAGTCAAGCCCTCCGGAGACCGCAATCAGCACAGGTTCGCCTTGCCGGAGAAGTTTTCGCTCCCGGATCCTTTGTCGCACCTGCAAAATCAAATCAACCACGCGGCCATCCTAAAAGGTCGTGAACCGATTCGCCACCGCTTTCCAGGGGGCGAATCTCAGTTTATGGCAACGCAGAAACAGGTCTCTCATTAACACCCATAAACGTAAACGGGTCGGTTCTTGATATTGACACATGAAGCGGCGCGGGCCGCGTTCCCGTCATGGCCAGCAAGCTGAGAGTCGAGTATCCCGGCGCGATTTATCACGTCTTGAATCGCGGCGACCGGCGCGAGCCAGACCCGCTTTGACCGTACGGGCCTTTAGCTGGCGGAGGTGTTTGCATCTTGTCCCTTTCCTTAAGAACTTTTTGTTATGATTTTTTGTAAGCCGGATTGACCGTTTTTCCAAGACGTTTTTGGGCAAGGTTTTGCTCACTTCACGGCTACTTCGTGTTGCTTTTTTCCGGTCCCGTCGGCTCAGTAAATGTGGCTCAACACGAGGCGGCCTTGGGTGTCGCGGAGGAAGATGCTGTCGCCGGTGTCGTTCCAGATTCCGACACGGCTGCCCCAGAAGAGTTCGCTGGCGGTGTTTTTGCCAAGCCCCGTACGCAGGGTCACTTTCGTGCCAGCAGGCAAGGCGAAGTTGGGCACGAGGTAGCGGTGATGGGCTTCGTCCGAGATGCTCCAGCCTGTCATATCAACGGAGGCTCTTCCACGGTTTTCGATGACGATGTATTCGTCGTTCAGATTGGTCTTGCCGCCCTCAGGTTTGGCATGTACGGCCGTTACCACGATTAGGAAATTGGTGCTCCCGCTCCAGATGCCGCGGGCCGCAGTGCGCGCTTCGTCCTGCGCCTTGATGAGTGCGTCCCTATATTTGGCGGCGACCGGCCGGCGCACGTAGGCGGCTCCCTGCCGCACAAGTTCGGCGTTGATGAACTCTTTGTCCACGAAAACGTAGGCCAGCAAGCGTCCATCGCGATCTTGAGCTGGTTTGCCGATTTCAAGGCGGATCGTCTTGCCGCCGACGAGACGGTTGTTTGCCTGGGTGGCTTCCTCGGAAAACGGATCGCCCTTCTCCGGAGCATCCATGCCCAGGTAACGGACCACGCGGTTGTCACTCAGCCGGCATGTGTCGCCGTCGATGACCTGAAGGACTGAGGCGGTTTCCGCTCCGTGCAGAGGAAACACAGCGGAAGCACAGAGAATCCAAACAAGCAGTTGTTGCCGATGGTTCATAGCGCGCACAGTCGTACGACACGGTTGCTTACGAGCGTGGGGAGTCTAACAGGGAGAAATCGCGTTGGCGAGAATTTTTCGAGAACGTGTCCCGCATATTCGTAAACGTAAACGGGTCACCCATTAGCGTGAGCGGTCAAGAAGGAAAAAGGATCTCCGGCAGCCAGCTTTTCTTTTCCTAAAAGCTGTCTTTGTCTTTTCTGGCCGTGGCGGGCGGCGTCCAAGGTGCAATTCGTGCCTGTCATTTCGGTCGTTGATTCGGGTAAGTGTCAGTCCTCACTTTTGACACTTTTGACGTTACCTCACGGCCTACAATCCCGCGCGTGCGGGAAAGGACGGCTTTCTCTTATCATCCGAACGCTTCAACTCGGAAAGCGTTTGAGGAAATCCAGCGGCGGTCAGGCCGCGTGGACACGGGTCGAGCACCTGAGCACGCCACATTTCACCGCTTGAATCAGATCAATTGCAGCGGCTCAAACTTCTTGCCGAGAATCGGAGCGCTCGAGGTTTTCAACCAATGCTCCAAAACGCCGGCGTAAACCGACCGGAAATCCACGCTGAATTTCAAGTCGCCGTTGAACAAGTCGGCTGGCGCAAGGCTCGGATATTTTCCGAGTAATCCGGCTTTGACTTTTTGGCCGACGATAAAGAGCGGTGCGGCGGCGCCGTGGTCCGTCCCGCCGTTGGCATTCTCGGTGACGCGCCGGCCAAATTCACTGAACGTCATCAGCAACACGCGCGACAAGTTGCCTTGCGCTTTCAAATCGTCTCTGAACGCCTTCACGGAATCGCCCAACTCCTTGAGCAGCCGGTCGTGCGTACCGGTTTGACCGGTGTGCGTGTCATAGCCGCCCTGGGAAACGTAAAACACCCGCGTCGGCAAACCGCCGCCAATCAACCGCGCCACCAGTTTCAGGGAACCGGCCAGTTGCGAATTCGGATAGGTCGCCTGGTTCTGCACCCGGTTGCTGATTTCGCGGATTTTGTCGGAACTGACCTGGGCATCCAGCGCCGTGCGTTCCAAAAAGTCCAGCGGCGAGCCTTCATGCGGTTGCGCGCCGTGCAGGGAGCCGATGCTGCCGCCGGAGTTGGTGTCGTCCTCCATCGGCCGAGCGTTGAGCTTGCGATAGGATTCTTCGTTCTTGTCCATCTCGCCCGGTCCCGGCCGGTCCGAACTGATAAAACGGTAGCTCGAGGGATCGGCCAGGCTGATGCCCTTGGGCACCTTGGCGGCGAAGGCCTGCGGCGTCTGGCTGCCGATATGGACGCCCACGGTCGGGTCGGCTCCGGCGCACGCATTGTCAAAGTAACGACCCAGCCAGCCGTATTTCTCGAACCTCTCCGAGTCGCTGGCCGTCTGCCAGATTTCGGTTGAGCGGAAATGGGAACGGTTGGGGTTCGGATAACCGATGCCCTGGACGACGGCCAGTTCGCCGGCGTCATACAACGACTTCAGGCCGGTCAGGCTCGGGTTCAAACCAAGCTGGTCGTTGATTTTGAGGACGGATTTGGCCGGGATGCCCAACCGCGACCGGCCCTTGACGTAATGATCGTTGCTGTAGGGCACGACGGTGTTCAACCCGTCGTTGCCGCCGGCCATTTGCAGGACGACGAGGATGGTCGCGTCTTTGCCCGTGGCGGTTTGCGTGGCGGCATCGGCGGCTTCGGCCTGTAGCGCGGCAAAGGTGTGGTTGAGAAACGACGGCACCGTCCAGGTCAGGGCGCTGCCCAGCATGGTGGTTCGCAGGAACTGGCGGCGTGTTTTGAGGGTCAGTTCAGTGTTCATGGCTGTATGGGTTCGGGGTGGGTTGTAATTCGGGGGCGCAGCGCGGCGCAGCCCCAACCAAAGGAGCGCGGACAGCCTTGTCCGCGAGTTTCTTCCCGAACGCCAGCTTCTCGCGGACAAGGCTGTCCGCGCTCCTGAGAAATCTTCGCAGGGCGCGACGATGTCGGGAGATAGCACTGCATCGTCCTCGCGGCGCGCGGCTCGAAACGTCCTGTCAGCCGCTCGCGCCTGGATCGCAGTGGTATCGTTCCATTCCAAATTCCACCAAGGTCGGGCATACGAAGTTATGGACGTTGAAAACTTTCGCCAGGTTACATCACCGCACGTCGTGTAACGATCACGTCGCTGTGCGGGCCGGGATCACACCTGGGAGGCCGTTGAAAAACTCCATCTCGTGTAGCAGCCGAGGTAACGAGGCTCAAATCTCTTCGGAAGAACAAGGGAAGTCAGAGCCTCGTTACCTCGGCTGCTACTTTATTAACGGGCTGCAAGGCATTTCGATTGCTTTTTGTTGGTGATTGCACGGCGCGCCTTCGGTATTGTGGCCGCGTGTTCTTGTCCCGCGAAAATGCGTCTCGAATGAAACTTCTCATCATGACCCTCATCGCTCTCGCCGGGTTGCCCGCCCTGGCGGCCGACCGAAACCGGCCGGTCGGAAAACAATTTGCCACGCGCTCGGAAGTCATCGCGCAACACGGCATGGCCGCCACCAGCCAGCCGCTGGCCACCCAGGTCGCCCTCGATATCCTCAAACAAGGCGGCACCGCGGTGGACGCCGCCATCGCCGCCAACGCCACCATCGGTTTGATGGAGCCAACGGGCAACGGCATGGGCGGCGATTTGTTTGCCCTCGTGTGGGACGCGCGCTCGGGAAAATTGCACGGCTTGAACGCGAGCGGGCGCTCGCCCTACGCGCTGACCCTCGACCATTTCAGGAAGCTCGGCATGACGACCATCCCCGCGCACGGCCCCCTGCCCGTTACCGTGCCCGGCTGCGTGGATGGCTGGTTTGAACTGCATAAAAAATTCGGCAAACTGCCGATGAAGACCATCCTCGCGCCCGCGATTCGATACGCGCGCGAAGGTTTCCCGGTTTCCGAGGTCATCGCCGACGGTTGGCAGAGCGGCGCCGCAGCCCTGCAACAATATCCGGGCTTTAAGGAAACCTTCATGCCCGGCGGCCGCGCGCCCCGCAAAGGCGAAGTTTTCAAAAACCCGGCCCTGGCCAAGACGCTCGAGAAAATCGCCCGCCGCGGACGCGACGTTTTCTACAAGGGCGACATCGCCAAAACCATCGCCGCCTACCTGCAACGCAATGGCGGCTTTCTTTCCGAGCGGGATTTTGCCGCCCACAAATCGGAATGGGTCGAGCCGGTCTCGACCAATTACCGAGGCTACGACATCTGGGAAATGACGCCTAACACGCAAGGCATCGCCGCGCTTCAGATGCTGAACATCCTTGAGGGCTACGATCTCAAGCGCATGGGCTTCGGCAGCGCGGAATACATTCATCATTTCGTCGAGGCCAAGAAACTCGCCTTCGAGGACCGCGCCCGATATTACGCCGACCCCGATTTCAACAAGATTCCCGTCAAGGAACTGATCTCCAAAAAATACGCTGACGAGCGGCGCAAGTTGATTGATCCGCAACACGCCGCCTTGCGCTACGAAGCCGGCGACCTGGCGAAGAAATCCGGCGACACGATTTATCTCACGGTCGCCGACCGTCGCGGCAACATGGTCTCGCTCATTCAAAGCAACTACAAAGGCTTTGGTTCGGGCATGACGCCCGACGGCCTGGGTTTTGCCCTGCAAGACCGCGGTGAATTATTCAATCTCGAGGAGGGCCACTTCAACACCTACGCGCCGCACAAACGTCCCTTTCACACCATCATCCCCGCCTTCATCACCAAAGACGGCAAGCCGTTCATCAGTTTCGGTGTCATGGGCGGCGACATGCAGCCGCAGGGACACGTCCAGATCATCGTCAATCTCGTGGACTTCGGCATGAACCTGCAGGAGGCCGGCGACGCGCCGCGTGTCCAGCACAGCGGTTCTTCGTCACCCACGGGCGAACAGATGACCGGCGGCGGCGTGATGCATTTGGAGAATGGGTTCAGCGACGAAACCGTGCGCGCCTTGAAACAAATGGACCACAAAATCGGCAAGCCTGCTTCTCCGGGCACTTTCGGCGGCTACCAGGCCATCATGTGGGACGCGACGAACAAGGTGTATTACGGCGCGTCCGAGTCGCGCAAGGACGGCCAGGCGGCGGGATTTTGATTCAACGGCGCGCCGACTGAATTCGCAGCCGTAGAACCCAACATACTCCTCACCCTGACCCTCTCCCCCATCCGATGAGGGGAGAGATTCCATGAGCCGCCAAGGTTCACGAATTGTGACCCTGAACGGGAGAAAACCGAGCTTGGTCGCGTCAGCGTCTTGGACTGCGCCAGTCCTCTGGCGCGTTCGACAACCCACGACTTCCAAAGCGCCAGAGGACTGGCGCACTCCAAGACCTTGCGGTGATACGAACGGTTCATGGGTCAGGGTGAGCGGTGCGTTCGCGCAATCATTCACTTCATGCCAGCAGCTTCTTGATGACTTCGCCATGCACGTCCGTCAGGCGGAAGTCGCGGCCCTGGAAACGAAAGGTCAACTTCGTGTGCTCCAGGCCGAGCAGATGCAAAAACGTGGCATGGATGTCATGCACGTGGGCACGGTCTTCAATTGCATTGAATCCGAGTTCATCAGTCAGCCCCAGCACTTGTCCCGCTTTGACTCCGCCGCCGGCAAACCACATCGTGAAAGCGTCAATGTGATGGTTGCGCCCGGTGGTGTCGCGGTTCTCGCCCATCGGCGTGCGGCCAAACTCGCCACCCCAGATCACCAGTGTGTCCTCCAGCAGACCGCGCGCCTTGAGGTCTTTCACCAGCGCCGCCTGGCCCTGGTCCACGTCGCGGCAGACCTTCTCAAAATCGCTCTGGAGATTTTCGCCCGGCCCGCCGTGGCTGTCCCAGTTGGTGTGGTAAAGTTGCACAAACCGCGTGCCGCGTTCGACGAGCCGGCGCGCCAGCAGGCAGTTGCGCGCGAAGGAGGGTTTGTCTTTCTCGACGCCGTAGAGCTTCAGCGTGGTTTCGCTTTCGCCAGAGAGGTCAATCAGTTCCGGGGCGCTCGATTGCATCCGGTAGGCCATCTCGTAGGCGGAGATGCGGGTGTTGATTTCCGCGTCACCGGTTTCGACGAGCCGTTTCAGGTTCAGGTCGCGAATGGCGTCAATCGTCTCGCGCTGGCGGCCCGCGTTGACGCCCGGCGGATTGGTCAGGTCCAAAATCGGCTCGCCGCTGCCGCGCAAGGGCACGCCCTGATAGGTCGTCGGCAAAAAACCGCTCGCCCAGTTGACCGCGCCGCCGCGCGGGCCGCGCGGACCGGATTGCAGCACGACGAAGCCGGGCAACTCCTGCGACTCGCTGCCGATGCCGTAGGTGACCCACGCGCCCATGCTGGGCCGTCCGAATTGGCCGGAGCCGGTGTTCATGAACAGCTTGGCCGGAGCGTGGTTGAACAACTCTGCGGCGCACGAATGGACGAGCGTCATGTCGTCCACGATGGTTGCCGTGTGCGGAAACAACTCGGACACCCACGCGCCGCTCTGCCCGTGACGCTGGAACTGCCGCCGCGTGCCCAGCAGGTTAGTGCCGTGGCTGGTGCCCATGAAGGCGAACCGCTTTCCTTCGATGAACGATTGCGGAATCGGCTGGCCGTTTAACTCGATCAACTTTGGCTTGTAGTCGAAAAGTTCGAACTGCGAGGGTCCACCTGCCATGAACAGGTAAATGACGTTCTTCGCGCGCGCCGGAAAGTGGCCGGGCTTCGGCGCCAGCGGGTTGATGAGGTTGGGCGCGTCGCGGGCGAAGAGCTCTCGTTCCGACAGCATCGACGCGAGCGCAAGGTTGCCCAAACCCAACGCGCATCGGCCAAAGAAGTGACGGCGGGTTTGGTGCAACATTGGATTGAAAACGGGTGTCATGGCAGAAGCTTTCATTCCCGCGTAATCATCTCGTCAAGATTCAACAGTACGCGCGCGACAATCGTCCACGCCTCGCGTTCCTTCGGCTCCGCCGCCCTTTGCTGCGCGAGCAAATGACTGAGCCGCTGTTCCTCCGCTCCACCCGGCGCCCGGCTCAGGCAGAGCCGGAATGCGAGTTGCAGTTTTTCGGTGTCGCTCCCCTGCCCTTCGCGCAGCACTCGATCGGCCAAGGCGCGGGCGAACTCGAAAAACGCCTGGTCGTTCAAAAGCGTCAACGCCTGGAGCGGCGTGTTGGAGCGAATGCGCCGCGTGCAGGCGCTGAAGGCGTCCGGCGCGTCAAAGACCGTCAGCGCCGGATTCGGCGTCGCCCGCCAGAAAAACGTGTACATTCCGCGGCGATAACGGTCGGGGCCTTCGCTGGCTTTCCATTCCCGCCGCGATTGACCGAGCGTCATGACGCCTTCGGGCTGCGGGGGAAAAACGCTCGGGCCGCCGATTTTGTCGTTGAGCAAACCGCTCGCGGCGAGGGCAACGTCGCGGACCACTTCGGCGTCCAATCGTAAACGGGACTGGCGCGCGAGCAGTTTGTTGTTTGGATCCATGACATTCAGTTCCGGCCGCGCGCGCGAGGACTGGCGATAAGCCGCGGAGGTGACTATGAGACGGTGGATGTGTTTAAGGCTCCAAGCTTCAGGTTTCGTAGCAGCCGAGGTAACGAGGCTCCGATTTCGCTTGTCTGCGATGCGATCACCTTGCGGCAAGGAAGTCAGAGCCTCCTCACGTCGGCTGCTACCAGGGTTCATGAACTCCGTGGCCAGCCAATCCAGCAACTGTGGATGCGACGGCGGCGCGCCTTGCGTGCCGAAGTCGTTTTCGGTTTCCACGAGCCCACGCCCAAAATATTGCTGCCAGATGCGGTTCACCGCGACGCGCGCCGTCAACGGATTCGGCAGGTCAACGATCCAGCGCGCCAGGTCGAGGCGATTGGGGAGCGCGCGCTTCCCGCGTGCCGGGTTGGGCGTCCCGTCCAATCCATCCTCCGAGTTTGGCGACACAGGTGATTTCGGCGAGAGGCCGAAATCCGCACGCGGGACGCGTGCGCTCCCAAGAGAATCGGTTTTGAGCGGATGTAAGATTGCCGGCACACCGGGCGTCACCACTTCGCCTTTGCGCGTGAAGTCGCCTTTGATGAAAACAAACGATTCGCGCGGCTGGTCCAGTTCGGACATCACGAGTGTGGTGATCGGTTTCGGCTCCTTTTTCTCCAGTTTCGTCAGTTTGGTGTTGCGCGACTTGAACTCCGGGTCGTCGGCACGGAAGGCCGCATACGCCGCCCGCTTCTGCGAAATGTTCCGCTTGTCCCACGCAAGTTTCAGCGCCTCGCGCACCGCGGGCTTGAGTTTCTTGCGCGCCTCGTCCGTGAGGTCCTTTTCCCACTTCACCGCTTCACTGCCTTTGATATCGAGATAACGCTCCAAGTCCGCCTCGGCTTCTTCAATCTCTTTGTGCAGGTTGTCCAACTTCTCGAACTCGCCCGGGATTTCCAGCGCCGCACCCGGCGTCCCCTTGCCGTGGCCGTCCTCGGCCGTGCTGTTGAAGAAAGCCAGCAGCCGGTAGTATTCCTTCTGCGTGAATGGATCAAACTTGTGATCGTGACACTGGCAACAGCCGATGGTCAGGCCAAGAAACGCCGTCCCGGTGGTGTTCACGCGATCAATCACCGACTCCACGCGGAACTGCTCCGGATCAATCCCGCCCTCCTGGTTGATTTGCGTGTTGCGATGGAAGCCGGTGGCGATGATCGGGTCCAGGTTCCGGGAGTTGGGGTCCCGGGGCAACAGGTCGCCGGCAAGCTGGCAGATGACGAACTGGTCGAAAGGCTGGTCGCGATTGAGCGCGTCAATGACCCAGTCGCGGTATTTCCAGATGGAACGCGGCGCGTCAATGCTGTAGCCATTCGAATCGGCATAGCGCGCCACGTCCAGCCAATGCCGCCCCCATCGTTCGCCGAAATGCGGCGAAGCGAGCAGGCGCTCGACCAGGCGTTGGTAGGCGTCGGGCCGGCGGTCGTTCACGAACGCTTCGACTTCCGGAATCGTCGGCGGCAAGCCGAGCAGGTCAAGACTCAGGCGGCGAATCAGCGTGATGCGGTCGGCTTCCGGTGACGGTTTGATTTTCTCCTGTTCCAGCCGCGCGAGGATGAAGTTATCAATCGGATTACGGACCCACTCGGATTGCCTGACCTTGGGCGGACCCACACGCTCTGGCGGGATGAACGACCAGTGTTTGGCGGACTCCGGCGCAGCGGCGAACGACAGCGTTGCTGCTCCGCACCAGCATAGAATTCCAATCTGCAATAGGTTCATCGAACAAAGGCCTGCCAGTTGGATAGCATTTTGGGAGGCATACTTCAAAACCATTTTCAGGCGAAAGTGACAGAAGATAGAGTAAGCCGGAGTGGCTGGGTTGAAAGCCATCGCCAATGGCTATCACACTTCGACCTGCTCTACCAACCGTCGCGAACGTGGGGCCGTATGGAGTTCCGCCTTCAGACGGTCGGCGCAACCAATGGTATCTGACCGCCTGAAGGCGGAACTCCAAACGGCTTACTTCGACCTGATGTATGCGGTCAAGTCCGCCATGTCCTGCGGTTTGAGCGCGTTCTCCAGGCCTTCGGGCATGAGCGAGAGGCCCGAGACTTTCAGTTCTATGAGGTCCGAGCGCAGGATGACTTCCTCCGCGCCGCCCGCGGCTTTCAACGTGATACTGTTCGGCGTCTCGACGGTAATGATGCCGCTGACTTCGCGATCGGCTTTGGTGACGGCGGTGTAGCTGAGATAGCGCGATTCCACGGCGCGGTTCGGATCGAGGATCGCTTCGAGCACTTGCGCAACCGGCTTGTCCGCCACGCTGCCGAGGTCGGGGCCGATTTCGGTCCCCTCTCCTTTCAAGCGATGGCAGGCGGCGCAATTCTGCCGGTAAACCAAAGCGCCCCGTGCCGGGTCGCCGGTGAGTTCGTTCACGCCTTCGTATTGCGCGATCACCTTTTGGCGGTCGGTGTTCGTCGCAACAAATAACTTTGTCGCTCGCTCGTGAATTGCACTTTGCGAATGAGCGAGCAACTTCTGCTGGTGCGCGGCGTCAATCTGGCCGGCGACGATCTCCCCGCGCTCGATGGCGCCGAGCAACGCCTGAACCCACTCCTGCCGTCGAAAGAGCGTGTTGAGGACTTCGAGCCGCAACGACGGGCCGTAGCCGCGCCAGCCTGCGAGCAGGATTTTTGCGACGGCGTCGCCGCTGCCGCGAGCCAGCCCGGCCAGCGCAGCGGATTGCACCTCGGCCGGTTGTTGCGGGCGGAGCAGTTCACCAAGTCGAGCGAAGTCCTCGGCCTGATGGCTTGAACCGCGACCGAGAAGACGGAGGGCGGGAAGGAGCTCGGAGTGCGGAGTGCGGAATGCGGAGTGCGGAGCGGTGAGTTCGCGGGCTTGAGCAAAAACGGACTCCAACTTTTGGAGTGAGGTTTTAAGTTGCGGAGTCGCTGAGGTCACGAACTTCGCCAGCGAGGTGTTCCGCTGGTCCAACGCATCGAGCATACCAGCCACGGCATTGAACTGCCACGAGGTAAATTTGCCCCCGCGCGGCTCGGCAATTCTGGCGAGGGCATCGGCCAGTGCGTCGGGTTGATCCAGGACGAGTGCCAGCAGTTGTTCGATGAGCGACGCGGGTGGCGCACTGGCCTGGTGGAGCAAGATCTCAAGCATCCCGGCCGCGTGGCGCGGCGCTGAGGTCAGCACCGCGACTTCTACCGGTTCGATGTTTTGATCCCGCACGGCAAGCTTGGTGAGCACTTCGGCCGCGCACGGGACGTCCAGTTCGCCGAGCGTGAAGGCCAACTGGTAGCGGACGCGGACACTTGGATCATCCACGAGCTTCAGCAACACCTCGTCAAGCTCCCCGCCGTAGGAGCCGACGTAAGGAGGCTTTAATTTATCAGGTTTTGAAGTGAGCCTCCTTACATCGGCTCCTACGGGGGAGTGCGAGAAAGTCTCGCTCAATCGAATGGCGTGCTCGCGTACCGCCGGGTGCAAATCCCGCAACGCTGCAACCACCGCCGTCGGCGTCCCCGCGGCCAAGCCGTCCAAGGTGCAAAGTGCCTGCAAACGGACTTTTGCATTGGTGCTTTGCGAAACCCATTTTTCCAGCAGCATGGCGGCGGCCTGGTCGCAGCGCTCCACGATCAATTGCTGGACGGTATCACGTTGCCAACCACTCGGTGAATCAATCGCAGCAACGAGTTGTGCGGTGTTGAGCTTGGCCAGACTCGGAATCTTACGCCGCTCTTCGTTCGTCGGCGCGACGCGGTAGATGCGGCCCTTGTCGTGGCCGGCGCGGAGGTCGAGACGCTTGATCATTTCCGCTGGAATCCACTGCGGGTGTTCGAGCACGAGGCGATACATGTCCACCACGTAGAGCGCTCCGTCGGGGCCGGTGCGCGCCATCGTGGGCCGGAACCAGTTGTCCGCCGACGCGAGGAACTCGCCCGTCTGCTCGTCAGGCGCGCGAAGGCTCTTGAAGCTCACGCCGTCCGGTTCCAGCACTTCGCGGTGGACGAGATTGTTCGCCGGCTCGCAGATGAAGAGCGAGTTCGTGTAGTCGTGGCCGAACAGATCGTCGCGATAGGGAATCGGGTTGCAGCCGCTGGTGAGCGTGTTGAGGGCGTCCGGCCAGTTGAAGCGGCGCATGGTGGGGCTGATCGGATACACGCGCTTGTTGTCGGGATACTCGGCAAGGTTTTGCCGCGTGGTTTTCACGGCGAGGTTCGGATTGCGCGCCAAGTAGTGCTCCGGCAGGAAGTAATGCCAGCCCCAGGCGGAATTATTGTTGCCGAACCAATTGCCCCAATCATCGCGCCAGCGACCGTATTGCGTGCGGCCGGGCTGCGTTTCGAACTCGCCGGTGTCGGGACGAAAGCGAAAATCGCTGCGCGAGAGATCGCATTTCTTTCCCGTTTTGAGCGAAGTAACGCCGCCTCCGCTGTCGCCATTCGCGCCGTAGAACCAGCCGTCGAGACCGTAGCAGAAACCGTTGAGCAAATGTTGCGGGTTGCCGACGTGAAAACCGGTGAAGAGAACTTCGCGCTTGTCTGCCTTGCCGTCGCCGTCGGTGTCCTCGGCGTAAAGGATGTCCGGCGCGGCGGCGATGAGCACGCCGTTGCGCCAGGGTGCGAGGCCGGTCGGGTAACCCAATCCTTCGATGAACACGGTCGCCTTGTCGTAGCTGCCGTCGCCGTTGGTGTCTTCGAGAAATTTCACGCGCCCGCCGGGCTTGCCTTGGTTGTCGAGACCGAGCGGGTAATCGGCCATCTCGACAACCCACAGCCGGCCGCGTGCGTCCCAATCAATCCAGATCGGGTCCTGCACGAGCGGTTCGGCGGCGACCAGTTCGACTTTGAAGCCGGGCTTGACGCGAATGCACTCGAGCGACTCTTGCGGTGATTTCGGCGGCGGGCCGACGTCATGCAGCAGTTCCTCATAAGTAAAGCGCTGGACGACATCGGGCAGGTGCGCGGTGTCCTCGTTCTGGACCCACATTGCGCCTTGCTTGAACCACGCGCCGTTGTCCGGATGTTCGCCGCCGCGGACGATCATCGGAATTTCACCGGGATCGCCGCGTTTACCTTCGCGCATCACGTCGGTCCAGCCGACCGTCCAGCCCACGGACTTGCCTGCCACCGGCCGGAACAGGTAAACGCCGTAAGCCTTCTCGTTGGAGAACATGAGGTCGTCGAAGCCGTCGCCGTTGAGGTCCACAAAGCGCAGGCCGGCGTCGCGACCCTGTTCGTCCACGATGCTCACGCCTTTGGGCAACGCGTAGCTGAGTTTCTTCCACATTTTTTCTTCGGGCGACCATTCGAAGATCGCGTTCTGGCTTTCGTTGCCGACCAGGAGTTCGCAGCGGCCGTCGTTGTTTACGTCGCGAAAACGGACACCACGGTCCACGCCGCTCTTGGTGAAGATCGGTTGGCCTTCCCACTCCAGCCCGCGCGCGAGCAACTTGTCCTCGACCCATTGTACGCCGTCGAAGTGCCAGCCGGCACTGAGGCTTTTCTTGCGCAGGAGACACGACACGTAACCATTGGTCTGCGCGATGGCGAAGCGCACGCCGGTTTCCTCGCGGTCACCCTTGTCATCGGCGCGGACAAGTTGCGTCGGGAAGTCAGTGACGCGCCACGTGCTGCCGGCGGGGTCCCACACGCGCGTCTGGCGGAGGTGCTCGTTGGCGATGACCACGTCCAGGAAGCCGTCGTTGTTGAGATCAAGGAGGCGGACGCCGTTGTCCTGGCCATTGGCGGCGCGCAACGGCTGGCCGGCGAGGAGGTTCTGATCCAATCGCTGCTGCGCCTCGCGAAACGTGAGGAACTTGACGCGCTTGCCATATTGGGTCGTGGCATGCTCGATGAACTCGACGATCTGCTGCGGCGCCATCCAGTTGTGCGGGTGAAAGATCAAATCGAACACACCCTGCTTACACACGGTGAGGTCGAGCGCGGCCTTCCAATCGGCGAGAGTAACAACGTTGCTGGCGCCGTGCAGGTTGCTGGCCTCCCAGTCACTCGGCACGATCCCGGGAAACTCCCAGCAAAGTTTGCCGATCACGTAAGGATACGGGTAGTCCTCGATGAATCCGGTGTAGTTGCCGAGGGGTTTTTTGGTGATCGCGTTGGTCGTAGCGGGAAAGTATTTGTGGAACCGTTCCAAGCCCTGCTCGTCCAAAACGAGTTCGCGCGGCAGCGCAGGATCGTTCGTCGTGAAGCGCATCAACACCGAGGAGTCCATTGTGAGGAATTGTCCGATGGGAGTGGTGCGGTTGAAAATTTCGGCGAAGAAACGCGGACTGAGCGAGTTCATCGAATCGCAACACGGCATCCGGTAGGCGACGGCCCGGTTGCCGGGAATCTGGTTGAGCAGCTCGATGCAGCCGTTGACGGTTTTCACCGCGGCGTTGAAGTCGCCCTTCTGCAACAGCGGGCACGGATGGGCCAGCGTGTGCACCTCAATCGAGAGACTTTCCTTGAGCCACGTCTGCAACTGCGGGTCATCGGGACTGACCGCGCAGGTCATGATGCTGACCGGCGCGCGTCCGTCCAGCTTCTTCAAGCGCTCGAGGATTGGGCGCAGGAACGCCTCATATTTCTTCGTCTCCCGCATGTCATCAATCGCGAGGATGACGACGGCGTCCACGCCCGGCTCGCCGATCCACTGGGGCGTGGTGAGCCTGGGGAAATGCTGCCCGACGTAAAACGGATCGCTGCCATCAAGGTAGGTCAGGCGGTTTCCAACGGTGGTCGGATTTGACTGTGCGTTGACGCTCTGCGTTAGAGTGCCGAGGAGAAAGCAACACCCGGCTGAACGAAGGACGCGCCACCACAGGGTCATAACAACCGCGAAACTATCGCCCCCCAGTAATCCTTAGCCAGACAAAACTGTGCGATCATCGTTGGGGAATCAAATCCTTGCCAAATCTTTGGAGTCCAACCTTCAGCCGTGACTATTCAGCAGAACGGAACCCTCACCCCGGCCCTCTCCCATTCGATGGGAGAGGGAGGCAGAGTCGGCCGACGTCGCGTCCATTCACTGAACGGCGAAGAGGGAGGAGAGGCGCTGGCGTTGATTCCCTCTCCCCTCGGAGGGGAGAGGGTCAGGGTGAGGGGCTATGGGGATTGAATAGATACGGCTTCAAGCTGTCCCCGAAGCACGCTGAAGCGTGGACTCCAAACCGCAAACCGATCCAGGGGTTCAAGGCGCTAAGGACGCGTTCGGGGTACTCTCTTCCGATTCCGGGAGTCGCGTCACTGTTTGTGCAGACGGAAATACTGCTGCTGGCCGGTTATCGGCAGCGTGACGACGTTCGATTGGCCAATGATGTTCGTTGTGCCGACGACCGCCAACCAAGTGTTGGTTTGTGCGGGGCCCTCACCGACTTCCAAAACATAAGTCGCCATCGTGACGGGCCAGGACAACAACACGTTCTCCAGCAATCGTTCAATGTTGAGCGCGGGCACCGGTTCTGCCGCAATTTCAATGGCACCGTCCTGGTAGTTGGCCATCAGCGCGACGGCGTTCGTGTCGGAAATTTCCCGCGCCACCAACTGGTCGCCGAGCGACACGGTGGTGTTGCCGGCAGCAGACGGCGCCGCCACCAGGCTTACCTTGACCACTTCCTTTGTGCCCAGCGCAAAACTGGTTCCGAATGGCAACTCCAGGATGACACCAAGGCGGCCGGAGCCGACCTGGTTCGTATTGGGTTGCAACGTCCCGCCGGCGGCACCGCTGCCCAGCGAGACACCAACAAAGGTGAGCGAGGCCGTGTCGAATGACAGCGTGAAGCCCAGTGCGTGCTCGTCTCCCTGCGCCTGGAGGCTCACGGAAATGACGTTGGTGTGCCCGGCGGGAACGGTCGCGTCCATCACCTGCACCATCCGGTTGCCGGCAGCTTGCGGAGCGCCTTTGGCCACGCCACTGAAGGAACTCTGACCCGTCGGCCCGCCGAGGACCGTCCGCGGATCGAGTCCGACGGCGTAGCGGCCGGCCTGCACCCAGTCAGTCACGGTCAATTTGCCGTTGCCGAGGTTGGCGCGCGGCGCACAATCGGCCCGCTGGAATTCGTTGGTGCCGCTGACGGTGTCCAGGGCGGCCACAAAAAGGCCCACTTGCACCCAGTCGGTGATGGACAAAATCTTGTTGCCAGTGGGCCGCGGCGAAACGTCGCCTTCAAAATCCGCGGCGGCAATCGTTACCGTGCCATTGCTGTACGTGGCGGACAAGCTGTTGGCCGCCGCGTCCGAAAGCTGGCGGAGCGTGGGCGAGTCACCGAACGAGATGGCCGCCGCAGTGGCATTGGCCACGGGCGCAACCGTGAAGCTGACCTGGAACATCTGCTGCGTGCCGGCGGCAAAGGTGCCGGACAATAGCGCCACGCCCAGTCCCAACTGGCCGCTGGCGACCTGGGCGGCGTTGGCGAGCAACAGCGCGCCACCCGCGCCACTGCCGAGCGTGACGCCGGTGTAAGTCAAAATGGCCGGATCAAAGTTCAGACTGAAACCCAGGGAACTCTCGTTGCCGTTGGCCACCAGTTCAATCGGCACGGTGACGGCTCCACCTCCCGACGCGCTGGTGCTTACCACCTGCACGCGGGCAGGCGGGAAGTTCACGGTCAACACGGCGTTCGAACTGTTCGTCGAACCATGAGGATTGGTTACCGTGACCGAGTAATTGCCGGCCTGGGTGAATTGCACATTGGAAAGGCTCAGCGAGGAATTGGTCGCGCCAGCCTGATTGGTGCCATTGAATTGCCACTGGTAG
>CAZIFU010000212.1:0-9460 GCA_964539075.1 uncultured Verrucomicrobiota bacterium | reverse complement strand
AATACGCTGTGGGTGACGCTGGAAGCGCTGGAAGAGTCCATGGGCGAGGAACGCCGCCCGATTTATGAGAGCGCCGAGCGGGTGCGAAGTCTGGTTTCACACGGCTGGCTCATCGATCAAGTAAACGCTACCGCAGCCAATAATAGTGCAATCGCGTGCTAGACATGGCATGACTTTCTCTGGTTTTGAAGTGAGCCTCCTTGCGTCGGCTCCTACGCGGTTCAGGTCGGGAAGATGCGGCCCAATTGTTCAGCCAGCACGTCGAGGCCGGCCTCGGTCCAGACGACATAGTCGGCGTGGCGCATTTTATTTTCGAGCGGCCACTGGGCGTGGAAACGTTGCTCGATCTGTTCGGGCGTCCAACCGCGCGCCCGCAGACGCCGGCGTTGTGTTTCGGCGGAACAGGCGACACAGATCGTGGCGTCAAAATGCCGGCCCGCGTCCGTCTCGAACAACAAGGGAATGACCACCACGCCGACGGGCCGTTGTTGGGCGCGCCAGGCCGCGACCTCGGCCAGCCAGACTTCGCGGATGCACGGATGCAAAATGCCTTCCAACCGCCGCCGGGCCGCCTCGTCGGCGAAGATGCGCCTCGCCAGTTCGGCCCGGCGCAGGCGGCCATCATCGCCGATCAACTCCCCGCCGAATTGCTGCCGGATTTCCGCGAGCGCCGGTTGACCCGGTTCGACCAGTTGGCGGGCGATGGTATCGGTGTCCGCCACCGCGACGCCGCCTTGGCGCAGGAGGTCGGCGGCGGTGGTTTTGCCCGCGCCGATGCCGCCGGTAAGGCCGAAGAGCGTCATGGGGGGCGGAGAGTTTGGAGTCCAGCCTTCAGGCTGCGCGGGGAGGCCCGGACAGGCTAAAGCCTGAACTCCGAACCATCAGGGGAAGTAGATCACGCGGTAGAAGCAACCGGCGTTGGTGGAGACCGGATCCATCACCGTGGCGATGCCGACCTTCGGGCCGTGCGTGTAATTGGCGACGAATTGCCACGGGCCGTTCAAGGTTTTCTTGCATTCAATGCGATAGGTGGTATTGGCGGCGGCCGGCCAGGAAAGGAACGCTGCGCTGGGCGCCGGGCTACCGAGCGACGGCATCGGCTCGACCACGAGCGACACCGCCACCGGATCGAAGGGATAGGCATCGAGCGCGTTGACGACGCCATCGGCGTCCGAATCAATGGTGGTGCTGTTGCGCAGGGCGCGGTTGACGAGGAACGTCTGGCTGGTGACGGAGTTGGTGACAAGCACCGAACTGTTAGGGCCGGCGAAGGTGCTGACCCAGCGCAGGCGTCCGCCGAGCGCGCCGTTGAGTTTGTCCACGGGCAGGCTGGCGTCGGCGAAATAAACGATGAGGTTGGGGTCAATTTGCAGCGCGGTGGAGAAATTGGTGGCGTTGCCACGCAACTCCAGGAAGTCCACGTAGAGGCCGTTGGTGTTGGTGACGCTGACGCCGCTGAAGGTGAAGAGCGTGGAAAAAGCGCCGTCGAGAATGAGCCGGCCGAGCGCGGTGTTGTTGGAATAGCCATCATTGCTGACGCTGCGGTTTTCGCCGGCCCACAGATGGCTGACGGCCCGGAAGATGGCGGCGGTGGAAGTCAGCCGGGTGCCGAGCAAATCGCCGGCGGCGGGTTTGAGGGGCAGTTGAAAGCCGTTGCCGGCCTGCCAATCGTTGGTGAAGCCGCCGTCGGAGAGGGAATTGGTCACGGTGAGCAGCAGTGCGCCGCCGGCGCGGAACGTGGAGTTGGAGATGGTCAGGTCGCGGGCGGAGAGTTCGAGGTTGGCCAGGGAGGTCAGGGAGCCGTTGGTGATGAGGCCGGAAGTCATGCCGACCTGAATGGGGCCGCCCACCGACTGGAGGCTGCCGCCATTCTCGAAGCTCGCCGCGCGGATGAGCACGGTGTTGGCGCTGATGGACCCGCGGTTGACGAAGTTGCTGTAAGGCTGCGGCGTGTCGGCGCCGAAGTTGACGGCGTTGCCGATGGCGATGACGCCGTTGTTGGTGAGGGATTTGAGGCGCGGCAGATTGACGGCGTTCAGGTTGCCGATGGCGGAAGCCAGGCCGATGGAGCCGTTCGTGTTCACCGTCAGGGTCGTCGCATCCACCACGAAGGAGAGTTGCGCATTGATATTGTCGCCGATCACGACGTTGGTGGAGCGAAACAGCAGGTTGCCGACGGTGACCGGCTGGGTGGTGGTGAAGGTGTGGTCCACGATGAGCACGTGGAAATTGATGGTCGGCCCGCCGCTGGCCAAAGAGTTGGTCCAAATGCCGCTCCAGGCGGCAAGGCTGCCGGAGAGACGCGTGACGGTGTTGCCAACCAGCGAGTCCACGGTCAGGACCGGGTTGGTGGTGATCAATTGGTAGTTGATCAGCGGCGCGTCGAAGATGGAATTGGAGTTGCCGATCAGGTTGGTGGCGCGGATGGACAATAAATTTTCGGAGCGGATGCGGGTCTGCGTCAGATCCAGCCTGTCGGCGTTCAACTGGACACTGCCGGGGTAGTTGGTGGATTCGGTGAACTGGGCGAAAGAGAACGTCCCGCCGCCACTGATTCGCGCGGAGTAGGCGGCGTAACTCATGTCCACCCGGTTGGTGTCGTAGAGCGGGTTGTCAATGAGCGTGGGATCGAAAGGCGTATTCTCCGGCTGGGCAAAGAACCACTCGAAGGGGGTGCTGCGTGTGACCTCGTACGCGTCTGGGCGGAACTTTTGTATGTTTTGGCTGAAGCTGAGGATATTGGTATCGAGGAAGGTGCCATTGGTGCCGAGCACAGCCAGGCTATCGAGGAAATACACATAATTGGTCAGCGGCTGGCCTGTCGTAATGTCCACATCCGGCGCGGCAAATTCGATGATCGCCGTGGCGGCGCCGTTGCCGCTGAAAAAGTTGTCGAACCGGACCGTGGTGATAAGATTGGTATCCGTGCTGATGGGCACAAAGACGACCTGAATGGTCGGCTCGCCGCCGGAAACGCTGGTGAAAACGTGGGCTTCATACGGTCTGCCGAAATTGAAAAAGGGCACTTGCACAAGGTTGGTAAACGGGCTGCCCGCGAACATCACTTCGTGCAGCGGGGAAAACGGGAAGGGAAGAGTAAACGTGTTCAAAAACATCGGCCGGCCATTGTTGCCCAGCCGGTTGTTGTCGCCACCGCCCCAATACAAATCGTCCACGCCGGTCGGATTGACGTAGTAAGGGGTGAACTTGAATCCGTCATTAATTGGGGGGCTGGCGCTGCCGCCGGCCTCCAGCCCGCTGCGGGCCAGATTCACCGAGCCGCCGTCAATCCGGATCAGCCCCTGCGAACCCACATTCATCAAGCCGGAGTTGGTAACATTGGTGGCGATGATGAGCAGATGGGTGTTGCCGGTGATCGTGCCGCGATTGAGCACGTTGGCGGCGGGCAACCGCACGGCATTAGTGATGAATTGAAGGCGAAAACCGTCACTCCCGGTCATCAGGGCGTTGAAATCGTTGGTATAAAAAAGCGTGTTGGCCGTATCGTACGGCAGGGAGGGAAAGGTGACTGGCAAGGTGGTAAAAGTGCCGGCATTGAGGAAGGCCGTGGCGTCCACCTGGGGATTGGTTACCGAACCGTTGTTGACATACAGCGGCAGCGTGGCGCCAAAGCCCGCGAAACTTATCGTCAAGCTGGCCCAAGCCACTAGAAAACGTTGCCTCATAAATCGGTCACACAATAAACCCAACCGCTAATTTCCACCAAGCACCTGCCGTTCGAGATCGAAAATGGAACTGCCGATGGGGTAAACGACCGGCAGATTCGTCGAGCCATCAAAGGAACCCCAGACATAGCCGGTGCTGACGTTGTTGAATTCATCCAGGAAAAACCCGAATTGGTTGATGATGAACGGGCCGACTTTGTTGAACGTGATGGTAATCGGCGTGATGTTTGGTCCGGGCGCCTGGATTTGTCCCGGCCCCGCCAGATTCGCCTGGCCATTGATGGCGTCATTGTTCTGCCAGTTGGCCCCCGCGGCGGCGGTTCGGCGGATGGTAAAAGGAAACCCTGCCGCGTTCACTCCCAAATCCTCCGCCGTAAAGAGAATGTCCGGCGCGCCCGTCAGGACACGTTCGATAACCTGAGTCTTCAGGACGGAGTTGGTGACGAACTGGTCGTTGTACCGGTTGGTGATGGTAATGAACACGCCGAGCAGCGAATCAAACCGCGCCGGCACAAAGGTAATCTTGTCCACGCCCGGCCGCAGCACGATGTCCACGACGGTGTTGGTGTTGGTGCTGCCCACGGGCTGCCAGGGCGGGAGAATGGAGGAGGCGGTGGCGCCCGGAACCAGGCCTTCGGTGTTGATATTGTTCGGGCGATAGAGATAACGCAACCCGCCCACGTCATCCCGCGTCAGGCCAATGTAAAAGCCTCCGATAGGGACAGACAGGGACGCCACCGAAGTAAAACCAAACGCCAACGGGTCCACCTGGCTTTCCACCGCCTCGGCGATTGCGATTGGAGCAGCATCAAAGATGCTGTAGGTGTACAACGTCCCGTTCACAAAACTGGAGGGTTGCAAGGTGACGGGATCGAAGTTGCGCTTGATCACCGTATAATTGGTCGGGGAGCCGCCCGGCAATATCGCGCGGTCGCGCAACGTCCAGACGTAACGTTCCGGCTCCGCCAGGCCCAGTTCCTCGATCAAAAACTCCAGGGCCGTGGACTTCACGTCAAGCAACTGCAAAGCTGCGGCCTGAAAATTATCCCGCCGCGTGTCCGTGGGAAACTCCGTCAGGTCGGTGCTCATCTGCGACACAGGCGGCAGGCTGTTTAGGATGGAAAACGCCTCGTAAACCGCGTTTGAGCCTTGGCTGCCAAAATAATTCAGGAACGATTCGTCAAAACCGAACGTGACGGTCTGGATGTTCCACCGGTATTCTTCACCCAGGTTCATCGGCCCGCCAGTATCGCCCCCGAAGGCGTAGCCGAGTTGGGGCACCTGGTAGGCCTCAAACGGGCCAAGCAGTGAGAACGCCACCGCCGTTTTCACCGCGCCAGCCATTATCAGCGCTCCGATTGTCCTTTTAAAGAGTCGCAGCATAAAAATCAAGGCGCGCGGACGACCCGGTAGTAGGCCGCGCCATTGCTGGCGTTGACCGGCAGCGAATCGCTGAGGCCGTTGGCTGTCCGCCTCGGGCCGAGATCGGTCCAGTGGACGAAGTCGGTGGAGGTTTGCGGTTGGTAAACCAGGCCCGGCTGAGTGTTCCAGGTCAGGCTCATGGCTTGCGCGTTGTGAACCATTTCCGCCCGGATGATGTCGTAGGCGCGCGCGAACAAATCGAAGCTGGTGCCGGCCACGAAGGAGGTCCAGACCACCAGAAAACGGTTGATGCCATCGGCCGCCACGGCGGGATGAAGCTGGCGGCTGACGGCGGTGGTGTTGACGCGGAACTCCACGCCTTCCAGGCTGCCGTCGCTGTTGAGAAACTGGCCGAACACGCCTTCACGCGAACTGTCCTGGCCAAGGCTGCTCCAAACGACGAGGTAATTTTTCCCGAAGGAATTTATTTTTGGCCCGTATTGGTCGCCGAAAACCTCGGTGTTGAGGCGGACCGGTGCGTTGGCCGCCGTGCCGTTGGCATTATACAACCGGCCATACACATCCCAGCTATTGGGTCGGGAAGTGGAGGCGTTCACCACGATCCCGGACACGTTTCGAACCGCTCCCTCTTTCTGGCTCCAAACGACCGCGAAGCCGCCCTGCGGCGAGCCGGCCACCTGCGGGTTGGCGCACAGGTTGGTGGTGCTGGTGTTGACGGCGAACTCGTTGCCCACGGCCGTGCCGGCGGAATCATAGAGGCGGGCATAGACATCCACGCTGGCCGAGGCGCGCTGCAATTCGGAAATCCAGACCACGACAAAATTGCCGTTGGCCAGCGCCGCGACGGCTGGCGTGCGCTGATTGTTGCGCGCAAACTGGTTGATCTGGAATTCCGCGCCCAGCTTTTGTCCGGTCGCATCGAACCGCTGGCCATACACGCCCATTAAAAAACCGTCCTGATCGAAGCTCGACCAGACCACGACCACGCTGCCGTCGGCCAGCGTCGCCACGGCCGGGTTGATCTGGTGCTGGCTGGTGTATGTGTTGACCAGGATGTCGCCGGTGATGAACGCGCCGTTGGCGGCGAGGAAGCGGGCGTAGATTTTCTGGAAGCCGAACGGGCCGCCCTGCCAGACGAAGACCGCGCCGCCGGTGTTGAGGAGCGCCACCTGGGGTTTTTCCTGGTCGCCGGCGCCCTGACCGTTGACGCGAAAGCCCGCGGCGGCCTGGGTCAGATTTGCGCTCAACCGCTGCGCTTTGATGCCCAGGCCATCGCCATCCACGGCGTTGTCCTGCCAGACGAGCCAGCCGCCGGAGGCGTTGACAGCCGCCTGCGGCGCGGTCTGGTCGCCGCCCAAGGCTCCGGCGATAGGGTAATCATTGCCACCGGGAGAAAAGGCGTTCTGGGCGCCGGCAAAAGCAGCGCTTGTCAAAAGCAGACCGAGGACAAGCAGCCGTTTACCAACGCTCAAAAAGGATGGCATATAGATGCACGGATTTGTAACAAACCAGCCGTGGGTTGTCCACGAATTCTTCCTGAAAATATGGCGGCTGGCCGGGTTCATAAGTCCAACCTCGGTGGGGCGAGACTCCGTCGAGCCAATTCGATCCGCACCTGACACGGCTCGACGGAGTCTCGCCCCACCTTATGAAACCAGTTCTCGGCTTTCCAGACATCGTCATCGTGTTTCATCGCCTGATCCGGGGCCGTTCAAAGCAATTGCCCCTGGGGCGCCGAGCGGGCCAGGACTTCCTGCAGGAGCGACTTGAAACCCCAGCGCGCATACAATTCCTGCAACTGGCCGGCGTCCCCCGTCTTGACTGGCAGGGCTTCCAACGAAAACTCCAGCGGCAAATCGTCCCGCAGCCGGATGAGCTGCTGGTTGCGCCGGACAATTTCCGCCGACGCCCGCAACGCGGCGCGCACCCTGTCCGATTTGATTTCCGCCAGCCGCGCATAAATTTCCTTCACCGAGCCGAACTGCTGCAACAGCCCGGTGGCCGTTTTCGGTCCCACGCCGGGCACGCCGGGGATGTTGTCCACACTGTCGCCCACCAGGCTCAACCAGTCCACAATCTGTCCGGGGGCCACGCCGGTTTTGGCCCGCACCTGCTCGTCGGTCCAGATGGATTCCGATTTGTCATTCGGATTAACCAGGCCGATTTGCGGGGAAACCAGTTGCATGAAGTCCTTGTCCGAACTGGCGATGAGCACCTGCGCGCCGGCCGCCGCGGCCTGCCGGCTCAGGGTCGCGATCCAATCGTCGGCCTCCACGCCGTCGCGGCAGCCGGAGAAAATATTTTCCGCGGCCAGCCAGGCGACGATCTCATCGAGTTGCTTTTCCAAATCGTCGGGCATGGGCGGGCGTTGCGCCTTGTATTGGGGATGTGCGGCCAGCCGCTCGGCCGCGAGGCCGCCGTCCCAGATCACCGCCAGATGCGCGGGGGCCAGCCGCTCGCGCATTTTGGCGAGCATTTTGACGAAGCCGTAAATGGCATTGGTCGGCAGGCCCGTGGGCGAGTGCAGGCTGCGAATGGCGAAAAAGGCGCGGTAAGCGTAAGCGTGGCCGTCCACGATAAGCAAGCGGCCCGGTCCGCCGGCGGGGGAAGCGGGGCTGTTCATGAACGCGCTGGCCGGGTGAGATTTCCCCGGAACAATTTTTCGCACCCAGAAACTTGGAACCAGAAGCAAACATCCAACATCCAGCATCCAACATCCAACGTCCAAGGGTCCGCATCTCGGCCATCATTGGATGTTGGACGCTGGATGTTGGATGTTCGATGTTCTCTGAGGTTCATGGGCAGCCTCCACGGTTTTTTTGACCGCGCATTGGGGCCATGAACCGGCCACCGGCAGGAGCGCGGCATTTATGCCGCTTCACGAGCCGTTCAGAATTGGACGTTGAAGCGGCATAAATGCCGCGCTCCAAAGTCAGCTTCATGGTGAGGTGACGCCGCCGGGCCCAAGGCGGGATTATCGGGCGAGGGGTTGTTGGGACGGAATGGTGCTTTGGGCAAAGGGCATTTCTTCATCCGTATGCACGCGGTTGCCCGCCGGGTCAATGATGGTGGGCGTGACAAAGATGACCAGGTTGCGTTTGACCGCCGAGCGCGATTCACTGCGGAAAAGACGGCCGAAGAAGGGCAAGTCACCGAGGACGGGGATTTTGTCCTTGAACTTGACGACGTCCTCAGAAATCAGACCGCCGAGGACGATGGTCTGGCCGTCCCACACGATGCAACTGGTGGCTAATTGGCGCGAGCGCAACCGCGGCAGGGGCAGCGTGGCGGTGAGCGGAATGCCGACGGTGTTGCCCGCCGCGCCCTGGGCGGTGGGCACAAACAAACCGGGATCATCGTAGCCGATAAATTCCGTGAGCGTGGGGATGATGGTCATTTGAATCGTGTAACCATCGGCGGAAACATAGGGGATGACGTCCAGCACCGGGCCGAAGGGAAGCGGTTGAGTCAGGAAATTGGCGGTGGTGCCGATCACGCCCGCCGCGCCGGCCACCCCCCCCGCCGCCGCCGCTCCTCCTCCGCCGGCTTGCTGGTTCAAGTTGACCCCCGTGACGATGGTCCGGATATCCGCGACTGCGATTTGCGTCTGGCGGCTGCTGAGGGTGGTGACTTTGGGCGCCGACAACAAGTCCACGCCACTCCTTTGCTCGAGAGCGCGGACGACCACGCGGAACTGCGGGTCAGTCAGAATGCCGGTGACGGTGGCGAGGGCGGGCGTCTGCGCAAAAGCCCCGGTATTGCCGCCCCCGAGGAGATTGCGCAAACCGGTGGAGAGCAAATTATCGGTCGTCGATGGAAAAATCGTGCCGGTGGTGCCGCTGGGTCCGGGAAAGATGCCCGAGGGATTGGCAGGGGAAGGGGCGCCCTGGAAGGAGGGCGCAGTGCCGCCTTGAATGCCAATGGCCTGGTTGTTCACCAACGTGTTGCCAATGAACCAGTCAAAGCCGATGGCCTTGGAGTCCTGCTGGGAAATCTCGACGAACTTCACCTCGATGGTGACCTGCGGCGGGGCCGTGTTGAGAACCTGGACGGCTGATTCCACCAGGTCGAGGTCTTGCATCGCCGCCCGCACAAACAGAATGCCGGAACGATCGTTGAAAAAGAGCGTGGCCGGGGGCGCCAGATTAACGCCGCACGCGATGAAAAACTGCCGCACCGTCTCCTGGACGTTGCGCAATTCGTTGGTGAGTGTCACGTTTTGAATGCCGGCTTGACCGCCGTCGGCCGCACCGCCGCCGCCTGCGCCGCCGCCGCCCTGGCCTTGATTGCCCCCCACGGACAACGTCACGCGCGGGATCACGAAGACATCGCCATTCTGGCCGCCTTGCCCGCCTTGGCCGCCCTGCCCGCCCTGCCCGCCCCCGCCCTGC
>CAZIFU010000211.1:0-11998 GCA_964539075.1 uncultured Verrucomicrobiota bacterium | reverse complement strand
CTTCTCGTCCAGTTCCGACAACTTGAAGCGCACACTGACGATGAACGGCTGTTCGCCTTCAATCCAGTGGCCGTAAGTCGTCGTGACGAACGTGCCGTCGGGCAACACCTCCACGCCGGGATATGCGCAGTCGGCGCCCTGGTAGTTTTTCATCAGCCGCACACGCTCCTGACCCTGAGCGGCAACTTCCCCACCGTGGTCATCCTCACGACCGGCAAGGTTCACGACATGAACCTCCTCGACGAGCTGGCCTACGAGGCCGGTTCGTTCTACATCATCGACCGCGGCTATCTGGACTTTGCCCGACTGCATCGCTTGCATCTCAGCTCGGCCTTCTTCGTCACGCGGGCCAAACAGAATTTTCGATTTCGCCGGCGCTACTCGCGCCCGGTGGACAAGACCACGAGTCTGCGTTTCGACCAGACGGTGATCCTGACGAGCTTCTACAGCCCGCGCGATTATCCGGAAGCCTTGCGGCGGATTGGCTTTCGCGACCCGCAAACCGGCAAGGCGTTGGTGTTTCTCACCAACAACTTCACCGAACCGGCGCTGACCATCGCGCAAGTCTACCGCTGCCGGTGGCGGATCGAACTGTTTTTCAAATGGATCAAGCAGCCTCTGCGGATCAAAGCCTTCTACGGCACCTCGGACAACGCGGTGCGCGTCCAAGTCTGGATCGCGATCACCGTTTATCTGCTGGTCGCCATCCTCAAGAAGCGGCTGCAACTGCCCGCCAGCCTCTGCACCATTCTACAGATTTTGAGCCTGACGCTTTTCGAGAAAACACCCCCGTTGCAGGCGCTTTCTCAACAACCACCGCCAACCCTTAGGCCCGACCACGATAATCAGCCCTATTTACCGGGGGTTTTAACTGGACAATAGTGATCCGATATATGAAAACCAACCGCCGAATTCAAGTCCTTGATGAAAAGATTAAAGCCACCAGAGTCGCGCTAAATGCCTTGGGACCGCTGCGCCCCGGCAGCCTTTCACGGCAATATCACGTCTGCCGCAAGCCTGGCTGCTGCTGTCAGGATCCAATCAATCCCGGACGGCATGGACCCTGTTACCATTTGGATTACGTGCATCACGGCAAAAAGACCACGCGCTTCATCCGCGCTGGGCAGCTTCTGAAAGTCCGACGTCAACTGGCCACCGTCAAGCTGAGTGCTGAAGTGAAAACCGCTAATCTGCGCTCATCATCGCTAATCCGAGAGACTTGGATAGGAAAGGGTGGCGGAAGTTTTTTTCCGCGCATGACCGTGGGGAATGTCTGTCATCAGCGCAGATCAGCGCAGATTAGCGGTTCAAAATCGGAGTTCGGGTTTCAGCAACTGCGACGCTTGGTGGACCAGTGGATCACCCTATCCTTGAGAAGGGCCGAAATCCTCCGCCAGTCATCAGCCAGCCCAAATCCCTGGCGGATTATCCCTGTATTTTCAGGTGCATTCAAAAGGAACCCAAAAAAGTGAAATGCGCCCTCCATCGCTTCCCGAGGCGAGGCGCGGGGAGAACGGACGTTTGACATTAAGCATTGAATTTCCCGGCGCGGGAATTCAAAATCCCGCCAGTTCAGCGGTTCAACAATTCACTGTTTTAAAACCATGCCCTCCCAATTTTCCTTCGGCAAAATTCAGTTCGACGTTACGATGGGCAAGCCCGCCGCCCGCCGCCCGCGCGACGACGAGACTCCTTTCCGCCTCGCCGTGCTGGGCGACTTCAGCGGGCGCGCCTGTCGCGGCGTGCTGGAGCCGCTCGCCGGCCGGCCCGCGTTGAAAGTGGACGTGGACAATTTCGAAAAAGTCCTGGCGAAACTGATCCCGACCTTGTGGGTGCCCGCGCCGCAGAAGCCGGACGAGAGCGTTGAACTGAAGTTTGCCAGCCTGGAGGATTTTCACCCCGACCAGATTTTGAAGCAGGTCCCCTCACTGGCCCAACTGCTCGACCTCCACAAGCGCGTGAAGAACCCCTCGTCGGCCGCCGCCGCCCTGGCCGAAGCGCAGGCGCTGCTGGCCGTCCAACCGAAAGCGCCCGCCGGCGCAGCGCCAGCGCCCGCGTCCGCGGAATCCACCGACGACACGCTCGCCCGATTGCTGGGCAAACCAGCGGGCAAACCCACGCCCAAACCGTCCGCGACCGGCGTCCAAACCATCATCAAGCAAGCCGTGGCCGGCAGCGTGGTGCCGGGCGCCAGCGCGGAGCAGACGGTCGTGCAGGCCGCGCTCGAAGCGGAAATCACCCGGCAATTGCGGGCCGTTCTGCATTATCCGTTTTTCCAATCGCTGGAAGCCGCCTGGCGCGGCGTGGATCATCTGGTGCGCAACCTCGACCCCGACGACAATCTTCACCTGCTCCTGCTGGACATTTCGCGCGATGAACTGGCCGCCGACCTGATGGCGCAGGACGATCTGTCCGGGGCGGCGATTTACAAAGTGCTCTACGACGTCGGCGAGAAACAGCCGCTGGCCGCGCTGCTCGGCGCTTACAGCTTTGACGCCGAGGTGGCCGACGTGGAAATGCTCGGACGCATGGCGAAAATTTCGGCGTGGGTGGGAGCGCCGTTGCTCGCCGGCGCCAGCGCGCATCTGGCCGGCTGCGAATCGTTCGCCGCGACGCCCGACCCGGACAACTGGAAGCGCGCGATGTCCACGGAAAGCCGCGCGGCGTGGCAGGCTTTGCGGCAATTGCCCGAGGCGCCGTTCCTCGGCCTCGGCCTGCCGCGCTTCCTGCTCCGCCAGCCTTACGGCAAAACGAGCGACGCCATTGACGCGGTGCCGTTCGAGGAGTTGTCCGCGGACCTGCCGCACGAGGCGTATCTCTGGGGCAACCCGGCGTTCGCGTGCGGCCTTTTGCTGGCCAATGCGTTCCGCGCCGAAGGCTGGTCGTTCAAACCGAGCGGCTCCGGGGACGTGGGCGATCTGCCGGTGCACAAATTCAAGAAGGACGGCGACATCGAAGTGAAACCGTGCGCCGAAGCGTGGCTGACCGACCGCGCCGCGCAGAAAATCCAGAGCTTCGGGTTGATGCCGCTGCTGTCACTCAAGGGCAGCGATGCGGTGCGGTTGGTGAACCTGCAATCGCTCGCGTTGCCCGCGCAACCGCTGGCGGTACGGCACAACTGATGCGCGTCGCTTAAGGTTGGTGACACCTCATTTTCCGAGCACGGGATGAATGAAGCACCAAGCTCCAACCTCCAAGCACCAGAGAAGCTACAAATCTCAAGCTCCAAGCAACTGTTCCGGACTTTTGAGAACTGGTGTTTGGTGCTTCTCTGGAGCTTGGAGCTTGGAATTTGGAGCTTATCCTTGTGCGTCGGACTTTCTGAAAACTGAGATGCGCCCTCCCGCCGGGGGGAATCAGCCGTCATCGCCCGCTCACGGCACCATGGTTTGCACCTGGCCCGGGAAGGTGATGCTGATGACCCCGCCCCAGCAGCACATGCACTTCGAGGAGTTATTCAACGTCGGCATGTTGCCCAGCAGCACGGTGGGCGCACCGGGCACCCAAGGCGCGGCGGTCACGGGTATGCAAGGCATAGGCGTCAGAACGCCCAGCGCTGCCGCGGTGGCCGCCGCAACCATCGGATTGGCGATGGACATGCACACGCCGAAAGGCGGGATATTTACCATCGGAGCGAAATCCATGATATTCGCTGCCGGCAAATTGGAGACCATGACGCGATTGACGGGCAAAACGTTCAGCACGCTCGGCGCCACGCCGAACGTGCACATCATCATCCCCGTTGAAGTGACTTGCATGCCCATAATTGGTCCTGTGGTTGACTTTGTTTCGATCCAACACTCTCCGCAAAGGAAAGCGAGCAAAAATTCCGGCACTCAGGCCAGCGGGAGAAAGCGGTCCCGCGCCAGTCGGCCGGGAATGTTGTTCGCGGGAAAAAACCTCAATTCGATGCTGGTGCGGTCGTTGAACATGGCCGGGGTCACGTGCGTGCGGTGCAGGATGTCGCCGCAAAAAAGCAAAACATCGCCCGGCTCCATCGCTGGCCGCCAAAACTCTTTCGGCGCGAACCGCGTCCGCACGCGTTCCTCCGTCAGGTCGGCCGGCGCCAGCAAGCCGTCGAATCGGCGCGTCAGCAATTCCAGCCCTGGCGCCTCGACGCCACACGGCGTGAGCGGAATCCAGCATGTAACCGTTGGCAACAGTGCGTCCGGCGGAAACGGGGTATCGCGATGCGCGAGGAAATCAAACCCGAGCGCGCCGTCCTGATGCCAGCCGTGCGGGGCGTGAAGCGGCGGATAATTGGCCGGAGCGTATTGTCGTCGAAGCCAGGCCTGCTCGAGGTCGCAGGCAGCGGGGCCACGGAGCACGCGCTCGATCCACGCACGGATGGGAGTGCGCGCCATTGCCGCGAGAATCTGCGGTAGGTCCTCGGCGGTGAACACGGCTCCAAGTGTCAATGACGACGCGGTTTCGACGAATCGCTCTCCCGCTGCGAGCACCCGCCCCACGGCGGCCACGCTTTCCGTTCGACGCACTTCCTCGACCTCCGCAAAACGCCGTTCCACCTGCGCCGCCCAAGTGCCAACGCAGCCAACATCCACGGTCGCCCGCAACGCTGCCAGGCCGTCGCGCGGGACAGAGGGATCCGTGGCGGACGGCATGACGACCTCGCGCACCGCGTCCTCAACCGCCGCCGGCCTTGGCGACCGGGAATGGAGCCCCGTGGCGGCCGCGCAATTTGGTCATGCCGCCTTCGAGCGCCGCGCCGGGATCGGCCTTGGGTTTTGGTACGGCGTCACCCGTGATGCCCTTGAAGTCGCGATAGGCGGCCCGCGCCTCGTCATGGCCGAGGATGTGATGCCACAAGATGCCGGGGTTGCGGCCGCGGATGTTTTCGATCAACCGGTCTAAATACCAGTGTTGATGCACCGTGTAGTGGAAACCCGGCTGGTGGTTCCCCAACAAGTCGATGCCGATGTAGGAGTCGTTGAGGTTGTTCTTGGGCTTGCTGATCTTCTGCGACACCGTGCGCGGGCCGCTGTCCACGTTCTCAACGGCCTCCACGGCGTCCGGCTCGCGCGACTCGCCGGCATGCCAGATGACCAGCGTCTCGTCCACCGCAGGCAGCATCGTGCCGTCCGGGGCGATGTGATAGTTGTAGCCCAGGCGGCCCACCTTGCCGGGTTTGGGCGCCTCGTAGGCGTCGTTGATCTTACGGAGGATCGCCATCGCCATGTTCGGGTCCATCATGTAGCGATTCTCGCGATCCGTGAACGCGTCGCGGCAATTGACCTTGTGCTTTGCGTCGGGACGCAACTCGGTGCAGTAATAGCCAGAGTTGTAGTGGACCATGATGCCGGCGCGGAAATTCCTGCCGCTGCCGGGGGCGATCCGGCCGGCGGGCACCAGGTCGCTCAAGCGCTTGACGCGGCGCACCGCCCAGACCGTGAAATCGATTTCCTCGCGGGACACCCGCGGCATTTCGAACGTTATTTCGTCGTCGAACTTCTGCTCCTTTGTCCCCGGCTTGGCCCGCCAGTCGTTTCCGATGGGGTCGCCCTGCAGGGACACCTTGAGCGCCTTGAAGCCGTTCTTGCTCGGCGGCAGGCCGGCCGCGGTCTCCTGTTCGCCAAGTTTCTCCGGCGAGAACTCGCCGTCGGCCTTCATGATTTTGTAGTCGCGAAACTTCACGGTGATTTTGGTGCCGGCAAGCCACGCTTTGAAGGAGATCGGCACAGCCAGTACTCCGTCGAAACCCGTGATCAACGCCCGCTCGGCGTAGGTGGCGCTCGCGTCCTTCACGCCCACGAAGCGCGGTTCGCCGGTCAGGATGCGTTGAAAGCGGGTGTCGCCCGACTTGTTGACCAGCACCTCTCCGTTCAGGGCGGGATGAAAGAATTCACTGACGCATTTCCAGGTCTCGACCAGCGCCTTGGCGTCGGGCTTGGAAGCGGCCGCGTCCTCGACGAAAGTCTTGAGCGTGCGCACGTCGAATTTGAAGTCCCCAAGCTCGCCGCCGTTGAAGTCGACGGAGCGCGCGTTGAGCACCCGGAACGGGTGGACGCCGCGCCGTTCGAGGACCTTCAGGTCGGCGGCCGGTTTCTCCGCGTAGGCGTTGGCCAGGAAATCGCCGGTTGCGACGTCGAGCACGCGCAGACGGAACGTGCATTCGATGGAGAAGGAGTCGTGCTCCTTCTCTTCCTTGATGGGGTGGACGGGTATTGATGACATCCTACGTCTCCAAAAACTCCATCGGCGGCTGGTCGGGGTCCGGCAAGGCATCGTGCTCGACGGTCTGACGGCCGGTGACCACGGGCGCCGGGCTGGAACCCGGGCCGTCTTCGAGGTCAAGGTCCAACGTGCGGCCTTCGTGGGCCTTTTCGAGCGTCTTGCGGGTGGCGACGTCGGCACGACCGGTGGTCTCGATCTTCGCCCAAAACTGGAAGCGCAAGAGCGCCGCGCGCGTTTTCGGGCCGATAATGCCGTCCGCAGGGCCGCAATCGAAACCGAGGTTGCGCAAGCGCTGCTGCACTCCGCTCACGCGCGAAATCGGGTCTAACTCTCCGATGTGGAGCGTGTAAACCCGGCCCAGTTGGTCTAGATCCAGCCGCGCCCGCTCCGCGTCCTCCGGCACGTCCGCCTTGACCATGCCGTCGCCGCCGGTCTGGCCCTTGATCTCGAAATGGCGTCCGACCCGGAGCGTGTATTCAACGCCTTCGACCGGGTCGCCCATCTCATCGCGCACGACCACGCAGATTTTGTTTTTGGAGGAGGAGAGTTTGAACTTGTGCCGTTGTTCGGTGGCGCACGATTCCTCGTGGGGCTCGAGGTCCGGGATGGCCACTTTGTCGCCAGGAAAAAGAATGTTCGGGCTTTTGCGGCGCTGGCGCAGTTTTTCGTTGGCCGGGTCGTCCCAGATCTTTTTCCACGGCACGCCGTAACGCACGCCGAGGAGTGAGAGGTATTCGCCGGGTTGCACTTGGTGGGTCTTCATGGAGTTCGCGGTGGGCCTTCAGGCCTTCTTCCAAACCGACTTGTCCAACTCGGGAAAGGTGACCTTGCAGGTGCCCGGCTCCATGCCCGCCACGCGGGCGAACCCCTTGTCGTCAAGCGTGCCCTCGGCCACGGACCCATCGGACAAGGTGATTTTGAAGCGTTCCCCTGCAACCGGACGGTCATCGTCATCAACCAGGACGATCTCGATCCAGCTCGGCTTCTTCTTTTTCTCCTCCTTGGTCTGCGGCGGTTGGTGGGGTGGGACCTGGACGGAACCGTACTTGCCGGTCTTCGTTTTGCGTTGCTCGGCCTTGATCTTATCAACTTCGCCGGGTTCAGCCACATCGGCTTCTTCGACCGCGGTGGGCGCGGCTGGACTCACCAACGTTCCGGCCTGTCCGCTCTTGGCACTGGGCATAAGGGTCCGTAGCGTTCGCTGCGTTCAACCAATGGTCCGCCACTGTCGAATCCGCGCGTCGTCGCGGGGCCGACCGCGGGAAGAATGCGCCACTCTCGGCGTGCGACAAGACAAACCCGCCGTCCTCATACGCTAATCCGGCGCCAAAGTTTGGCGAACTTGTCCCAGTCGTGGGGGTACACCGGCTTCTTCTTTTCGTCATCCACGTAATAGGCCGGGATCCACTGGTTGCTCCCCTTCCTTCCGGGCGGTGGAGCGTCGCGTAACGCCAACTCGATGAAATCGGCCTGGGCCGATGCAAGGTCGTCCCCTTTGAGGCGGATTCGGTCTTTGTCGGACTCGACTTCAGACACCGTGTCGGGGTGCCACAGTTCACGGACCTCGTCGCCGCCACGAAAGATCTTGCTCCGCGTGCCGGGACCCGCGGAGGCCGGGAGCGAAAAGTGGCGATAGAAATTGCCGCTCTTGTTGCGCGGGGCCTCGACCATGAACTTTCCGCGACGGAGGAACATCCGGCCGAGGATTTCCAACTGGTCCTTGGGCCCCGACGGTGGTTTCCCCAGATTGCAGCACCAGCAGCGGAGCAGTGTCTGCTCGTCGGTCCACTTCGGGTCGAGCCATTTGTCCAACATGTCCAGCTCCACCTGCAGGTCCATGAGGTCGCCCTTGAGTTCTTTCCACAGGGTAGCGTCGCCGGCCCACTCCTTCGGAGGTGTGTCTGAAAGCGAATCGGCGTAGCGGAGGCCAACTTCCAGATGTTTCAACTGCAGGCGCTTGCCTCCCTTTGCGATCGGCCGGGACAACGGCAGGGAAAACTCCTCCGGATTGCCGTGGCCGGTCAGGATAATCGTCCCGAATTTCTTGGGCTTGTCCCGGTGGTCGGCGATGAACTGCTTTATCTCGTGGGCGATCTGCTTGAGGGTGGCGACCTGCTTGATCAAGTCGGCCTTGCAGAACACGCGCGAGCCGGGCGATTTGCTGGCCCAAGAGGTGTAACTGTCGAGCGCGTCCGGAAAGCGCTCGTGATAGACGCGGACATACGCCTCGTCGACCGCCTCGAGGACCGCATCCTTGTCGGCGTAATCGGCGTAAAAGACCAGGTTGTAGCGGTCGGGGGGTTGTTCGTCCTTGAACGTGACCTTGACGTCCACCGTGGCCTTCAGAGTCGAAGGCTTGGCGCCACGCTTTACGTCTCGTTTCCTGGGAGGGGCCATTGGAATTCCCTCAACTGCCGTGGACCTGTTCGAGCTTCTGGCGCGTCGTCTCGTCGAGATCGCCCGTCGGCTCCAGGCCCTGGCTTCTTTGGAACTCCTCGATTGCGTCGTGCGTGCCCGGTGTCATCGAACCGTTCGGCTGGCCAAAAAAGAGGCCCAGATTTCGCAGCCGCATCTGCACCCCTTCCAGTTCCGTGATCGGGTCAAGCTCGCCCAGGCCCAGAAGGTATTCCTCCGCCTCCGGGCCGGTCCCGATGCGCAGTCTCGCTGCGCGCGCGGCCGGGGGGATTTTTTCCTCGATCGTGCCCTTGGCGTCCGTCTGGCAGGGCCGGTGGACGCCGTCGATCCAGAGGTCGCACGACAAACCCTTGCGGGGTTTCCCTTGGTCGTCCTGCAGGACGACGCGAAAGAGTTCGGGGACCCCTTTGCGCCGGAAGCGATGTCGCTTGGCCGTGGCGCCCGTTTCCTCCTTCAGCCGCTTGTCCATCACGACGACCGTGTCGCCCGCGCGCAGTACGTTCGGGTCTTTGCGAAGACGCTTCAGTTCGGCATTGCCCGGGTCGTTCCAGACGGTGTCTGGGAAAAAGCCGTATTCGAAAGCGATGCTCGCGAGGCACTCGCCCGGTTGGACTTCATGTTGGACCGGCATGGTCAGCAGCGGGTTGAGAATCTCATGGTCATGCCCGCGAGGCCACACCGCCGCCATCGGGAAACGTGTCGGTCATCGTCATCAAGCCTTCTCCCAAGCGTCCTGGTCAAGCTCCGGAAATGTGATCTTGCATGATCCCGGCTCGATCCCCTCGACGCGGGCCACACCCTGCTCGTTCAACGTGCCCTCGGCCACCGTGTTGTCCGGGAGCGTGATGCGGAAGCGCACGCCCGCGAGCGGCTTGTTGTCCTCGCCCACCAGTTCGACCTCGACCCAACTCTGCTTCTTCTCCATCTCCTCTTTCGTTTGAGGCGGCTGGTGCGGCTTGAGTTCGACGGAGCCGTACTTGCCGGCCTGGGTCTTGCGCTGCTCGGCCTTCACTTTCTCCACCTCGCCGGGGTCGGCCACGTCGGCTTCTTCAGCCACCGTGACTGCCGCTGGGGCGACGAGCGAACCGGCTGTGCCGCTTTTGGGTGAAGGCATGGCTTACTCGATTAACAAGTTTCGACGCCGCCGGCAAGTGGTTGGCCGCGGCGTACGCGCTCGGGCGGTGCTTCGGTCAATGCGCATGCGGCGCGGGATACTGCCAGTTCGGGCGCAACGCCAACAGGTCGGTGCCGGCGTCCTTTTGCCTGGCGAGCCATTGTTGATCGGCATCGGCCAGTCGCGCGCCAAAAAATTCGGCGGCGCGTAACGCGCGGGCGCGCACGGCGTCCAGCTCCGGTTGCCGTGCGGGATCACGCTTCTCATAGCGACGGGTCTGGGTCAGAAACCCCGGCGCGATCTGCTCGCGGGTGGGCACGCGCAAAAGGCGGAGGCCGGCCCAATCCGCCAACTGCGGCGTCGAGTCGGGCGCGTCGTCGAGATACAGCTCGATCAATCGCGGCACCCGGGCGTCGTCGTCCGGCAGTCCTTCGAGCACCGCGCGCAGTTTGTTCGCCCGATCAAGATTGGCGACCTCCAGACCCACGAACTCGTTGAGCCGCGCCACTCGGTTTTCCAGCATGTCGAGTTCGGGTGACCGGCCCTTTTTGGCAAGCTCGGCATGGCTCGCGCGCAGTCTGGCGACCGCGCTGGCGAGAGCCTGTTTGAGCCGATCCGTCCCCTCGCGCGGGCCGAGAGCGTAATTGGCGTCGTGCAACGTGTGTCGATGCGGTTCAATCTCGGCGCGGCCGAGCAGCGCGGCGAAGTTCGCCTGCGCCTTCGCAAACTGTTCCGCGTCGCCCACCCAAGCGACCGCGATGATGGCGGCGGCTGTGCGCGCGACTTCGTGCGGCTCGCGCTCGGTAAATTTGCCCAGGGCGTTGAAGCTGTCAGCCGTCTCGCGCAGATCGTAAAACACCGTCAGCCGGGAGAGCTTCAACGCTTCCTCGCTGCTGTGGACCTGCGGCAGTTCCTTCACCACGAAGGCCAGCGCCGTCGCCCGATCCAGCGGTGTGGGCACGGGCAGGACGTGGTATTTCGCCTCGCCGTGCAGGTAGGCCGGCAGTCTCGCGTCATCGAGTCCGTTCATGTTCGTCTTCGCCGTTTGCGGGCCGAAGCCCCGATCAGCCGCGGTGCCGGCGATCGGAAGCCAGTTGACCATCGCCACGGCAACCACGGCAAGCCATTTCCCGGTGCGATTCACGGTTGTCCTCATTCAAGGAGCGTCGTGTTGACAGTGCGCAACAGTTTCACCGGCACATCCTCCACGCCGTTGTCGTATTTGACCTTGCGCGGGTCGCTGACGCGCTTGGGGCCGGCGACGACCCGTTCGTTGGAGCCAACCGGCGAACCCGCGCCCATCATCTCCGTGGCCACTGTCGCGTGGCTGGAATCCATCAGGATGTGCCCCATCTCGTGCGGAATGGTCGTGTGGAAATGGTCCGGCTTCTTGATCGTGTCGGCGAAGATCAAGGCGGAGTTCACCATCGGCGGCGTCGGCTGGCCGGTGGCGGCAGAGGTGAAGTTGGGCGTGAACGCCTCGCCCAGGCTGCCCGAACCGAGTTTGTTTACGATGAACAGATCGATCCGGTCGGAGCCGGTGTCGTAATTTTTAACGAGCACCCGCTCCTCGATTGTCCCCACATGGGAATCGTTCCCGCCAAATTCCGCGACCGTGGTGGAAGAAAGCTGGCCAATCGTGACCGGATGCTTGGGGTCATTGTTCGCCACAATGTTGAGCAGAATCTTTTGCGTGAGCGGATCGCCGACCAGCACGTCGGCCGATCCAAGAGTCTGGCCGGTCAAGGGCGGGTTTTCGCTCGCCACGACCTTGGTTCCCGCAGACATCACCGCTTGAATGGCCGCCGCGAGCGCATTCGCAGTGTCAATCGGAGCGGCGTTCACGACGGTCGTGATGGGAACCGTCTGATCCACGGCCGCGTCGATGCGGACTCGGACGCTGATTGTCTGACCACCGGCGGCACGCCGGCCGTTGGCGTTGGCAATGGCGATCAAATTGGCCGGCAGCGGCACGTCGCGAATGGGCGCGACGAGTTTGACCGTCGCGTCGGCCTGCGCGTAGAGCTGGCGCACGTAATTCAGAATCCGTTTACGCGTGTCGGTTTTGGTGGCGACAGCGGTGCCGGTGGCGTCCTGTAAAATATGCGCGGCGACTTTGGCGCGTTTGTGTACTTCGCCCATGGGCAACTGCGCCCGCACGGTGCATTTGTTCGGGCTGGCTGCCGGACATTTCTCCCGGACGTACGAGACGCGCACTTGCTGGTCGAGGATTTCAATTTTGTCGTTGTCGCTTTCGAGCCCGTCGGCCTGGTCGGT
>CAZIFU010000210.1:0-3913 GCA_964539075.1 uncultured Verrucomicrobiota bacterium | reverse complement strand
TTTTGCGTGGCCCGTACCATCGGCCCGCTTTGGATCAGCTTCGGCGGGTCGCCGAATGTGGCCGGCCGATGGCCTGCGCCGCTCCATTTGCGTTCACACACCCTTCGTGAAAGATATTCCGTCACAGAAGTTTTCCGGCTGCAAGGTGCCGCGCTTCCGCGCTGTTCGAATGTTGGGCGCTTTGCAATAGGTGAATGAACAAGACCAGCCAAACCAAAAAAAACAAGACCATGAAGAACCAAATCATTCGCTCCTGTCTGAATACGCTCTTGCTGTCCGGCGGTTTGGCCGCCGGCCCGGACGCGCCAGCCTCCCCGCAACTGCAACCCGGATGGCCGGTGACTGCGGGAGGGCCGGTCCGGGGAGCCGCGGCGCTCGGCAACATCGCTGGTGACGCCAGGCTCGAAGTCGTCATCGGAGCGATGGATTCGAAATTACATGCTTTGAACGCCGATGGCACGGTTGTCTCCGGCAACTGGCCGGTGACGCTGGCCGGCAATGTTGTGAGTGCGCCGGCACTGGCGGATTTCGACGGGGATGGATTCCTGGAGATCGTGGTCATGACCCACAACGGCTACGTGTATGTCATAAGGGGTGATGGCTCAGTCATGCCCGGCTGGCCCCAGACGGTGCCGGCCAACTACAGCAGTCCCTCTACTGGCGATCTTAGTCCTTCACCGGTTATCGCGAATCTCGATGGTGACGCGGACTTCGAAATTCTGATCACCGGAAACAGCCAGATGGACGTGTTTGAAGTCACTGGATCACGCTGGGGCGGCAACTGGCCGGTCCGTGTCAGTGGTTACTACTACCTGCTGGCCACCCCGGCGGTGGCGGACCTGGACAACGACGGGCAAGTGGAAATCGTCATCTGTGCCCGGAGCACCTATACTGGCACCGTTTACGCCTTTGAAACCGACGGCACCTACGTGAGTGGTTTCAATCAATTTCAGCCAGGCAACTATATCAACGCGGCACCGGTGATTGTGGATCTCGATCGGGACGGATTCAAGGAGATCATCATTTGCGGAGAGTATGACGACAACAGGGTGTATCTGTTGGACCACCAAGGCAATCTTAAGCCCGGCTGGCCGGTGGCCACCAAACGGCACGAGTCGCCACCGGCGATTGGTGATGTGGACGGCGATGGGGAATTGGAAATCGTCGTGGCGAGCAGGGACAATCCGGATGGCATTGGTTCAGGCTGGATTTATGCCATCAAACGGGACGGCTCGTTGGTCGCTGGATTCCCATGGCAGACCTTGGGCCATTTCAATTCATCGGCACCGGCTCTTGCGGATATTGATCAGGATGGCTTGCCTGAGATCATTGTCGGGAACCAAAACGGAAACCTTTACGCGGTTGACGGCGACGGCACAATACTCGCCGGCTGGCCGTTTGCAACCGGAGGCGCAATTGAATCGAGTGTCGCGTTGGGAGACATGGATCTGGACGGGCACCTGGAGGTGGTGTTCGGATCGGACGACGGGAATATTTACTGCCTGGACCTTGGGGCAGGCTCTTTTCCGCAAGGCCAGTTGGCTTGGCCGACATTTCACTACAACAACCAGCGGACAGGCTTTTTCGATGGACCCGCGACAGATGGTCAGCCGCCCAGCATCACCTGTCCGGCCCCGGTGACCGTGTATGCAGATATGGGCAAGTGTTACGCCACCGGCGTGGCCCTCGGCACAGCGGCGGCCAGCGACAACTCCGGCGCCGTCACGGTCACAAACGATGCTCCAACGCAATTTCCGGTGGGCGTGACGGTGGTAACCTGGACGGCATTCGATCCGAGCAGCAACACCAGCGCTTGCACCCAAACCGTGACCGTGACAGACAATCAGCCCACCACCATCACTTGCCCAGGCAATCTCACCGTCGCCAATGATCCCGGCCAGTGCTTCGCTCTGGTCAACTTCACAGCGAACGCCACCGATAACTGCCCGGGCGTAACCGTCGTCTGCAACCCTCCTTCCGGCTCGATCTTTCCGAAGGGAGCGACCACCATCACCTGCACCACCAAGGATTCGGGGGGAGCCACCGTGTCCTGCAGTTTTATCGTGACTGTGGAAGACCGGGAAGCGCCGCTCGCGGCATGCCGGGAGGCCGCCAACCCGGCTGGCAAGCAGATCCCCGTGGCCGGCAAAAACCCGACGAGCAGGCAGAACCCTGATGGCTTCCATCAACTGCTCACCCAGGACAACTGCGATGCCAATCCGCGGATATTCATCGTGGAATCGGCCAGTTCGTTCATTGCGGGACCGTTTGCCAACGGAGATGTTGTCAAGATCACACAACGCCGGGGTGGCACGCCTGAGCAGAAGAAGATGTCCGGCGTCGTTTCAGCTCATATCCTGGTGAATGGAGATCCGTTCTTGTACGCGGTTGACGCGGATGGCAACGTCTCGACACCCGTGAACTGCTTCGGTCCGCCACCTCGAAAATGAAAACCAAGCTCGAAGAAATGAAGTTCGAGATTCGAGAATGCATACGACGCTCCACCGTCCCCCTGCCGGCGGCGGTTGCTCATATCGGGCGTCTGGCGGCTTCTTGTGTATCAACCTCCAACACCATCGAAAATTCATGAGACGCACAATTCTAGGCTTGGTCGCTGCAGCGGGTGTCTGGGCCGCTGTACAGGCTCAACCGACACCGGGCACACCTCCAGCCACCTCGAACAGGCCCGCAGCAACGGCCGCGACCAACCTTCCTCCAGCGGGCCCGATTCCAATCCGCTCGGTCCGAGTGCCGCCGCCCACGAACGTACCCCCACAGCCGCAACAGCAGCAGCTTTCCCCCGAAGCGCAAATCCTGATGATCGAGCTCAACCGCCTATTGAGGCAGGGCGCCCCCCCGCTTCCGCCTGGGACCAACCCACCACCGATACCGAAGTTTGGCATTGTGAACCCACTCCCGGCACCCACACCAAGTTCCTTCCAGATGCGGCTCCAGGAGATTGTAAGGACAGCAGCAGCAGCATACTTCTCCAGACTGGACGCGATGGAAAGCCGATTGGGAGGCGCGATTATCCGCCGCTCGACTCGCGTTGGTTCGATCAGCGGAAACGGCAGAGTTGACGTGACGTGCATTGCCATTGCGTTTCGAGACACACGAACGAATCTGACGGAGTATGGCATCAAGATCGAGGTGAGCGGAGGTTCCAGATCGGCAGAGACACGTTTCGCACACGTTGATTACGAAGACATCGACCCTCTTCTGAAGGGCATGGACTCGATGAGCCGCATGGACATGGCGGCGGCTCCGTTCCGCGATTTCGAAGCGGCTTACACGACGATCAGCGGTCTTCGCATCGCAGTGACTCCAACCCGTGCCGGCAAGTTTGAGGTGAGCGTTCAGGCGGGCCGCGACCGTACCACTTCTGGCGTGAGCGTTCAGGCGGAGCGCGACCCTTCTACTTCCACCACTGCCAGGCTCACGTCCGCGCAATTCGACAAGTTCCGAGGTTTGCTGGAGAGCGCCAAGACCACGTTGGATTCAGCGCGAAAAGACAAGGAACGATAACCACGCCGCCGAGCTGGAGCCCCTATCAGAGATTGTCTCAAAACTCCTTTTTCTCGGAGGGACGAGCTACGCGAGTCCCGCTTTTTAACCCGTTTTCGGCGTCGAGGGACTCGCGTAGCTCGTCCCTCCGAAGGTATTGAGACAATCTCATCAGTGCTGGGCGATCGCCAGCTCCTCCTCGAAATCCACGATTTCATTGACCTGCACCAGAAACCAGCGGTCAATTCATCGCTGACAATTTGCCGGCCTCGGCTTCCCACTCCGGATTCAATTGCGCCAGTCTTCCCTGCGCGTGCAACAACTCGCGGTTCACTTCCCCGGCGCGGCCCGGCTTTTCGTAGGTCGTTGGATTCTCCAATTCGGCGGTGAGTTCGCCCAGGCGCGTTTC
>CAZIFU010000209.1:0-24813 GCA_964539075.1 uncultured Verrucomicrobiota bacterium | reverse complement strand
AGTCCGCTCTGATCTTTCCCTTTCCCGGAAGTTTGAGCCGACTCACGTCGGCTGCTACAGGTTTTGGATTTATCCAGAAACCACAACGTGCAGGGGAGCGTGACGGTGTAGAAGAGGTTCGGGCCGACGGCGACCATCACGTCCACGGCGCGGCTTTCAATGAGCTGGCGGCGGAGTTCCTGTTCGGAGGAGCGGGCGTCGGAGGCGGAGTTGGCCATCACAAACCCCGCGCGACCCTTTTCATTGAGCGCGGAGTGGAAGAGTTGAATCCAGAGGTAATTGGCGTTGTCGGTGCGCGGCAGGCCGAAGGGGAAGCGGCGGCCCGGGCCGACCATGTCTTTCAACCGTTCCTTGTCCACGGCGTTGACGTTGAACGGCGGGTTGGCGAGGACGAAGTCGAAGCGGCCGGTGGCGGCGTGCGGGTCGTCGTAGTAGCTGTTGATGTTGCCGCCGTGTTTGATTTCGCCTTCGAGGCCGTGGACGGCGAGGTTCAGGCGGCAGAGGCGGCCGGTTTCGTCGGTTTTCTCGACGCCGTGGATGGAGAGTTCGGCGGCGGGATTCTTCTTATGCTCGGAGACGAAGCGCGCCGAGGAGACGAACATGCCGCCCGAACCGCACGCGGGGTCGAGGATGCGCCCGTGATAGGGTTCGATGACTTCGGTAAGGAGGCGGACGATGCTGCTGGGGGTGTAAAATTCGCCGCCGCCCTGGCCCTCGCTCATGGCGAACTCGCCTCGCCCCGTGGGAGAACCCTGGATCGGCCCACTGAATGTAGAAGCAGCAACTCTCTCCCACGGGGCGAGGAAGTATTCGTAGATCCGCCCGAAGGCGTCGTAGTCCAGCGAGGCGGGAATCTTGGAGACTTTCTTGAGTAGTTCCTTGAGGAGGGTGCTGGTGAAGAGGTTGTAGGTCTTGAGTAGGACGCCGGCGAGCTGTGGGTTGTGCTTTTTGATGTCGCGCATGGCGGCATTGACCTTCGCGCCGATGTTCTCGGCTTCGGGGCGGTTGAGCAGGTAATCGAACCGCGCCTCGGCGGGCAGATAGAGGATGCCCTCGGCGTGATAGGCGGCGGGTTCATCCACGCGCGAGCTACGACGGGACACGCGGGGCGTTGGCACTTCACCCCTCACCCCGGCCCTCTCCCCTCCGAGGGGCGAGGGAGATTCTAATAGGCCGCGTTTCGCGGCGAAGCGGACTTCGGCGAAGCGCAGGAAGATGAGGCCGAGGAGTCCTTGCGGACGGCTACCATTGAAATCCGTTTCTGGAAAGTGGGGTGCAGGCACTGCCTGCTCGGCGGCGTTCCAGAGGCGCTTTTCCAGCGCGGCGTTGTCGGTGTCCTTTTCGGATGGGGCGATCCAGAGCATGAGTCAGTGGCAGAGTATTTCAATCCGTTGCAGAGGCAAGCCGGGAGGCGATCAGAATCGGAGTTTACAGGGCCGGCCGTTGGTTTATCTTCGCGCAACGAAACCCGCCCCCGTAGCTCAAATGGATAGAGCAGCGGTTTCCTAAACCGTTGATCCCGGTTCAATTCCGGGCGGGGGTACCATTGCAAATGTCGAATGACCAATGTCCAATGACGAAACGAGAATCCTAATTCTTCAGGCGAACAATTTGCCGGCAACATTTCACCGAAATCATGAGCGAGACTGATTGGGAGGGGCGTTATCAAACTAATGACATGCCTTGGGAAAAGGGCGAGCCGTCGCCGGGGCTGGTGGATTTTCTGGCCGCGCATCCGGAACTGCCACGCGGCTCCGTGCTCGTGCCCGGTTGCGGCACCGGCCACGATGCGCTGGCGTGGGCCAGGGCGGACTTCGCAGTGACGGGCTGCGATCTGGCGCCCAGCGCGGTGCGGCTGGCGACTGAGCGATTGGCCGCCGCCGGCCTGCCCGGACAAATTCTGCGCGGCGATTTTCTGGCCGACCCACCCGCGCAACTTTTTGACTGGGTCTTTGAGCACACGTTGTATTGCGCCATTGATCCCGTGCAACGGGAGGACTACCGGCGGGCGGTGACGCGCTGGCTGAAACCGGGCGGGCATTATCTCGCCGTCAATTATCTCATCCCGGACAAGGACGGGCCGCCCTTTGGCACCACGCGAGAGGAAATCTGGCAACGGTTTTCGCCGCACTTCGAGTTGCTGGCGGAATGGGTGCCGCGCTCGTACCCGAACCGGACCGGCCTGGAGCGGATGCTGTGGTGGCAAGGGAAAGTGTCAAGTGGTGAGTGTTGAGTGATGAGTGGCAACCTGGTTATTTTACCAACCTTGTAGCCGCCGACGTGAGGAGGCGGACCTTTGCAAACCCCTGCCGAATCCGCCTCCTCACGTCGGCGGCTACAGGCCGAAGAATGAATTGAAATCGCCGGCGCGCCCGGACATGCTGGTCCCGCATGGATCAATTGGACGAGCTGCTGATCTGCCGGCTGGATGACGGGCACAAGGCGGTGGATCCGTGCGCGATCGTGATCTTCGGCGCGAGCGGCGATCTGACGGCGCGCAAATTGATCCCGGCGCTCTACCATTTGTTTTGCGAGAAGGCTCTGCCCGACCCGTTTCGCGTGGTGGGTTTTGCGCGGCGGGAAAAAAGCGATCCGGCCTGGCGGGCGGAGCTGAAGCAGGGCGTGGAACAATTCTCCCGCACCCGGCAGGTGGACCCCGCCCAATGGGAGGCCTTCGCGGCGAATTTGTTTTATTGCCAGGGGGAATTTTCCGACGCGGCGGCCTTTCAAAAACTGGGCCGGCAACTGGCCGGCTTCGGCGACCCGAAGCTCGCCCGCAACCTGCTCTTTTATCTGGCCACGTCGCCCAGCCAGTTTGCCGAGGTGGTCGAGCACTTGCATCGCGCGGAACTGTTGCGCCGCGAGGAGGAAAAAGGGTTCTGGCAGCGCGTGGTGGTGGAAAAACCTTTCGGGCATGATCTGGTTTCGGCGCAGCAGTTGAACGCGGGGCTGACGCGCTTCGCGCATGAGGGACAGATTTTCCGCATTGACCATTATCTCGGCAAGGAGACGGTGCAGAACATTCTGATGTTCCGTTTTTCCAACGCGATCTTCGAGCAGCTCTGGAACCGCACGTCGGTGGACCACGTGCAGATCACCGTGAGCGAGAAGCTCGGGGTCGGCTCGCGCGGCGGCTATTACGAGGAGGCCGGCGCGATGCGCGACATGATGCAGAACCACCTGCTGCAAGTGCTCGCCTTGATGGCCATGGAACCGCCCGTCTCGCTCGAGGCAGAGTGCATCCGCGACGAGAAGGTGAAGCTGCTCAAGTCCATCCGGCCGCTGCGCCGCAGTGACATTGCCACACAGATCGTACGCGGCCAGTATTTCGCCGGGCAGCTGGACGGGCAACCGCGGCCCGGCTACCGCCAGGAACCCAAGGTCAAGCCCGAGTCCAACGTGGAAACCTATGTGGCCGCGAAATTGTTCGTGGACAACTGGCGCTGGTCCGGCGTGCCGTTTTATCTGCGCACGGGCAAGAACCTGCCGTTGAGCGCCAGTGAAGTGCGGGTGCAGTTCCGGCCCACGCCGAGCGTGCTCTTTGCCGCGCAATGCGGGCCGAAGCTCGACGCCAACGCCATCACGCTGCGCTTGCAGCCCAACGAAGGCATTTCGCTCCGGTTCAACGGCAAGATTCCCGGCACCAGTCTGCGCGTGCGCCCGGTGCGGATGAGTTTCAGTTACGACAGCGAGTTTGGCGCCTACACGCCGGAAGCCTACGAGCGCCTGTTGCTCGAAGCGGTGGCGGGTGACGCGACACTCTTCATCCGCCGCGACGAAGTGGAGACGGCCTGGGGCATCGTGGACTCGATCCGCACGGCCTGGGATGGGCAGCCGTTGTCGAACCGGGAGTTTTACGCGGCGGGCACCTGGGGACCGGTGGCGGCGGATGACCTGCTCGCGCAGAGCGGCCACGCCTGGCGCAATCCGCAGCCGGCCACTTGAGCGGGTGCGGGGATCATCCAATTGCCAGCCAACGATTTTATGAAGATGCTAATTTCAGTATTTTTAGGTCTTTTTTGTCATTCTTGCTTTGCAGGTACTGCAACCGAACCGACGGTGATTGGTGATTGGTCCGAACCGACGAATGGCTTGAGAGGACGCCTCCTTTTTGCCGAAGACGCCAAGTTTAACGGAACCAGAATGGGGGCAGTCTATCTTGAACTCCAAAACATCTCCGGCGTGGTCAACCCAATGGAAATTTACTACGACCTTGACCATGCATTACACCCGAAGTTGCTCGATGAATCCAATCAGCCGGTTGCAAGACCAACGATCACAGACTCTAGTATTTTTTCCCCACCAAACTATTGGATTATGCTGCCGATTGATTCCACTCTGCGGTTCAGAATCTCGGTCAACGGCTATGGGATTCCCAAAGACGGTGGTTTGTTCATCGGATTGATGTCTGCAGATTGGCTTATTCCACCAACGGTGCAAACCGATTATTTTCTTTCGATTTCGTTCACTGTCCTCCCTCCGAAAGACCCTGGCCATATTCATGCCTGGAAAGGCGAGCTCAAGTTCCCCAAGCTTAAACTTCCACGGTGAGGTGAAAAATTTTGAACTGATTTCCTTCGCTACCGGCGATGAACTGGCTCGCAATATCGCCGGCGCGTGGCTTGACGAAATCGCAGCGGCGAATCGCGCGGTCAAACCGCATTGCGTGGCACTTTCCGGCGGGCGCATCACGCAGAAATTTTTTTCGGCGGTGGTGGAACTTTTGAGAGAGGGTCGGCGTGCCGGCGACCCGGATTCCAGGGACGGTGGCACGCCGTCCCTCCCCCATGTGCATTTTTTCTGGGCGGACGAGCGATGCGTGCCGCCGTCGGACGCGGAGAGCAATTTCAAAATGGCTGACGAACTCTTGTTCCGGCCGCTGGGCATCGCCCCGGACAAAATCCACCGCATCCGCGGCGAAGATTCCCCTGCCGCCGCTGTGAAAAACGCCGGGGCGGAGTTGTCCCGGCTGGCGGCGCCATTGGATTTGATTTTTCTCGGCATGGGCGAGGACGGCCATATTGCCTCTTTGTTTCCGAACGCCTCCTCGGAGATTTTGCATTGCGCCGCGCCGTATCTGGCGGTCACGAATTCCCCCAAGCCGCCCCCGAACCGCGTGTCGTTGAGCTACGCGGCCATCGTTGCGGCGCGCCAGGTGTGGGTGCTGGCCTCGGGGCCGGGCAAAGCGGCGGCACTGGCCGAATCGCTGGCTCCCCAAGGCCGGACGCCGCTGGCGAGGGTTTTGCAGAGCCGCGAGCGGACGGTGATTTTTACGGACATCGGCCGATAGAGGCGGTTTCGCAAGCCGATCGTTGGTGGGGCGAGACTCCGTCGAGCCAATGAAATCGTGATGGCGACGGCTCGACGGAGTCTCGCCCCGCCTTATGAAACCACTTTTAAAAGAATTGGGTCTGTTTCCAAAGCGTGATGCTGTCACTTTCCAACGGCGGAATTTTTTTGAACGCTTTTGCTTCGGCGGCGTCTGAATGATTGTTAGAAGCACTGCTGTTCGGATAAAGGGTTGGCAGATTGGTCTTGCTTGTAATGAGGCTCGAACAGCGGACGTGTTGCCTTCATTACCCTCTGAGCGCCTGGGTGAAGGTGTCCATGACCAGATCATCATTGAGCCGGAGGGATTCCGGCTTTTTTTTTATTCCCCGCGGTTTCGAGGCTGCCGGGTCGCTGGCCCTTGCTGGCGGAGATGAAGCCCAGCGTGAGCGAAACCGGCTCGCCGTCCACCAGGCTGTAAATGATGATTTTTTCGAGGATCAGATTGGACCGGCCCTGGGCGCAGATTAGGGACAGTTCATCCAAGGATTTGAACGGGAAGGTTTCCTCGGCGTAGTCGGGCGCGTCGGTGCGCAGAAATACTGCCTGACCAATGGAATATTGCGAGCTTTCCATGTTTATTCTGATGGTTTGCCGACGTGCCGTTGGATGGGTAACAGATCGCACTTGGAATAAAAAGCGGAAATCTTGCCGGAATAGGACGGCCTGCCTCGGGAGGTTTTCTGCGTATGCTCTGCGATCTGGTCACGTAAATACTCTCGGTGTAAAATCAGACCCTTTCCCGGCAAATCCCGGTAAAACCTCCCGACTGCGCTCTAGCCCAAGTTCGTCAGGAGAGGAAGGGAACTCACTTTTTCCCGGGTGTTCACGGCGCAACCCGTTGCACGGGCGGGCGGGTTCTGACGCCGGGCCGATGTGGTGCCGAACTGCCCGTTGTCGGGCGCCGTTTTTCCCGGCGATACTCCCTCCATGTTTCTGCGGCGGCATCGCCAACACGCTCACGGCGAGACCTGCGAATACGGGTCGCTGGCCAAGGCTGTGCGCACGGCCCTTGGCCCGCGTCATCAGGTCGTTGCCCGGCTGGGCAAATATCCGGCCGCTGCCGGCGTGCTGACTGTGACGATGGAGAAGGACGCGCGCGGCCACACCTGCGGAATGCAGTTCTCCGAACGCACGGAAAAAACGGAAGCGGTCGCGGCTGGCGCACGGGGCGTATCTGCTGCGCACCAGCCATCCCGGCGGTGACCCGGCGCAGTTGTGGCGGTGGCATATCCAGTTGACGCAGGCCGGGGCGGCGTTCCGCACCGGCAAGAGCGATCTGGCGTTGCGCCCCGTATATCACCAGCGGACCGAACGGGTGGAAGCACACATTCTGGTGAGTTTTTTGTCGCTGGCGCCGTGGCGGGTGCTGGAGCAATGGATACGGGCCAAAAGCCTGGGCGACTGTGCGCGCCAACTGCTGCCGGAGCTCGACGAATTGCGCTCGCTGGACGTGGTGCTGCCGGTGCGGGGAGGCCAAAGCCACGCCGGCAGAGATTCGTGTGCGCGTGGTAGCGCGGCCGGAGCCGGCGCTGGCGCAACTGCTGGCGCGCCTGGACTTGGAACTGCCGCGCGTGCCCAAGACCGTGGAAAATGCAGCGCCGAAAATCGCCCCTTCAAAAATGCAAACCCTTGCAAATCAGGCCGCACCTCCGATTACGGCTTTGCTGTATTTCATAATCAGAACTTCCTGCACTGATGTTTGGCGTTACGGGAAAATGGCGACGATGGTTACGACACTTCTTAAGTGGAAAGCCTCTCCAAAGTCTTAAAAAGGATGGGCAGGTCCAACGGTTTGGCGAAACAGGCATCCGCGCGTGGGGCCAACGCATGGGCCAGCCTGTCTGCCTGCGCGCTCATGACGATGATGGGCCGGAGGGGTTGAAGTTCGTTGAGACGCTGAAACGTCTCCCAGCCGTCCTCCTGACCCAGGTTCAAATCCAGCAGCGTGATGTCAATCTGGTGCTGTCCGAACTGGCAGAGGGCCTCGCGACTGTTCGCCGCCCGAACCACGTCATAATTCTCGACCGCCAACGCCTGGCCCAAGGCTTCACATACCGAAAGGTCGTCTTCCACCAACAAAATTTTTGTGCGCTTTGGCATCTAAAAGGCGCGTTTCAGCGATTTTAATGCCAAACAAAAAAGCATGCAGTGATTACCGTTGATAATCAGCGTGTTGTGTAACTTGCGAGCGTTAACGCGAGATTTGACGCGGCAGATTATTTTTCACGGAGAAAGAAAATCTGGCTCCGAAGTGGAACATTCTCCCGGTTTGGAAAGGGAAATTCGCGCGAACTGCGTCGGCCGTATTTGAAACCTGTCTGATCGCGATCATCCAGGTGGCCGGCTGGCGACTGGAAAGAATGCTTCTGCAATCAGATCATCGGTTCGGTGCTTCGGGTGAGGAAAGCGGGCAAGGGTCGCACTGGCATGGCGGCGGGAGGCCATGGAATTCGGCGTTGCACGGACCGGCGGCGGAAATTAACATGCGCGCCATGAAACACGTGCTGGATTTCGAGAAGCCGCTGGCCGAGTTGCAGCGCAAGCTCGAAGAACTCAAGAGGCATCCGCAGAACCAGTCGCTGGACATCAGTTTCGAGGAGGAAATCCAGCAGATGGAAAAAAAAATCCAGGAGACCCGCAAACAGATTTTCACCGACCTGACCGCCTGGCAGCGCGTCCAACTGGCCCGCCACGCGCAGCGGCCCTTTACGCTGGATTATTGCCATTCCACCTTCAGCGACTTTTCCGAGTTGCACGGCGACCGGCTCTATTCCGACGACCGCGCGGTGGTGGGCGGCTTCGCGCGGCTGGGCGAGCACAAGGTCATGGTCATCGGCACCCAGAAAGGCCGCGACACCAAGGAAAACATCCTGCGCAACTTCGGCTCGGCCCATCCCGAAGGCTATCGCAAGGCCCTGCGCCTGATGCGGCTGGCCGACAAGTTCGGCCTGCCGATCATCACGTTGATTGACACGGCCGGCGCCTATCCCGGCATCGGCGCCGAGGAGCGGCACATCGCCGAGGCCATCGCGGTGAACCTGCGCGAGATGATGCTGCTGGAGGTCCCCATCATCGCCGTGGTCATCGGCGAAGGCGGTTCCGGCGGCGCGCTGGGCATCGGCGTGGCGGACCGTGTATTGATCATGGAAAATGCCTACTACTCTGTCATCAGCCCCGAAGGCTGCGCGGCCATTTTGTGGAAGGACCGCGCAGCGGCGGCCCAAGCCGCCGAGGCGCTCAAGATCACTGCGAAAGATTTGCTGGAACTTGCCCTCGTGGACGAAATCATTCCCGAACCGCTGGGCGGCGCGCACCAGGACGGCGCCACCACGGCGGCCACCTTGAAGGCCTGTTTGTTCCGGCAACTCGAAATGCTCCTGGCACTTCCCCCGGACGAGCGCCTCCGCCAGCGCTACGACAAATTCCGCCGGCACGGCCAGTTCGCAGAGCTGCAACCGGCCACGGCTTAGTTCCTCCTTTCGTTCTCAAGTTTCCAGCCGGCCTGATCGCAATCCGTGAACTTGAAATTGAAAACGTGAACCTTGAAGCTCGCCGCCATGCTTTATCCGCTGACCTTTCACCCCATCTTCAAAGAGCGCGTCTGGGGCGGGCGCAAACTGGAGCAGCTTTATGGCAAGGCCCTGCCCCCCGGCGTGCCCATCGGCGAGTCCTGGGAAATCACCGACCGGCCGGAAGGGGAGAGCGTCATCATCAACGGCCCGCTGGCCGGCAAGACGCTGCGCTGGGTGATGGAGCGCCACCCGGACGAACTGCTCGGCAAGGCCCGCGCCGCGCACGGCCGCTTCCCGCTGCTGGTGAAAATTCTCGATGCGCGCGAGAAACTTTCCTTGCAAGTGCATCCTCCGACAGCCACGGCCGCGCAACCCGGAGGCGAGCCGAAAACCGAGCTGTGGTACGTGGCCGACGCCGAGCCGGACGCGGAAATCTTCGCCGGCTTGCGGCGCGGCGTCACCCGCGCCGGGTTCGAGCGGAAAATCCGCGACGGCACCGTGGCCGATTGCTTCCACCGCCACCACGTCAGGAAGGGCGATGCGATGTTCCTGCCCAGCGGCCGCGTCCATGCGCTGGGCGGCGGCAACGTGATTTTTGAAATCCAACAGAACTCCGACACGACTTATCGCGTGTTCGATTGGAACCGCACCGGCTTGGATGGGAAGCCGCGCGAGTTGCATGTGCCGCAGGCGCTGGCCTCCATCGCGTTCGAAGATTTTGAGCCGGCCCTGATTCAACCGCAGCGCGGCCAGCTTGTCGAGCATGAGCTGTTCGAAGTGCAACTGCGCCAGGCCCCCGCCGGCTCGCTCTGCGGCATGGGCGTGAAGGATTGGCGCGGCCCGCTGGTGGTGGGCCTGGTCGAAGGGGCGATCGAACTTCGGGCGGAGCCGCACCGGCTCCGGCTTTGGCCCGGCCAGTTTTGCCTGGTGCCGGCCTGCCTGCCGCAAATCGAGTTTGCGGCCAGGCAGGAATCCCTGTTCCTGATCGCCCGCCCGCACTGAACTGAAATGACAGGCGCGCCGATCCGTGCAACATTCTCCCGACCTCAAAACCGATGCCGCCGCGCTTGACAACCTTCCTCCGACGCTGGGCCATCACCACGCTGGCCGTTTTGCTGGCGGGCTACCTCGTCGAAGGCATTCGCTACCAGAAGCCCGCTGACCTGTTGGTGGCGTCGTTGCTGCTGGGCATCCTCAACGCCGTGCTGCGACCGTTGCTGATGCTGCTCTCCCTGCCGCTGCTGGTCGTCACGCTCGGCTTGTTCACACTGGTGATCAACGCGCTGCTGCTCTATTTCGTCGGCGCGCTGCTGCACCCGCATTTTTACGTGGAGAGTTTTGGCTCGGCGTTTTGGGGCGCGCTGATCGTCAGCCTCGTATCCCTGATCTTGAACTCACTGACCGGCACCGGCGGTTCGCGGATCAAATTTTACCGGAGCAAGCCCCCGCCCGCCCGGAACGATGACGACGATCATCCGGTGATTGACGTTTAGTTTTCTGAACGCGACGAAACTTCCGGGGAACGCCGATACGCCGCGCGCAAGGTCCCCACGCCGCGCGCCTGAAATTCCCGCTCGAAATCAGTGAGCCGTGCGCTCAGGTCCGGCGGCGTTTCCACGGCGGCGAACCCATCGTTGGCCGCGAACACTTCCTGCATCTGGCCGAAATAATCAGTGTCATCGGTCCGCAGATAAATCATGCCGCCCGGCGCCAGGGCCTGCCGTGCCGCCTCGGCGAAATGCGCGTTCACCAGCCGGTGCTTGCGGTGCTTTCGTTTCGGCCACGGGTCGGGAAAATAAACGTGCAAGGCCTGGATGGATTCGCGCGGGAGCAGGTACTCCAGCAGGTAGGCGGCTTCAAGGCGGATCAGGCGCAAATTCACCAGCCCGGCGCGCCGGCCTTTGCGGTCGAGCTTGCGCAACCGGCCGAGCAGCCGCTCCACGCCCAGAAAATTCCACTGCGGGTGTGCCTGCGCGTATTGCGCCAGGAAGGAGCCGTCGCCGCTGCCCAATTCCACCTCGACCGGCTGGCGCTGCGGAAAAACCGCGTCGAAGTCCAGTCGCTCCACGTAGGAAAGCGGACGGAAGATAAGTGTGGAGTGCGGAGTGCAGAGTGCGGAATCAGGAAGGCCCCGCAGGATGGGTGTCGTGCCAGCATCGTTCTGCCTGATTTCCTGGGTTCCCATTCTTCGCGCGCCTCTATTTTTTCACGAAGAGCGCGAGCGACGCCGTGTAGCCGTGCAGAAAATTTTGTTCGCCGACCGGCCCGATTTCGCCGTTGCAGAAAAACCCGGTCAGACCCAGCGGCCCCAGTTCCTCCTGCGCGCGGCGGGCGTCGTGGTTCGGCTGGCCAAAGAGCCGGTGGCCGCGGCCGTTGCAGCAGCAGAGGCAGGCGCCGTAAATCGTTTTGTCGGCCAGCCGGTCCCGCGATTTTTGCAGCAGGTCAGTCATGTCCTCGCGGGCCGCGGCGGCATCGCGGCGTTGAAACTGGATGGTCTGGCCGGCCCGCGGCAGGGCGCCCACGGCCACGCAGCCGGATTTGGGGTCGGCACCGATCAGGTTGCGGATCAGAAAATCGCCCCGGTGAAACTCCTCCAGGTATTCATTGACGACCAGGCCGATGAACAGGTTGCGCTGGGATTTTTTTTGTTCTTCCGGCGGGAGCCGGCTAAACGTTTCCGCCAGGACCTCATAGGCAGGCCGGTTGCCGATTTCGTGGATGATATTGTGTTCAGCCCGGGTGATTGTCCACGTCTCGCCAATCGGAGTGCATCCCTGGGAGATGACGCCGGTGAGCGCGACGTCGCCGCCGAAGGAAATCGCCACGCCGCCCTCGGTGAAGACTTCGCCGTTGAGATAGACCTGGGTGAGTTGCCCGGTGTGATCGCCACTGGCCAGGCCGCCGAGGGTGGGCAGCGGCGCGTAAGCCTCGTTCCAACCGCGCAGCCAGCCTTCGCCATCGAGATGAAACGGGTCGGCGAAGACCAGCCAGCCGTTGGTCTGGCCCGGTTCCACGCCGGTTTCCAGGTGCCAGTAGGCCGCGCCGTTGGCTTCCTCGACTTGTTCCTGTGTGAAGCGATGGGCCTGCAACCGGGCGCCGGGCAGATGATAGATTCCCAGCGCCAGCCCCGCGTTCTCCTCGATCTCCTGGTCGCTGACGATCAGGCTGTTGCTCGAACAGCCAGCCAGCAGCGGAATCCGGGCATGGACCCGCAACAGTTCCAGCACCGCTGCGGCGTGCGGGAAAAATTGAGGCGCGAGAAACACCAACCCCAGCGTAACCTGCGGCGCGCTGAGCTGGCGGCGCAGGTTTTCCGCCCAGGCTTGCAAGGCCTGCTCGTCAAAGCCGCCGCTCCAGTGAGCCGCCACGGCATGTTCGGTGTTCATCATTGCAAGTTAACCGGATTTCCTGCGCTGGCAAAGCCGGGGGCCGCGTCCGTCAAAACAGCCCGCGACAAACCCGGCTTAGCTGTAACAATTCATTTGAGAACCACTAATGGACACTAATGAACACGAATCCGATTGGCTGACGGCAAGTTCTGTTCAGCTTGGTCGCGCTCACCGCTTGGTGAAGTTAACTGACTCAGGCAAAAAGTCTGGGCAGGCCCGTTTTTATTCGTGTCTATTCGTGTCCATTCGTGGTTGCTTTGCATGGTTACGGCTCAGGCGGGTTTCAACTGGCCGAGGATTTTCGCGGCAAGGTCGCGGGCAAAATCAATTTCGGATTTGCCCCGGTTGAGAAAATCGCAATACGCCTGCCCGCCCACGATCGTTTCCGCCAGCTTCTGGTCCCGCTCATCGCCCAAGCTCACGACGACCTCTCCCGGAATCGCCTGGCCCTGGGCCAGAATGATGACCGAGGTGCTGGGGCCGTTGTTTTCGGCCACCCGCCAGGTCCACTTGGGATGCAAACTGCTGAGTGTTTCCTGTAATCCGGCGCAGAAATTCATCGGTTCTCCGGGTTGAACGCCAGCTGGTGGAGCCGAGGGGAGTCGAACCCCTGACCTTCTCATTGCGAACGAGACGCTCTACCAACTGAGCTACGACCCCGCACCAGGTTGCCGAAAAAATCCCAGAGCCCGCCGCAAAATGCAAGCCGCATTGTGCCGCATTGTGCCGGGGGATAAACGCGCCCTGGTTTTCAGGAAGTCCGACGCCGGGGTCGAAAAGCTCCAAATTCCAAACTCCAAGCTCCAGAGAAACATCAGACACCAAGTCTCAAAACGCGCCCAAGCGTTGTTTGGTGTTTGAGACTTGTAGCTTCTCTGGTGCTTGGAGGTTGGAGCTTGGTGCTTCGCTCATCCCGTGCTCAGACGCGCCCGTGCAAGACACGAGTTCGTCCTTGGACTTTTGCGCCGGCCTGTTAAACTATCGTGTGTTACCCGAAAACCCGATGAACATTGAGGCGCTGCCATGAACCGCGACCAGGCCCTCGCTCTGCTCACCGAATTCACCGCGTCCGAGTCCTTGCGCAAACACGCCCTCGCCGTCGAGGCCGCCATGCGGCACTATGCGGCGCATTTTCACGCCGACGTGGAACAGTGGGGCCTCGCCGGCCTGATCCACGATTTCGATTACGAACGCTGGCCGGAACCGCCGGCCCACACCCGTGAAGGGGCGCGGATTTTGCGCGAACGCGGCGTGGACGAGGAAATCATCGGCGCCGTCCTGGCCCACGCGACCTGGAACCGCGAGCAATACCCGCTCGACCGGCCGATCCGCAAAACGCTCTTCGCCGTTGACGAATTGTGCGGTTTCATCACCGCCGTCGCTTATGTGCGGCCGGAAAAGTTGCGTGGCATGACCGCCGAGAGCGTCAAAAAGAAAATGAAACAAAAATCCTTCGCCGCCGCCGTCAGCCGCGACGACATCACCCGGGGCGCCGGGTTGCTCGGCCTGCCGCTCGATGAGCACCTGACCCATGTCATCACCGCATTGCAATCCATCAGCCGCGAACTCGGTTTCGAATGAATCGCTTGCTTCTGACTCTCATCCCCTCCAATACATGAAACTATTGGTTCCTCGACGCTTTACGCCGGTCCGCACGCGACGGAAGCTCCAAATCCCAAGCTCCAAGCTCCAGAGAAATTCCAAGCTCCAATTCCTAACAGCGTCAAGCGGTCCAAAGGCCAAGGCGAAGTTGGGCGGGACCAGTCAAGGGGACGTGCTCTCCACGAAGGGTATTTGGTGCTTGGGATTTGGAGCTTCTCTGGAGCTTGGTGCTTGGAGCTTGGTGCTTATCTCTTCCCGTTGCGCCGACAAAAGATGGCGAGCAAGCAAATCAATGTCCTTCCTGCTCCTGCTCGCCGTCATCCTCCACGCCTCCGCGGCTGACCCAGCCATCCGGCCCGAACCAAAGCCCGCCGAAAAGGCCGCCGCCGTCTGGAAGCCGCTGTTCGACGGCTTCACTCTCAACGGCTGGAAGGAAGCCGGCTTCGCCACCCAGGGTGCGGTGAGCGTGGAAAGAGCTTTTCAAGGCGGCCCCGGGGCCATCGTCATTGATCAGACCGATTCCTTGAACGGCATCACCTACACCAACGCAGTGCCGAAAATGAATTTCGAAATCGCCCTCGAAGCGATGAAGGTGGACGGGAGCGACTTTTTCTGCGGCCTGACCTTTCCGGTCGGCGAGTCGCATTGCAGCCTGATCGTCGGTGGCTGGGGCGGCGCGGTGGTTGGAATTTCGAACATCGACGGCAACGATGCGTCGGAAAACGAAACCACCCAGTTCATGAAGTTTGAACCCGGCAAATGGCATCGCCTCCGCGTGCGCGTAACCCCGGCCAAGATTGAAGGGTGGCTGGACGAGCAGAAAATCGCCGACGTCACCACCACCGGGCACAAAATCGAACTGCGGCCCGGAGAAATCGACCGATGCGTCCCTCTGGGGCTGGCGACGTATCAGACGAAGGCGGCGCTGCGGGACATCCGGCTGCGGACGCTGAAGGATTAGGCCGCGTTGGGCGCGTAACATTGGATGCGCGCCAGCGCCTGCCTGGCGGCCTGACTCGCCGACGACGACCGGTCATTCGCAGCAGCTTCCAACAGGGGCACGGCCCGCTGGGCCATCTCAGTGCCGGGCCACTGGTAGTTGATGCGCTCCAGCGCGGTGGCGGCGGCCACGCGCACCGCGCTCTCGGCATCCACCAACGTCTTGACGAGTGCTTCGATCGCGCGCTCATCGCGCAGGCGCCCCAGCGCATCCGCCGTGGCGCGGCGCACGTCGCTGTCACTATCCCGTAGCAACGGAAGGAGCGGTTCCACGGCCCGGGGGTCATGGAACCTGCCCAAGGCTTCCACCGCCGCGAGGCGCACCTCAAAACTTTTGTCGCGCAGCAGCGCCAGGAAAGGCTCGGTGTGTTGCGGGTCGCCCCATTTGCCCACGACGTCCGCCGCCGCCGCCCGGACATGTTGATCGGAATCCTTGAGCACCTTGAGCAGGGCGGCGCTCACCGGTTCGCTGCGCAACTTGCCGAGCGCATGCACGGCCGAAACGCGGACCGTCAGGTCGGGATCGCGCAGCGCTTCGAGCAACGGTTTGGTGGCCCGCACATCGCGCATCTCTTCCAGCGCCGCTGCCGCGGCGCGACGTTGAAAACTCGTTTCCCGTTTCAACTCGTCCATCAGCGGCGCCACGGCGATCTCGCCCGACCGCATGGCGCCCTTGAGATTACCCAGGGCGATTTCAAATACGGCGTTTTGCTCCAGCGTGTGCGGTTGCCAGCCGAGCGAACGGAGCGCGGTCGCCGCTCGCGCGCGCACGTGCTCGTCGGAGTCCTGGAGCGCGCCCTCCAAAGCGGCGGTGGCGCCGGGGCCGCCAATTTTTCCCAGCGCGCGCGCGGCTTCCTCGCGCACTTCGCTCCGGGAATCGCGCAAGGCGCCGCTCAAGGAGTTGACGCAGCGCTCGTCCCGGAGGTTGCCGAGGGCCTTGGCCGCCGCCTGGCGCACTTCGGCGACTTCGTCCCGGAGCGCTTCGGCCAGCAGATCGAACACTTGGGGGTCGCCCGTGGCGCCCAGCCGGCCCACGGCCCGTTTCCGGGTCAGGGGCTTCCTGGACTTGAGTCGAATTTCAAGCCACCAATGTCTCATTGTGGTTCACCGCGGGTTTGCGTCGTGGCTGCCCGGACGGAGTCCGTTCGCGCACAAACCGCTGCGCAATTTGGGTGAAAGCAGTCACATTACTGCAAATCAGGCAGTCACATTGTCGCAAATAAGAGCAAGTGTTGCGCCCAAAAGCATGGTGCGCCGTGACCAACGCAGCACCGCCGGTCCTGAGCAAGCGATTGGCAACGCTCGCCGCGGTGATCCAAACATAATTCATTGCCACCGCGCAGGGAACTGGTTAAAACTGCGGCGCTCAAATCGCCGATTTCGTGTCACCGCCCGATGGCATCGAACGTCTGGCCAATGAATCACGCCTATGATCACGCACCACAAACTTTCCCGCCGAACGCCAGCCCTTTCCTTGCAGCGCGCCTGGTTCAAACCTGGACTGGCTCTCCTTGTCCCCCTGATGGCTTATGCCGCCGGGGCCGCCAACTGGCCTGCCTGGCGCGGCCCGCTCGGTACCGGCCTCAGCGACGAAAAAAATCTCCCGGTCAAGTGGAGCACGACCGGGAACGTGAAGTGGCGCGTCGCGCTGCCCGAAGACGGCAATTCCACGCCCATCGTCTGGGGCGAGCGCGTGTTCGTCACCCAACCCGTCGGCGAGCGTCGCACGCTGATGTGCTTCAACCGCGCCGATGGCAAATTGCTCTGGCAGGCCGGCGTCACCACGAAGCAAAACGAAACGACGCATCCGACCAATCCGTATTGCTCCGCCTCGCCGGTGACCGACGGCGAGCGGGTCATCGTGTGGTTCGGTTCGGATGGGCTGCACTGCTACGACTTCAACGGCAAGGAACAGTGGCAGCTTGATCTTGGGCAGCAACGCCACATCTGGGGTTACGGCTCGTCGCCGATGATTGATGGCGGCCTTTGCTACCTCAACTTCGGCCCCGGCGGGCGCTCGTTCCTCATCGCGGTGGACAAGCAGACCGGCAAGAAAGTCTGGCAGCACGACGAAGACACCCACTACGACCAACCGCAGCCGGGACAAGATGAAAAAGGAAAACAACGCAGCACCTACATCGGCACGTGGACCACGCCGACCCTCATGAAGGTGGAGGGCAAAGACCAGTTGCTCATCAACTGGCCCGGCCGCCTCGCCGCTTACGAGCCGAAGACCGGCAAGGAAATCTGGACCTGCTCCGGTCTCAATCCGCTCAGCTACGCCTCGCCGGTTTACGGCGACGGCATTGTAGCGGCGCTGGGCGGCTTCAGCGGCATGGCGTTCGCCGCGCGCGCCGGCGGCAGCGGCGACATCACCGAATCGCGCCGCCTCTGGCATCATCCGAAGACGAAGCAGCGCATCGGCTCAGGCGTCGTTCACGACGGCCACCTCTACGTCCACAACGACCCCGGCGTGGCCGAATGCTTTGAATTGAAGACCGGCAAGCTCGTCTGGGAGGAACGTCTCCAGGGCGCGGCCAAGACCGGCCAGAACTGGTCTTCGATCATGCTCGCCGACGGCAACTGCTACACGATCACGCAAGGCGGCGACTGCTTCGTGTTCAAGGCCAGCCCGAAGTTCGAACTCGTCTCGGTGAACCCGCTGGGCGAACCGAGCAACTCCTCCATCGTTCCCGCCAATGGCGAGCTTTTCATCCGCACGCACCAGGCGCTCTGGTGCATTGGTGCGAAAAAGTAAATGGCGCGCGGCGTTCACGCCGCTTCAACGGGGGGGGGGAGGCGCGTATGGAAAACAGGGAGGCGTTGGGAAATTCGGACGTTGAAGCGGCATCAAAGCCCTGCTTCCGGAGGGACGAGCTACGCGAGTCCCCATTATTTCTGCGCCAACAAAGTCAGGGACTCGCGTAGCTCGTCCCTCCGAAACGACGGTTACCTCGCAATCTTCCGGCAAGCCTCGCCCTCGTTGAGGGTCGGGTTTTCGGGGCGGCCTTTGTAGTTGCAAACCAACCCCATGTTATCAAAGCCCATCAGCCAGAGAATTGTCGCGTGCAGGTTGGTTTTCATGCCGCCTTGTCACTCGCCGAGTTGAACTCGATCGCGGTCACGAGTGCGAGGTCGAGAATCTTCAACGACTCCCCCTCCGTGTTAATAACGGCCGTGCGTCCGCCCTGGCTCAACAGCATGAAGTCCGGATGCGGCACCGGCACCAAGGATCCGTCGGTCAGCCTCAGCGCAAAAGGCTTGAACGGCTGGGCGTGGAGTCTTTCCTCAACGGCTTGCTTTGTCATAGGCTCAAAATAGCAACAACAGCGTGATCTTCAAGTCCAATGGCTCATTTGAATGCGGGCGCCAGTTCCCGTCACCCCGGCCCTCCATGAACCTGGGAGCGCTGGCATCCTTGCCGGCGAGTTCCTTGGTCCACGATACCAATACGCCGGCAAGGATGCCGGCGCTCCCAGGGCTGCGCGAGCCGGTTCAGGGGTTCAATGCGCGAGATTTTCTTCGGCGGAATCTCTCCCGGAGGGAGAAGGCCGGGGTGAGGGCGATTTTGAGGTTTGGGAGCTTGGCATTTCTCTGGCAGTTGGAGTTTGGAATTTGGAGCCTTTCGGCCCCTCGACTCCCGGCTTTGGACTCTGTATCTTCGTTTCGTGCGGATCGCGTTCCAAGAACGGGCCGTCATTGTCCAGGCGCCGGGGATTTGGGGCCTGGTGGGTTCCCGAGACCCTGGACCCCGGACCCCGGACCCAATATGAACCTGCCGCCGCTCATTCTGGCCTCCGCTTCGCCGCGCCGCGCGGAACTTCTGCGCCAGCTGGGCGTGGCTTTCCAGGTCATCGCCAGCGACACCGCTGAAGTGGAGCACGAACACCTGACGCCCCGCGAAATCTGCCAGCTTAACGCCTGCCGCAAAGCCCGCGCCGTGGCCAAAAAATATCCCGACGCGCTCGTGCTCGGCGCCGACACGATGGTGGTTCTGGGCATGCGGTTGTTCGGAAAGCCGGCCGACCTGGCCGAAGCGCACCGCATGTTAGCCGCACTGGCCGGCCAGCAGCATCAGGTCGTCACCGGCCTTTGCCTGGTCCACCTGCGCGCGCACCGGCAAAAAATTTTCTGCGACAGCACGAATGTCTGGTTCCGGAATCTGGACGAGACGCAGATCGGCAGCTACCTCCAGGCGGTCAACCCGCTGGACAAGGCCGGCGCCTACGCGCTCCAGGAACAGGGCGATCTGATCGTGGAAAAACTCTCCGGCTCGCGCTCGAATGTCATCGGGCTGCCGCTGGAAAGGCTCCGTGCCGAGCTGGCGGCGTGGGGCGGCTGACGGCCCGTCGAAAGACCGCCCTCGGAGTGTAGCCGTCGACGTGAGGAGGCGGATTTCGGAGCAGTTGCAAGTCTCCTGTCCGCCTCCTCACGTCGGCGGCTACTTTTTTACCGGGCGGCTGACGGTCAACGGCGCGGCGGCAGTTTCTTTTCCACGGGGAATTTTTCCAGCACGACAAACTTGGGCAGCCCGCCTTCGAGCGGGATTTTGACTTCCCCCTCAATCAACGGGCGCGCGTACTCGACGAGCTTCTCGTTGGGCAGAAAACCATCCTCGCTGATCCAGTCACGCGGCACGCAGTGTTCGGCGTTCGCGATGTCCTGCAACGGCTGGAGGCCGGTGGTCCAGCGATAGGGATTATTTTGCAGACGGACGATCTTCACCATGAACCCGCTCTGGCCGGCGACGGCGGCGCGCACAGCCGCTTCGCCGCAGGCCGCCGCCTCCGTGGCGTCGGCCAGGCTGGCGTAATGCGCGGCGGCGCGCTGGGCGTAACCGAGTTTGACACTGCGCGTCTTGAGGTTCAGTTTTTTTCGCACGATTTCCGTCAGATGCTCCGCCGCGCCGGAGAGCACGGGATGGCCGAAGGCGTCCACGCGCGATTTGTCGGCGGCGATCTCTTCACCGGCCTGGTTGCGCAGGCCTTCGCCGACCACCACGATGCAGCACTTGAGCGCCGCGGTGACTTCCTTCACGCGCTGCAGAAAGGCCGCTTCGTCCAGCGGAATTTCCGGCAGCAAGATGATGTGGGGCGCTTCATGCACCGCGCGTTTGGCCAGCACGGTGCCGGCCGCAATCCACCCAGCCGACCGGCCCATCACCTCGATAAAGCAGCAGGCGCCGTCATCGGTGGCCATGCTGCCGACGTCGGCGGCAATTTCCATCACGGTCGTCGCGTTGTACTTGATGACCGAGCCGAAGCCCGGACAGTGGTCGGTGTGCGGCAGGTCGTTGTCGATGGTTTTGGGCACGCCGATGATGCGCATTTCGAAGCCGCGCTGGAGGGCCTGCTCGTGGATTTTGTGCGCCGTGTCCTGCGAGTCGTTGCCGCCGATGTAAAAGAAATAACGGATGTTGTGGGTCTGAAACACGTCGAACAACCGGTCCATGTCCTTCGCCGCCTGGTCCGGCCTCTTTTTGAAATCAATTTTGTAGCGGCAGGTGCCCAGCGCCGCCGCCGGCGTATGTTTCAAGCCCTCGATCACCCTGGCCTTCTCCTCGTTCAGATCAATGAGTTGTTCGTTGAGAATGCCGAGGATGCCGTTGAGGCCGCCGTAAATTTCCTCGATGCACGCGTGCCGGCCCGCCTCCTGGACCACCCCCGCCACGCTGGCGTTGATGACCGCTGTTGGTCCGCCGGATTGCGCGACCAATAGATTGCCCGTTAAATCAGCCATAGATTCAAAATTACTTCATCCGCCGGGGCAATGTTCGCGATTCAGAAAATCGTCCCCCGCTCAGGTCAAATCGGGCGACACCATGCCAACCGGCAAAACGGCTGTCAAAGGGGAATTCTGAAAAGGTGCCGGAGCGCTGGAACGCGGCGTTCACGCCGTATCAATTTATGAACGCCAATGGACGCCAGCCTGAGCGAAAGCCGGCTGGACTTTGAGCGTTCCATCGGCGTGAACGCCGCGCTCCCTGGCGACGTTCAGACCGCCACCACCGCGTTTTCCAGCGTGCCGATGCCGGAGATCGTGATGCGGACAGAGTCGCCCGGCTGCAACGTGAAATCATCCGCGGGCACGATGCCAGTGCCCGTCAGCAGAACCGCGCCGCGCGGAAATACCTGGCAGCGGAAAAGAAACTCCGCCAGCTCCGTAAACGATCGCCTGATCTGGCTGACGCCCGTCTCGCCGGCGAAGACCGCCCGGCCCGCGCGCGCAATTTCCAGTTTAATCTTCCACCCGCGCGCCTCGCCCTCGCTCGCGCCCACGACAATCCACGGTCCCACCGCGCAGGAGCGGTGATACGTTTTGGCCTGCGGCAGGTAGAGCAGGTTTTCCCCCTCGATGTCGCGCGAGCTCATGTCGTTGCCGATGGTGTAGCCGGCGATCTGGCCGCGCGAATTGAGCACGAGCGCGAGTTCCGGCTCCGGCACGTTCCATTTCGCGTCGCGCCGGATGCCCACCGCGTCGCCGGGGCCGACGACTTTTTCCGGCAGCGACTTGAAAAAGAGTTCGGGCCGCTCCGCCTCATAAACCCGGTCATAGGCATTGGCGCTGAAGTCGCTTTCGTCCATCCGCGCTTTCTTGCTGCGCAGGTAGGTCACGCCCGCGGCCCAGACTTCCTGCTGCTCGAGCGGCGCCAGCAGCTTCACGCCGGCGAGTTCGTAACTTGGCAGCTTGTGTTTCGCGAGATCAACGAGGCGTCCGGATGGATTTGTGGCTTCCAGCAACTCGGTGAGCTTCGTCACACCCGCGCCAGCGAGGTCAAGCACGGCGTCATCGGCCAGCAAGCCCACGCGGGGCGCGGAATTTTCAATCTGGAAGCGGCAGAGTTTCATTTTGAATTTTTAGCAGCTGACGCAAGTCCCCATGAACTTCGTTCACCACTGAGGGTGAACCGGTCCGCCGCGTTGTTCGGAGTCCCGCCTTCAGGCGGTCTGGGCGCCACACACCGCCTAAAGGCGGAACTCCATACACATGTTCGGAACAGGCGGCTCATTTCTTCATCACGTTTTGGTCAGAGCCTCCTGACGTCGGCTGCTACGATGGTCAGGCGGAGTAATCCAGGTAAACTGTCTTCACCCGCGTAAAGAACTCGACGGCGCCCGCGCCCTGTTCTTTGAACGTATCGCTGCTCGATTTCTTCACACCGCCGAACGGCGCCTGCAACGCCAGCCCCGTGGAAATCTGGTTCACCTTCACCACACCGGCTTCGATGCGCTCGGTGTAAAGCATCGCTTTCTTGAAGTCGCGCGTGACGATGCTCGCGCTCAGGCCCACGTCCACGCCATTGGCCACGGCGAGCGCTTCGTCGAAATTCTCCACCGGGATGATGCCAATCACCGGGCCGAAAACTTCCTCGCACGCGATGCGCGACGCGGGCCTCACGTTGCCAAGGACCGTTGGCTGCATGAAGCAACCGTTCGCCAGGTCGCCGTCGCTGATCCGCTGGCCGCCGTGAATCAACTGCGCGCCTTCGCTGACGGCAATGTCCACATAGTGCAGATTGCCGGCGAGTTGCTGCTTGCTCACCGCCGGGCCCATCGTGACGCCTTGCTTCAATCCGTTGCCGACCACAATGGCTTTGGCCTTTTCGACGAGCTTTCCGGTGAACGCCTCCGCGACGCTCCGCTCGACAATCACCCGGCTGGTGGCCGTGCACGCCTGGCCCGTCAACCCGAAACCGGCGATGGCCACCAGTCTGGCGGCCAGGTCGAGGTCCGCGTCGGCCAGCACAATGGTTGGGTTTTTGCCGCCCATTTCCATCTGCGCGCGGGCCATGCGCGAGGCGAGTTGCAGATAGATTTGCGAACCGACCACGTGCGAGCCGGTGAATGACAGCGCCGCGACAGCGGGGTGGCCGGCGAGTTCACCGCCCACGGAACGGCCTTCGCCGATCACCACGTTCAACACGCCTTTGGGCAAGCCCGCCTCGGCAAGCACCTTCGCCAGTTCAAGCGTCATCGCCGGCGCCGGCGAAGCCGGTTTGATCACGACGGCGTTGCCCGACACAAGTGCCGGCGCCATTTTCCAGGCCGGGATGGCGATGGGAAAATTCCACGGCGTGATCAGCGCCACGACGCCCAGCGGCTCGCGGCGCGTGTAAAGAAGCTGGTTGGGCAAATCGTGCGGAATGGTCTGGCCGCCGAGCGTGTAGCTCATCCCGCCAAAGAAGCGGAAAATGTCCGCCGTGCGCTGCACTTCGCCCATGCTCTCGGCGAGCGTCTTGCCCTCCTCGCGCGTGAGCAGTTCGGCGAGTTCGGCCTTGCGCGCTTCAATGAGTTGGGAAGCTTTGCTCAACACACGCCCGCGCGCCACCGGGGTCGTGGCAGCCCAACCCGAAAAGGCCTTCTTCGCCGCCTCAATCGCCGCGACGGCATCCTCCTTGCCGCTCAAGGGATATTCCGACACGACTTCGCGCGTGTCGGCGGGATTGGTGTTTTGAAAGGTTTTGCCGGATTTCGCCGCCACCCATTCGCCGCCGATGAAATTCAAATAGGTCTTCATGTTGTTGAATCAAGTCCTCCACCAATACCAGAATCGCGCGGGAGAGAAATCCTTTTCTCATGTCGTGGCTGCGTTCGTAAGAACGCGGCTGATCTGCGTGAAACAGAAACAATGGTCGCGTTCTCACGAACGCAGCCGCGAACCGCTGCGGATTCGGGCGATCATTCACCCGCCTGTAAACCATCCGGTTGGGCCGGCTGCAAATGGGCCAGGACGTTCAGCACACCGTGATGACCGAAGTGCCCGGGAATCTGAACGAGCAGATCCAGAACCTGGACTTGGTACCGCTCTTCGCGGCGCCGCCAAACCGGCAGGTTTGTAGCCCGACAAAATCAAGAATATCTCGGTTTTATTGGACTTTTCGCTCAATGAGGGAGGAAGTTAAGCTAACCGGACTCGCTCCCCGCGATCGTCCACCCAGTGCTGAAGCACCGGGCTAATTTCGGTCGTCCCTGTGTGACGGAGCGGGGAATTCAGACGGCGCGTGCAGGAAATTGGGATGTGCCTGGACGCGAATCCAACCATGCAAGCCATCGGTGCCGCCGGCATGGAGGCGGTGGAAGTACGCAGGTTGCTCCTGCGGCTCAAAAAATTTCAGCGCGCAATCTTCCTTAGCAGCGCGCGGGAAGGGGCACCGTCGCCGCCGCGCAGTTTGAGCGGCAGACAGACCAGCTCGTAGCGGCCCGGTTTGACCTTGGACAAGTTCAGCCCTTCGATGATCCAGACCTCCGCGCCGAGCAGCACGTGGTGCGTTTCAATGCCGTCCTTGTAAAAGCCGCCCACCGAGAGGTAGTCCACGCCGACGGTCCGGAGGCCGCGGTCCACGAGGTATTGCGCGCCTTCCTTCGAGATGTAAACGAAGTCCTTGTCGAACGCGTCGCTCTGCCAGCTCCGCGCCGAGTTGCGGGTCTTGAATAAAATCCGTTCGCCGCGTTTGATTTTGTGCTTTTGCAACTCGGCCGGCTTGATGGCGACCGGGTCCTTGATCTCGATCACGCGCGCCGGGCCGATGACCGCCTCGAAGGGCAGGTGGTCCATCGTTTTCGCTTTGCGGATGAAGTGCCGCGGCGAGTCCATGTGCGTGCCGGTGTGCGCGCTCATGGCCAGCGCGGAGACGTTGCAGACCGCGCCGCGTTCCATGTCGAGGAACAGCTCGACGTTCACCGCCGGGTTGTCGGGCCAGTGGACCATACCGCCGTAGAGCGGCACCGAGATGTCAATCCAGTTTTGTTTCATGTTGGGAAATCCGCCTCCTCACGTCGGCGGCTACCAAGAAGTACATGGGTAGCCTCCACGGTTTTTTGTCCGCGCATAGGGACCATGAACCGGTTAGCGCTTCCGTTGTCGCGCCAGCGTCTTGGACTGCGCCAGTCCTCTGGCGCTTTTGACCCAGTGGCAGGCACATCGAAAGCGCCAGAGGACTGGCGCAGTCCAAAACCTTGCGGGGCTTCGGCCGGTTCATG
>CAZIFU010000208.1:0-6672 GCA_964539075.1 uncultured Verrucomicrobiota bacterium | reverse complement strand
GATCGCGATGCCCAGGATCGCGTTGGTGCAAGTGCTGTTGAGGTGTCCGTTGCAAAACACCGAGAAATTCCCCAAGTAAATATTGGTTGCAGTTCTGGCCTCGACATTGTTGACGCTAATGAATGTGAGCTTGTCGGTCAGATTTATCGCGTTGGTCGCGATGAAAAACTTTGTATCCGGCCCGACGCCTTGGATGCCAGAGCCGGATTGGACCTGCACGCCATTGGTGAACGTGAACGTGCCTGCATCGAACTGGTAAAGCGTGTTGCGCGGGACCGGGAAAAGTGCGTGCAGCCGGGCGCTGGTGCTGGCGTCGCGCGGATTGCGCTGCGTGCCGTCGCCGTCCGTGCCGCTGGCCGAGATGTAAACGACGTTGGTGGAGTAAAGGTTTGTGCCGTTGATCCCCTGGAGCGCGACGACGGCATTAGACACGGCGATGCGCCGCAACAAACCGTTGGTCGTGCCGACCCCGACGTAAATGGCGTCGCTGCCAATCAGCGTGTTGGTCGTCGCCTTGGACGCGATGTTGGTCGTCGTCGCGGCGTGAACGGCCAGGCTACTGATCAGCAGCAAGCATGTTGCCGCTTTCGTCCGTAAGAATGGCAGCGTTTTCATCGGTTAATAGTGTTTCCTCCGCGGACATCAGCGGCATACCGTCGTCCCACAATTCAGGCGTTGGGTAGGTTTGAATATTGGCGACGTGGAACATGGTCAATAATAGCTGTGCCCTCCACCCCCGCCGCCGCCGCCGCCGCCCCCACCCGGAGGCGCGCCCCCACCGCCGCCGGTCCCTGGCAAGATCACGCCGGAGCCAGGGCCTTGCAGGTCCAGGTAGAACTCGATGGCGCTGCCGCTGATCGTGCCGCTCTCGCTGTTGAGGTAGAGCGGATCAGAGGTTTGAAAAATCTTGCTTGTGCCAGCGAAAACCGTGTCCACCTCAAGCCCGTTCGTTTTGGAAACGAGCAGATTGATTGCCGCGTCGCGGTTGGTGACGACGACGTATACGCGCAACTGCTTGTTGTCACTTCCAGACAACTTGTAATTGGTCGTCGTGCCGAGCGATTGCCGGCCCGAGGGCAGCATCCTCAGCGGATAAGGATAAACCGGGTAGATCGAGTCCATTACTTTTTTCCTCCAAAGAGTCCGACGCCGGCCAGCGCCAGCCTGGCGAGGGCGATCAAGAGCACCGCCTGATCTTTCTTGGCAGCGCCCTCCGTTTGCTTCGACTCCGCGAGGTCGGCCAGGAGCTTGTTGGTTTTGTCGGCGCTGTTGGAGGCGGAGGCAAGCGTTGTCGAGGCCAGGTGTTCGACCGATTCCAGCGCCCTGCTCACCACGGCCGGGTCCACCGATTCAATATGCACTTCACCCTGGGTCCCGTTGATCGAAAGGCCGCCGATGTTGGCGTCTGGACCGGTGATGTTTTGCACCGTCGCATTGTCCGTTGCCTGGGTGGACCCTTCCTCGGCCAGCTTGGCCTCGTCGGTCAGCGCGATGCGCGCGTCGGTCTGTGGCCCCTGCATCGTGTTGCCGGACCCAGCGTTGAAACAAATCAACCGCCGCTCCATTAAATTTCTCACGCCGCTCTGAGCGAGAGCATGACCGACCCCAGATTCCTGGTTGAAAAAGTCCCTCATGCGATGCCTTTCCCCAGCATGACGGATTCAACCTTGAAGCCGACCTCCTGGGCGTAACGGACGAGGCCGCGGCGCGGCGTGGCAAAACGGACGTAAGGCGCTCCCCCGAGTTTCGCCAGCGTCTCCAACCCCTGCCAGAGCGCCAGGGACGGCGCGTGCGGCCGCAGGGCCTTGGCGCAGTCAATCCACAGTCCGCTATCCCAGGTCCGGTGATAGGCGAGCAGAAAGGCCGGCCCGTCCGCCAGGGTCACCTGCACGGGGATCGTCCAACCTTCGGTGATCGCCCGCTTCAAAAACCCTGGCGCTCGAAATTCAGTTGGCAATAGCGCCTCGAACGCGCGCAGCGGCGCGTCCACCAGCGCCGGGTCTGGCGGGAGCAGTTGGATCAATTCATTTTGCGAAAGCATTTTCACGATTCAAACCTCCGAAACACCAGCCAAAGCAAAAAGAGAGCGCCCAGGCCGCCCAGGACCCAAAGCACGGCATTAGACGATGCTTTTCCGCCCCCGGTGACGTTAAAGGCGCTCGCCTGGTCCTGCGCGGCCGAAGAGGTCGCGCTGGAGGAAATGCCTAGATCGTAGCCGCCGGAGGCCATTTAGCGTTTCCCTTTCTTGAACCACAGCCCGGCCAGCACCAGAACCACCAGTCCGGCGATCAGCCAGGCGAAGACGTTGGGCGGCGAGCCGATGGACCCGGCGCCGCCCGTGTTTTGGTTCGCGGCTGAAGAGGATGCGCTGGCGGATGCTTGAGCCATGTTTGGGGTTTGGGGTTTGGGGTTTGGGGTTGACGCTTCAGCGTGTCCGGATCATTTTTTAATAAACAGCACCGCCAGCAGCAGCACGGCGACGACGGCCACCAGGCCAACGATCAAGTTCGTGTTGTCCGCCGGCCCGAAGGTGATGGGCGAAGATGCAGAGGAGCCGACGCCCCCACCCCCACCGCCTCCACCACCCCCACCGCCCAGGAGCGAGGAATAGTCCATAGGCTTTTACTCCGCGGTCGTGCCGCAGTTGTTGCACTTGCCGCCGCTGTCCAGCAGTTCAAGCCTCATCGAAATTACGCTGCACTCCTTGCACTCGACGTTTTCGTCGTGCGGGTGCTGGCTGACTTCGGCTTCTTTCTGTGACGCGGCCGTTGCCTGGGTGGCCTCTTTTTTGTTCGGCGTTTTCATCGCTTGAAAATGAGCACCAGGACCACGATCACCGCGAGCACTCCACCACCCAGGAGCAGGAGCGACGTGGTTGACCCGGTTGATTTGGCCTTGGCGTCGTCCGCCCGCGCCTTGGCCTTGGCCGCGTCGGAGCTGGTTTTGGCCGTGTAGAACGTGCTGGCCGTGCTCAACAGGCTGTCGAGGTAAGAAGGATAACTTTCTTCGTCCATATCGTTTTTGTATTTCGTCAAAACGGCGGCGCACGTCCCCGCGCGCCGCCGGTTGATTGTCCCCCATCGGCACGCTCAGATTCGATCCAGCCGTTCAATGATTGCGCGGATGTAACCTGCGGCCATTGAAGTAGCCGTCTCGATAGTGAGGACTGGATCGGGACCTCCGGCCAGCGGGACCGAACTCAACAGAAGATCATCGTGATCAAACATAATGTCCGTAATTTTGGCCGTCCGGCTCGCCTGCGTCGGGGCCATGCCCATATTTGTAAGAAAAGCAAAATTCGCCGTCTTGGTGAGTTCGTGCAGGATGTGGTCACCCTGGCGAACTGTTACTTTTGAAGTTTGAAGCGTTGACCCGGTGTCAGCGTAAAGGTGAATCGCCTGGAGCAAACCCAACGCGTCGATTTTAACGTCAAACGACGTTCCACTTGACGTAATGTCTTGGCGAACCCATTTGACCATGCCGGGTTGCTGTTCCGGGACGAATTTGTCCACAATGGCGCTTGCGGCTAGTGTTGGAGCGGAAGCGGACGCGATTGCAGCCCCAACGTCCACTTGTAGTTGGAGACCCGTTAGGCCGCCGCCGCGCCAGACAGTAGCGAGCGCGAGCGCGTCGCGGTCGGCCGCAGACGTGCGCCAGGGTTCTGCGAAGTGCATCGCCAACGCGACTCCCGGTGAGGTGTTCGGCAAACCTTGCCCGGCATACGTGGTCCCATTCAAGAGCGACATATCGTGCAACTCTGTGCCGGTCACTTTGCGAAGGAGCTGGCCGCCATTGGCCACCAGACGCACCTCAGCAATTTGCGCAGCAGCGCCGACGACTGTGTTCGTGCCGCTGGTGTAACCCAGCTCAACAATGAGGGTGTGGTAACGGTAGCCAATCGGCAGATCAATGATCGAGGTCGATGAAAGAGCCGGCGGCTGAATGTTGCGGAGGATGATCTTGTCTTTGACCATAGGAAAATGGGTTGAGGCTGGGTTGATACGAGGGGTTAACCGACGATTTTGGCCCGCCATGAGGCAGGAAACACCTGGTAAACGACGTAGAGCGCGGCGAGGATCAGGGCGAACGTGACGGCGTATTCTTTGAGGGTTGTTTTATTCATTATGCGAAGTCGGGCGCAAAGGCCCGACGGTTGACTGCTCCCGCAGTTTCCCTTTGCCCGCCCGGGCCACCGGGCCGCTGGCAAACTTCCGCTGCGGTTGCGAACTGCCTCCACCGTGGCACCGCCGCCAAGGGGCCGCCATAGGGCACAAGTGCACTGCACTTGTGCCCCACCCCCGGAAAGGAGGGAGTGGATGGGTGCACTTGTGCCCTACTCCCGGAAAGGGGCCGATGTGCTACTCTTGGCGCAGCCGATGAAGTTTCTGGACGCAAAAGACCTCGCCGCGGAAATGGACCTGCACCCTCGGACGCTCCGCAAATGGTGGCGGCGCTTGAAAGTGCCGCCCACGATCCCGGCGCACGCTGACAACAAGTGGAGCCGCGCCGACGCCGAGGAACTCAAGCGGCGCTGGAAAAAGTGCTGGCAAAAGAAAAAACGCGCACTATGGAAAATCGGCGGTGTAATTGTTTTCCAGTCGGGACTGGCGTGGACATAGGCCCTTCACTCAGTGAAGGGCCGGTGAGGATCGGGAAGCGCGTAGAAGAACCAGCCGACGAGAACAGCCTGCGCCGCCGTTGGAGGAAATATTGGGAAAGAAAAAAGGCACTCTATGGATCCACAATCTAACCCCCAGACCCCAGACCCCAAACCCCAGACCCCGGCGGATCCGGCAGCCGCCTCGGCCGTGATCGCCAACGCCAGGTCCGCCCGCGAAGTGCAACTGGAAAAAGACCTGGCCGATGAACGCGCGAAAGTGAAGCAGCGCGAAGTCGAGGCCGCCGAAGCTCAGGACCGTTACGAGTCGTTAAAGAAAGCGATGGCCGCCCCGCCGACGACGCCGCCACCGCCCAAAACGAAACGCTCCGGCCTGCGCCCAATCATTCACCTGGACGACGAGGAATAATCCCCAGACCCCAAACCCCAAACCCAAGACCCTAACTTGTGGCCGTGGAAGAAAAACAGCCCGCAGCAACTCCGGGAAGCGGCAGCCCTGCGCCAGTGGAACCAGGGAGCGCGCCAAATCCGGCTCCAGACGTTCGTCCTCCAGCTTCCGCTGCAACTCTCGCTCCGCTCTTTGGCGGCCTCCGCGGCGGCCGTCCCCGCAAAGATGGCCTCACCCCCGGCAGCCCCGAAGCCGAGGCCGCCGACAAAAAGGCCGACGCGGAGCGCAAAAAGAAAAGGCGCGACGCTGCCGCCGCCGCCGTCCCTCCTCCGCCGTTGCCGTCGGCGCTGCCACCAGGCGGCGATCCGACTGGGGCGCTGGCTGGCGCTCCGGGCGTTGACGTTTTGTCTGCGGGCAGCCCGGTCGTCCCGTGGCAGGCGGAGGAGTTAAAGGAGTTTACCGACGAACTGATCAACGCCGTGGAAGATTCGCGCGTGGAAAAGTTCCTCAAGCTGGCGCGCGACGGGAAGGTGCCCGAAAAAGTCTGCCGCCAGATCGGCGCCGATTCCCACTACCCGGCCGGCTCCAAGCGCGGGCTGTCGTTGTCCATTCCACGGATCGCGGCCAAGTGGTTGAACAAATTCGGGATCAGCGCCGCCAACAAAGAGGAAGCCATTTTGCTTGGTTGCATGACGGTCATTTGGGCGCAAGGCCGCCGCCTGGCCGCCAACGTGAAGAAACAAATCGCCGACGCCAGCACGCCGCCGGCCCCGGAGGTCAAACCATGACAATAAAACACGCCTTGATCACGCTGTGGACGACTGACAACAAGCTTTATTTTGGAGAAGGTTCGCCTAACTCTGCCGACTCGTTGAAGTCGCGGTGTCTGTTTTTCATCGTTCAAAAGCTGGTTAATAAAGCGATCAAAGACGGGCTTCTGAAGCGCGCCGACGCCGACGTGGAAGCTTCCTCAAGCTTCCGGTCCTAGACCCCAGACCCCAGACCCCAGACCCATGTCCGACTATACCCTGGAACCGGCCAACACGCTGCTTGTCGGCATGCCCGGCAGCGGCAAGACGACGTTTGCCCTCCGTTACCTCGCCGCCGCGCCGTGCGCCTGCCGGTTCATCTTCGACGATCTCGGCCGCGCGGCCACGCGGCTGAACTTTCCCCCGGCCCACACCGCGGCGCAATTGGAAGCGGCTCTGGCGACGCGTTGGGTGATCTTCAACCCGCACCGGATGTTTCCCGGCGAGGTGAAAGCCGCCTTCCGCTTTTTTTGCGACTGGACCTACCGGGCCTCACAGCGCGGCAAAGGGAAAAAGTTTCTCCTGGTGGACGAGCTGTGGCAGTTCTGCAACGCCGAGAGCATCCCGCGCGAGTTGGCGCTTGTCTCCCAAGCCGGCCGCGAAGAGAATCTGGAGCTTGTCACCGCCACCCAGCGCCCCGAGCTGGTCAACGCTTCGATCACCGGCGCTTGCACCGAGTTGGTTTGCTTCCGACTCCAGGAGCCGGATGGCCTGCGCTGCGTCGGCAAGCTGGGTGCGGACCGTTTGTTGGTGGAAAAGCTGCCTCCGGGCGCCTTCATCAGCTACAACCGCCTCTCAGGCGCCACCCTCACCGGCCGGGTTTTTTAGGCCACGAACGGGTTAACCGCCGCGCAAAA
>CAZIFU010000207.1:0-5365 GCA_964539075.1 uncultured Verrucomicrobiota bacterium | reverse complement strand
AGCCGTGAATGGTGCCCCTCAACCGGAGAAAACCGAGCTTGGTCGCGTCAGCGTCTTGGACTGCGCCAGTCCTCTGGCGCTTTGGAAGTCGTGGGTTGTCGAAAGCGCCAGAGGACTGGCGCACTCCAAGACCTTGCGGTGGTACGAACGGTTCATGGGGAGGGGGCCGTTTTATCGGTTGTACCGATTAGTACTGAGGAAGGGTATCATTCGTCCGCGTGTATGGCGCGCCAGCAAGCTGCGCTGGATTTTTCTGCTGGCGGGCTTGAGTTCACGGCTGGCCGCCGCGCCCGCCGAAACGAACACTGCCGGTATCGAGTTCTTCGAGAAAAAAATCCGGCCCATTTTCGCGGACAACTGTTACAAATGTCACGGCGCGCAGGCCGAGAAGGTCAAAGGCGGCCTGCTGCTCGACACGCGCGAGGGCCTGCTCAAGGGCGGCGACACGGGGCCGGCCCTTGTCGCGGGGAACCCGGAAAAAAGCCTGCTCATCAAAGCCGTCCGTTACACCGACCCCGAATTGCAAATGCCGCCCCGCAAAGGAGGGGACAAGAAACTGGCGCCGGAACAGATCGCCGATCTCGAAGCCTGGGTGAAAATGGGCGCGCCCGATCCGCGCGCCGATGAAACTAAAAACTCAAAACTAAAAACTCAAAACTCAGGCACGAACCATTGGGCTTTCCAGCCAGTCCGGCTGCCGGCGATTCCCACGGTGAAAAATCAGCGCTGGATCCAATCGGCGCTCGACGCCTTTGTGCTGGCCAAACTGGAGGGCCACAACCTGACGCCCTCGCCGCAGGCGGACAAGCGCACCTTGATCCGCCGCGCCACGTTTGATCTGACCGGCCTGCCGCCCACGCCGGAGGAAGTCGCGGCGTTCGCGGCGGACCGTTCGTCCGAGGCCTTCGCCAAAGTCGTGGACCGTTTGCTCGACTCGCCGCGCTACGGCGAGCGCTGGGGCCGGCACTGGCTGGACGTGGCGCGCTACGCCGACACCAAGGGCTATGTCGGTGGCAACGAGGAGACGCGCTACGCCTACGCCTACACCTACCGCGATTACGTGATCCGCGCCTTCAACGACGATCTGCCCTACGACCAGTTTCTGATCCAGCAGATCGCCGCCGATCTGTTGCCGCCGGGCGAGGACAATCGTCCGCTGGCCGCGCTGGGTTTCCTGACGCTGGGCCGGCGCTTCATCAACAACGAGCAGGACATCATTGACGACCGCATTGATGTCATCGCGCGCGGCACGCTGGGGCTGACCGTGACGTGCGCCCGTTGCCACGACCACAAGTACGATCCGATTCCGACCCGCGACTATTATTCGCTCCACGGCATTTTCAAAAGCTCGACTGAGCCGGCCGAGAAACCGTTGCTGGCGAAGCAGCCCGTCCATCCGCAATACACCAATTACCTGGCCGAAGTCAAAAAGCGCCAGGACGAACTCCAGTTCTACGTCTCGACGAATGAGCTGGCCGTGCAGATGAAACTGCGCGAGCAGGCGGGCGATTACCTGATGCTCGTTTATGAAACGCAGCAGTTGACTGACGAGGTGAAGAAGGAGGAATTGCTCCGGGCGCGCAAGCTCAACAAGGCCGTGCGCGACCGGTGGGCGAACAGCCTGCTGGATTGGACCAAAACCAATCACCCGGTCTTCGCCCCGCTGTTCGCCTTCAACGCCCTGTCGAACGATTTCGCCGGGAAAGCCAGGGATCTCGCCGCGCAATTCGCCGCCAACAGCAATCCTACCAATCCGCTCAATCCGCTCGTCGCCAAAATGTTCGCCGGCGAACCGCCCGCCGCCATGACCAACGTGGTCGAGCGTTATGGCAAGCTGCTGCTTTCGGCGCACCAGCACTGGCAGAACCTGCTCAAACTCAGCGATCCGGTCACGGTCGTGCGGCCCGGCGGGACGAACGCGCCACCGCCCGCCGCGCTGCCCAACCCGGCCGAGGAACAACTCCGCCATATACTATATGCATCCAACGCGCCCGCCAACCCGCCCCCCGGCCAGTTCGGCAGCCTTTACCTGTTCGATGACACGGTTAAGAACAAGATTGAGGAGTTGAAGAAAGCCGTTGCGTCCGTGGACGTCACGCATCCCGCCGCGCCCCCGCGCGCGATGGTGCTCAAGGACAATCCCAAGCCGGCCAACTCGCGCGTCTTCGTGCGCGGCAATCCGGGCATGCCCGGCCCTGAAGCGCCGCGGCAGTTCCTGGAAATCCTGGCCGGGGAAAAGCGGCTGGCCTTCACCAACGGCAGCGGGCGCCTGGACCTGGCCCGCGCCATCGCCAGCCGCGACAATCCGCTCACCGCGCGCGTCTTTGTCAACCGCGTCTGGCTCCACCACTTCGGCGCGGGTTTGGTTCGCACGCCGGCGGATTTCGGCGCGCGCAGCGAGCCGCCGACGCACCCCGAACTGCTCGATTACCTGGCCTGGCGCTTCATGGAAGACGGCTGGTCGGTGAAAAAACTGCACCGCCTCATCCTGCTTTCCAGCGTCTATCAGCAAAGCAGCCAGGAGACACCGGAGGGCGCGCGACGCGACCCGGACAACCGCCTGCTCTGGCGCATGAACCGCCAGCGGCTGGATTTCGAGGCGTTGCGGGACTCGTTGCTGGCCGTTGCGGGGGACCTGGAACGCGCGCTGGGCGGCCGGCCCGTGGACCTTGTCGCCGAGCCGCTCAACCGGCGGCGCACCGTGTACGGGTTCATTGACCGGCAGGACCTGCCAAACCTGTTCCGGATTTTCGACTTCGCCAATCCCGACACCACCAGCCCGCAACGCTTTCAGACCACCGTGGCGCAGCAGGCGCTCTTCCTGATGAACGGCCCGGTGGCGATCGAGCGCGCGCGCGATCTCGTCCGGCAGCCCGCCTTCACGAACCTCGCGACTGCCGGGCAACGCATCGAGTTCCTCTACCAGGCGGCGCTGCAACGCGCGCCCTTGCCCGGCGAAATCAAGCTGGGCCGGACCTTTGTCGGGGGACAGCCCGAACACGAAGCCGTCCTGCCGGAGGTGGCCGCCTGGCATTACGGCTACGGCGCTTACGACGAAGCCGTTCAGCGCGTGAAAACCTTCACGCCGTTCCCGCACTTCAGCGGACAGAACTGGCAGGTCAGCGCCAGATTCCCTGATCCGAATTTTGGCTACCTCAATCTGAACGCCGACGGCGGCCATACGACCGAGACCAATCTGGAGGCGTCCGTCATCCGCCGCTGGACGGCGCCGCGCGACGGGTTCATTTCCGTGCGCGGGGAATTGTCACACGCGGCCAGGGAAGGCGACGGCGTGCGCGGGCGGGTTGTTTCGAGCAGGGCAGGGGAGTTGGGGCAGTGGACGGTGCTGGGCAACAAGACTGAAGCGCGGGTCGAACGACTGGAAGTCAAGCAGGGCGACACGATTGATTTCGTCACCGACTGCATCCGCAACACGAGCCACGACACGTTCCGCTGGGCGCCGGTGATCACGCAGCTTGCGCCGGCGGCGGCGCGGCCCGGCGAGCCGGTGGTGTGGGACGCGGGCAAAAACTTCATGGACCCGAAAAAATTGCCCGTGCCGCTGGGCGCGTGGGAGAAGTACGCGCAGGTGCTTTTGCTCTCGAATGAATTTGCCTTTGTGGATTAAGCGGCGGGCGCATGCCGGTTTTTAGGAAATCCGACGCTGGCGTCGAAAAGCTCCAAATTCCAAGCTCCAACCTCCAGAGAAACATCAAACACCAAGTCTCAAAGGGCGCCCGCAGCGTTGTTTGGTGTTTGAGATTTGGAGTTTCTTTGGAGCTTGGTGCTTGGTGCTTGGTGCTTCGCGGATCCCGTGCTCAGAAAGTGGGGTCCGCCTCAACGCGGCCCCCGCCGGATTAAATCCTTGACCTGGCGCGCGAGATTCGACACAAACAGCCCATGAATACGCGGCAATATGTCATCGCGCTGGTGTTGAGCGCCGGCTGTCTGGTGTTCGGCATTCTGCTGGTCATGCTTGGCCAGTCCAGCCAGCGATTGCAGAACGATTTGAGCCAGCAGCAGGAGGAAATCAACCGCGGCTCGATGAGCCAGCAGATCGGCCAGAACCTGCTCCGGGACATGGGCCAGGCGGCGCTCAATAACGAAAAAATGAGGGGCGTCTTGAAGAAAAATGGCTTCGACGTGAACCCGACTCCCAGCGCCGTGCCGCCCAACCCCTGACTCAGTTCTTCTCCCCTTTTCGCATTATGAACCCGGAAATCGAAGTTCGTCACAGCGGCTTTTGGCCGGTCTCGCTGGTCGCCCTCAGCGTGCTGGTGTTCCTAGTCTGGCAGTATTCGCTGACCTGGCAACGGCAGGCCATCCTGAAAAACCAGCGCCAGGAGCGCCAGCGGCTCGTGGATCAGTCCAAAGGCGCGCAAACAGGTCTCCAGCAACTTGCCACCGATTTGCTGGAACTGGCCCAGACCGATCCGGAAGCCCGGGCGCTGGTGGAAAAATACGGGATCACCAAGACCCAGGGCAAATAACGCGCCCTCCCCGGGGATGTCTCGTGTCGGCGCGGATGCCTTTCAGCAATTCCCCGTAGAGATACTCAACGTCAGAAGTCCCGCCGACTCAGCGCAGCTTTTCTGGGTTCATGGGTAGTTTCCACGGTCTTTTGACCGCGCATCGGGACCACGAACCGGGCTGGGGTTGGAGTCCACGCTTCAGCGCGTTCCGCCGCCCCGACACCCTGAAGGGTGAACTCCAACGCCACGGTTCGCGGAAAGGGCCAGAACAGAATGAGCCGCCTGACGTCGCCTCCTGCGTGGCTCACCGAAAGCGCGTCCGCCTGACTGGATTGGCCCATCTGCCTGCAGGCCGAGGGCTTGCAAGCCGCCTTTGGGATTCGTCCCGATTCTAAATCGGGATGGAGTTTTGAGGCCCGCTCGCGATTTATCGGAGTTGGAATTTGGAATTTCCTCCTGCCACCGGCCTGAACGCATGTGAAAAAAATGCGCGCGGAATGTCCCTCCCGGCATCGGAGTCAAAGCCATTTTTTCAAGGCCATCCTCGGCCGGAAATCAGTTATTGAGATTGCGAATAACTTTCAAAAAAAAATGCACAATTTCTGTAAATTTTGATTGCTTTTGAGACAGGATTATACTAAAACAGTGTCCACTTCGATGTAACATTTGTGAAAACCACATCTTGCAACAGATGCAGCAACCTCAGTTTTATGCCTAACCACTCCTCAAAATTTTTCGGCTCACTCTTCATTTCTTTCGCCGCGCTCCTCACTTTTTTCCTCGCCGCGCCGCGGGCGCACGCCCAGGTGGGCGGGATGGTGACCAACACCAACTTCTGGTTTTGGGGCACCAACGCCGACAACCGCCAGTGGACCACCAACGTCTGGCACACC
>CAZIFU010000206.1:0-7703 GCA_964539075.1 uncultured Verrucomicrobiota bacterium | reverse complement strand
CGCGCGCCGTGGTGTGAATCGAAAAAACAGGCCTTCTGTACAAATCGGCCTCCCTCGGCGCGCGCGGAGCGACGCGCCCTACCACGGCATTTAGGAGATGAGTTCCAGGCGGGGGACTCGATTCGTCAAGGCAGCAACTGGATGTGGTAAAAACGCTGCGGGTCACTGCCGATGCTGTTCGTGAAGGAAGTTTGGTTGTTTGTGGCCACGACAACCGGGGCCAGCGGAGTCCAGGTCGTATCGGTCAGCGCGGCCTTAAACTCGGCGAGAAAAGTTCCATTCGTGAACGAAATCCAGGTGAGCTTCGCGACTCCGTTTGACACGGTAAAAGCGGTGATGGTGGGCGACGGAACCAACCGGAAAATCGTGCCACCGCCGGCCGGTCCTGCCTCAAACGCAGTGCCGTAGAAATTCCCGTCGGTTTTGCCCTGAATCAATGGAGCCACCGGCGAAGCGCCGTTGCTCCCATCGAAAGTGACCAAAGTCGTCAACGCACCGCCGGGAGTGATCCGAAATATCGTGCCGAAGGTTGGGGGCAAATTGGTCGAGTTGCCCTGGGTCGTGCCATATAGAAAATTGGTGTCGCTTGCCCGGGTGAGACTTGCCGAGGGCGCAGTGTCATCCGGGCCGCCCAGAACAAACTTGAACAAATTCGTAAACACGCCTGCGGGCGTGATCCTGAAAATCGTGCCGTTGTCGTTGATCCCGCCACCGAGGGTCGTGCCGTAGAAATTGCCATCGGGAGCCTGCACCAAACCGCCTTCCGGATCGCTGCCATTGCCGCCATTGAACGAAAACAGCAGGGTGAACACGCCGTTCGACGTGATTTTGAACACGGTGCCGTTGGTGACGGTTGCTCCGCCCGAGGCGGTGGTGCCGTAATAACTGCCGTCAATGCCCTGGACCAACCCGGCCATTGGATGACTGCCGTTGGTGCCGTTGAAGGAAAAGAGCGGGGTGAACACGCCATTCGACGTGATTTTGAACGCCGTGCCATTGTCATTGCTCGCTCCCCCAAAGGCGCTGGTGCCATAAAAGAGATTGTCACTGCCTTGGAACAGACCGGCGGTGGGACGGCTGCCGTTGGCGCCGTTGAACGAAAACAGGCTGGTCAAGACACCGTTGGACGTGATCTTGAACACGGTGCCGTTGTCATTGCTCGCCCCCCCGAGAGCGGTGGTGCCATAAAAAATGCCGTCCTTGCCCAGGACCAGGCTGGCCTTTGGTTGGCTGCCGTTCGTCGAGTTGAAAAAAAACAGGTTGCTGAACGCGCCGTTCGGCGTGATGAAAAAAACGGTTCCATTGGCGCCGTTCGTCCCGCCGAACGCCGTCGTGCCGAAAAAATTTCCATTGCTCCCCTCCACCAGGCCTCCTTGCGGATTTTTCGGATTCGTCCCAAATCTGAAAAGCGTGTGCAACACCAGATCGGCCGCGCCGGCCGATGTCCGGAAAACAAACGCCAGCAGCAACAGTCCCAGGAAAAGGAAGCGCGTTGTCCAGGGTGGCTTCAAGATTGGAGCGCGGACAACTTTGTCCGCGTGAGGTTGATCCGAAGCCGGGAACCAGCGGACAAGGCAGTCCGCGCTCCCGTTTCCGCCGTTTCTTGAATCCGCCCTGCCCGTTGGCCCGACTCGGCGAACCGGGGAAGCGTTTTCCAAGCACGCGCCCGAACCCTTCGATGGAAGCGTTCTCATGGTCGAGAAGCTACAGGATTCAGTGCATGGTGTCAAAACTCGTGGCGTAACCAGTCGCCAACGCCCGTCCAACGGCGCGGAAAAAAACTGCGGTGCAACCTCTCCAAGAACCGCATGGGCGGATAGCCCCAGCGGCAGCGGATTCGCGAAGCGCATGGAGTGCGCCGACGCGAGTCGGCGCTGTGGCCCGCCGGCCAAAGCGGAGGCTCGGGCCTCCGCACTCCATGCGCTGGCGCGAGGACTGGTGCTCCTTTGGGTTCATGGTCCCAATGCGCGATTCTTGAATCGTGGAGGCTCTCCATGAACCGGGCGTTTGGTGTCCACCCTTTAAGGTGCTCGGCGAGCGGGGACACGCTGAAGCGTGAACTCCAAACGCCGTCGGTTCAGGGTCCCAATGAGCGGTCAAAAAACCGTGGCAATTACCCATGAATCCCTCAAGGCAAGGCGCGTCACCCCGTGCGCGCCGAGTATAAGGAATGGGACCGATGGCGCGCACGGAGTGACGCGCCCTGCCCTGCCACGGTGGAGGGGTTAAATGCGCGAATTTTTGAATCCGGGAAATCTTTCTCCAATGGCCGATTCCAATTGCGAAGACATTCTCGTCCAACTTCAGCTTGCCTGGAACGGCACATGCTGATAAGGTGGGGGTGGCCGAAAAATGAAAAACGAACTGCAAACTCCGGATCAAACCGGCTCGCCCGCGCACGTCAAGCAATCGCCTCCGCGTGCCACTCTGATAGTCGGCGCAGTCATTGTTGCGTTGGCGTGCGCCATTCTGGTGGCAGTTTACCGGCCATTCCGCGCGCCCTCCCCTTCACCCATCGAAAAGAAATCGGAGCCCAAGAGATTTAGTTCCGCAAGGGTTGATCCGGCCGCGCCATCCGCCGCCGTTTCCGCCAAGAGACCGGCGACGGCCGGGTCCGCTTCGGTCCAGTCTGCGCCCGCCACCGCTTCCTGGGCACAGCGAAGCCCGCCGACGCCTTACATGCGGGAATTGGTGAGCGACCTTTCCCGGTTCGACCTCAAGCAAGGTGTCTCGCCCGAACAGGCAGCGAAATGGAAGAAGGACTTGAAAAAGGTGATCGAACAGGGTGCCGCAGCCGTGCCCGCCATCGCCGAATTTCTCGAGCGGAACATGGACCTTGATTTCGCCAAGATTCCCGGCGGAGATGCGCTGGGTTACGCCTCACTGCGCCAGTCTCTGTTCGACTCGTTGAAGCAAATTGGCGGACCCGAGGCGTTGGAGACGATGGTAGCGACGCTACGGACGACCGCCGATCCGGTTGAAATTGTGGCGCTGGCGCGCGCGCTTGAACCACAGGCGCCCGAACAGATGCGCCTGGCGCTCGAAGCGGCCCGTGAGGCGCTGGCCATGGCCGGCCAGGGAAAGTTGGCCAACGTGGATGTCAGCCCGCTCTTCCAACTTTTCGAAAAATACGGCGGGCCGGAGGTCGTGGCCGATCTGGAAAAGGCGTCTGCGCAGTGGCATTATTACGCCACAATGGCGCTGGCCGATCTGCCCGAGGGGGTGGGCATCCCGGCGCTGATGCAACTCGCGCAGGATCCAAATGCGAAGGCGACCGGCAGCAGTGCTGTGGCGACACGCTTGCTGGCGCAAATGACCCTGCAATACCCCGAGGCACAAAACGACCTGGAGGATCAGGTGCGCAGCGGACAGATTCCCGATTCAGCCTGGCAGGGAATCGGCCTCGCCTTGGGCGGCGTGCGCCTGCAATACGGCAAGGACCAGTTCCCGGGCGAGGGCAGCGCTACAAGCTGGACGCACTACGTTGTCATCGGCAATCAAAGCTTCGCCACCGTTCCCGCGCTGGGTTCTTACTCCAGCGACCAAATCCAGCAGCAGCTCGGTTTCATTGACCGATTGCTCCTGATTGATTCGCTCTCTCCCCTGGCCAGGGAGAATCTGGTGGCGGCCAGGGCCAAATTACACGGCTTCGTTCGAAGGTAAGGGGTTTTCCCCGCGAATGCAGGCCGCAGCGCGAGACGTCCTCCCGCCCAAGCCCGCCTCCGCCATCTGGCCCAAACCCCAGGCGCCAGCCTTGGGCATTTGGAAATCGCGCTCATCAAGGAACTCCACCACCTGGGCATCCCGCTCCTGACGCAGGCCGCCACCGCGCAGGCGCAGGCCACTCCGTTCGTGTGCCCCTGCGGCCACGGGCCCTTGCAGCGCGAGGCCCGCCCTCAGCCGTAACGATGCACTGGAAAACCACGAATGGACACGAACCCGATTGGCTGACGGCCGGTACTGCCCATCTTGGTGCTGCTCACCGTTCGGTGATGTTAAATGGCTCGGGCAAAAAGTCTGTGCAGGCACGTTTTTATTCGTCCCGCCTAACGGGATTCGTGTCCATTCGTGGTTGCATTGAATAGTTACGGCTCAGGGGCAGCGTGCCTTGGCCTTGCAGCAGGCCAGTCCCCTGCCCCACTTCCATTTAGTTAAGAACACAAAAAATTTCCGGAGCAACCCCTCACCTTGATCCTCTCCCCTTCCGAAGGGGAGAGGAATGCGCGCGCTGCGTTCGCAGACGCAGACCGGGGTGGGCTTGACGGACCCCGCCGGATTTCCTCTCCCCTCATCCGATGAGGGGAGAGGATCAAGGTGAGGGGTGTTCTGCAAATATTTCATCGCTTAACTAAATGGCAGTGGTCCCCTGCCCACAGCCAGCCCTTCGTGCTGATCCTCCAACTGGACGCCTGGAACATCCGTGAGCGCAACGACTGGGGCCAAACCAAGACGTTGCGAAAAAAGGGAAAAGAACCCGAACGCCCGCTTTGGGTTTACACGGCCACCCTCTTTCGCCTGGATCAGCGCGGCCACACTGCCTCCCACCGTCCGGTGATTAGTGAGCGAGGCTGCGTCGCCACGCGGTTCGGATTGGAAATCTTTGAACACCTGGTTTATGCCCAGGCGCTACGCAAGGGCCCGACCCGGGCGGCTGAAGTATTGGTGATCGCTGATGGAGCAGCCTGGATCTGGAACCTGGTCGAAAACCGATTCCGGCGCGCCACCTGGCGCGCGGACCTTTACCACGTCAAACAACACCTCTGGGCCGTGGCTGGCGAACTCTACGATCAAGACAAAGATCAAGCCCGGCAGCGGTTGATCAACCTCGTCCGAGGCGAACTCCGGCAGGCGGGCGGACCGCGGATGATTGATGCCGTCGAAAGCGATATCCTGCAGATTGCGCACGCTTTTTTTGCCAAGGGTTCGCCCCAGGAATGCGCCATTGTCTGCAAGCACGCTCTGCGCCATGGCCGCGCGACACCGGCCGGGCTGCAAAATTATTGCGACACGATTGCGAAGATCGGCCTGGACTGCAGCGGGTACGTTGATAATTATTTCATCACCATCGGAAAAATTTCCGGCCTGCACTCCATCTCCCAATATGCCCGGGGGCGCTAGCGTTCCAGCATCGAGGAAATCCAGGCGCTCGATGTGCTGATCTGGACCGGCGGCGACGGCGCGGTGCCGGAGCATATCGCCGCGGTGGATCACCGGATTCCAGGCTCGGACCAGATGGTCGTCGTTGAATCGTCCGGCAGCAAGGAGGGCCTGGTGCATAACGAATACACCGTCCTCGAAGTTCGCGGGCGGACCTTCAAAGTGGATCGCGGGCCGGACGCCGCGGGGCGGAAAAGCGTCGGCCAGGTCATCATTGCCGCCGTTTAGTGGCAACGCGCCGGCGCGGAACCAGGCCGTGCGTGGGAATTATTTTTCGTTTTGCCAGGCTGCCGCGGATCTGACAATAATAGCCCATGCAAAAGTCCGCCCTGACCCTGGTTTTGATTTCCCTGTTCACGGCGGCCAGCGCGCAGGACAAATCCGCCCCGGGCAAACCGACGATCTTCGTCGCGCCGCTCGATGGCGACGTGAGCCAGATTCTGGGCTGGCAACCCGCGCTGGGCGAAGGCCTGGCCGAGATGCTCATCACCGAGTTGAACAAGCTCAACAAATTTGAAGTGCTCGAATCCACCGCGCTCAAGGAGCTGGCGGAGGAAATCCGGCTGGGGGAGGCCGGCTACGTGGGCGCGCAGGAGCGCGTCGAGAAAGGCGGGTTCGCCGGAGCCGATTTCATGTTCCGCGGCAAAGTCACGCGCTTCGGCTCCAAGTCCGAGCGCGTGGGGTTGGACGGTTTTGTGCCCGGCAGTCTCGGCAACCTGGGCTTGCGCACCACGACTTCCGACGTTCAGATTGACTGGCGGGTGGTGGACGTCTACACGCGCAAGATCCTCCACACCGGCAAAGCCGTCGCCGCCGAAAAGGGAACCGGCTTTGACATCGGCGTCGCCGTCAAAGGCTCCGGCGGCCGCATCGGCTATGACAACCGCGAGTTTATGAACAGCGCGCTCGGCAAGGCCACCGTCAAGGCGGTCACCAACCTGACCCATGATCTGGCCGTGCTCGACCTGCCCGAATCCGGCCGCCGCCGCAACCAGGCCCAGGCGCAGGGCAAACTACAGGCCGAAGCGCAGGCCGGCCTCGAACTGCTCAAACAAACGCCGGGCAAAGTGCTCGCGGTGATCAACAAGACAACCGTCATTATTTCACTCGGCAGCAAGCACGGCTTGAAAATGGGCGACAAACTCAATCTCTACGAAACCGTGGACACCAAGGACGACAAGGGCCAGGTGGTTTTCACCGATGAAAAACTCGCCGGCGAAGTTGTGCTCGACACCGTGCAGGAGGACCGCAGCAAGGCCAACTACGCCGGCGACCGCGAAGTCAAAAGCGGCTGGGTTATCAAGGCCAGATAGCCCTCGGCGTATGAGACTGTCCCAAAACTCCTGGCTCTCGGAGGGACGAGCTACGCGAGTCTCTCGACGACGGAAACGGGTGAAGAAGTGGGACTCGCGTAGCTCGTCCCTCCGAAGGCTTTGAGACAATAACGTATGCTCTTTTTCGACACACCCCAGCCGCTGCCGAAAATCACGGCTCCCACGGCGGCGGATCTTACAAAAAAATACCAGCCGCAACCGGCCGCCCTCTCGCTCGTCAAGCCCGACCAGACTCCCGCCGAGTATATCGCTGAACTCGAGAAGAAAAAAATGTCCACCGACGCCGTCCACGCGCTGGCCCACGGCCTGCCGGAGCGCGACTCGGTCTGGTGGGCCTGCCAAAGCTCGCGCAAGGTGGCCGGGAAACTTTCGCCGTCGGACATGAACGCGCTCAACGCGGCGGAAGCCTGGGTGAAGAATCCGAGTCCCGCGACGCAAGCAGCCAGCGCGACCGCGGCGGCGGCGACCGATCATCGCGGGCCGGGCGCCTGGTCCGCGCAAGCCGCCGCGTGGTCACAAAGCCCCGCGCCCGCAATGCAAACTCCGGCCGCGCAGGCTCCCGCCATGCAGGCGCCAAAGGTCCAGGCGCCTGCCGTTCAGGCGCCCGCGGTGAACACGCCGGCGTTGACCGGCTCGGCGGTCGCGGGGGCGGTGCTGCTGGCGGCGGGCCTGGTGAAGGGGCCGCCCATGCCGAGCGTTCCGCAGCCCAAACTTCAAGCGCCCGACCTGACGCTGCCGAAGGTCCAGACGCCACCAGCGCCGCCGCCGCCGCCGGTGCCAGTGGACGCGCCGCCACCGCCGGCTTTCGCCAAATCACTTCAGCCCTTCATTGATCTCGGCAAGGACGTGGCCAGCGGAAAAAACAGTTGGGCGTGATACCCTTTCTTGAAAAGAATCGGATCATTGTAGGCGCACCCCTCACCCGGTCCCGACACGGCGGGACCACCTTCTCCCCTCATCCGATAAGGGGAGAGATTCCATGAATCGAAGTTCACGAATTGTGCCCCTGAACCGGATGGAGCTTTCGCCCGCGCGTCAGCGTTTGGAGTGCGCCGACGCGAGTCGGCGCTGTTGATGACGTGGAAAGCGCCGGCTGGGGCCGGCGCACTCCAAACGCTTCGCGACTTCGATCAGCCGCTTCCTTGCCGCATCGTTGCGCAGCCAGCGAGGTTCATGGGTAGGGAAGGATGAGGGGAGCCGCGCATCGGGTCA
>CAZIFU010000205.1:0-24503 GCA_964539075.1 uncultured Verrucomicrobiota bacterium | reverse complement strand
ACGGGCCTACCCAGACTTTTTGCCAGAGTTGGTCAGACTCACCAAACGGTGAGAAGTGCGAAGAAAGACCAAACCGTCCATCAGTCAATCGCATTCGTGTCTATTCGTGTCCATTCGTGGTTTTCAACTGCATCGACACGGCTAAAGCGGGGACACCAAACGGGTTTCCGCGCGTTCGGTGTCCACGCTTTAGCGTGTCTTGGCCTTGATTCAATGGCAGTGCCCCTTGGCCCTGGCCCGGGAGGGGGGCGGTGGAAATTGCGCTTGCAGACTTTTGTGGGATTGTTTCAATGGAACCGGGCGCGCTTATGGTGGAATTGGCAGACACGCTACTTTGAGGTGGTAGTGGGGAAACCCGTGCAGGTTCAAGTCCTGCTAAGCGCACCATTCTTTTTTGGGCCGGTTGAATTTGTCCGCGATCATGCAGAGCATTATTTTTTCTGTCCTGTTGCTGCTCGCTTTGTGCGCGGGCTGCCGGACCCGCTACGACATCACCCTGAGCAACTCCGACGTGATCCAGGCCCATTCCCGGCCCAAACTGGATGACCGCGGGTGTTACGTCTTCAAGGACGCCTCCGGCAAGGAAGTCCGGGTTCCGGCCTCGCGGATACGCCAGATTGAAGCCAAATAAGCACGGTGATTTCCGACCGCGGGTCAACGCCGCGCCTTCCGCCCGATCAATTGCTCCACGTACTTGCCCAGAATGTCCGCCTCCAGATTCACGGCGTCGCCGACGTTTCGTTCCCGCAACGCCGTCACCGCGCGGGTGTGCGGGATGATCCAGACGCGGAAATTGTTTTTGCCGACCCCGGCAATCGTCAGGCTGATGCCGTCAATGGCGATGGAGCCTTTGAAGACGACGAAGCGCCTCACGTCCGGCGGGGCGGCAACCTCCAGCAAGTAATCCCGCCCCACGCGTTCCCAGCGCCGGATCCGGCCGGTGCCGTCAATGTGGCCGTTCACAAAATGCCCGCCCAGCGGGTCTCCGGCGCGCAGCGAACGCTCCAGGTTCACCAACGAACCGCTCTTGACGAACCGCAAGTTGGTGCGTTTCCAGGTTTCCTGCAGGAGATCGAGCCGGACGAGTCTGGATTTGCCGCGCGGGGCCACCTTCACCACGGTCAAACAACAACCGTTGACCGCCAGACTGTCGCCCACTTTCAGACCGCGGCCGCACACGGTGGCTCGGACAGTCAGTTGAATCGCGTTCGCGGCCGGTTCGACGCGCTCGATGGTTCCTGTTTCCTCAACGATGCCGGTGAACATGGTTGTTGGAGTTCAAGCTTCAGCTTGTCCGGGTTTGGAGTTCAAGCTTCAGCTTGTCCGGGTTTGGAGTTCAAGCTTCAGCTTGTTTGAGTTTGTTGGAGATGGTTGGGAAGGCAAGCTCGAGAGGCTGTGTGAAAAACCCTTAGTGACGGTTTGTCCTCGTCCTCGTTCTCGTCCTCGTCCTCGATTTTTCAAGGGTTTCCGAGGACGAGGACGAGTACGAGAACGACGAGGATGCGGCATTGGGGTATTTTTCACGCAGCCTCTCAAGCTCGAACTCCAACCTTTGCGGTCAACAGCAAATCCGGGCCGAGCCGGCGCCATTCCACGTCGTGAAGTTCTAGGGCCTCGGTGAGCCGCCTCGCGCCCTCGCCGGCGACCGCCCTGCGCGCGTCGCGGCCGCCGAGGATTTTGGGCGCATAGAAAAACGCGACGCGCTGCGCCAGCCCTCGCAGGAGAAACGAGGCATTCACCTCGCCGCCGCCTTCGACCAGCAGGTTGGTGATGTTTTCCGCGCCCAGTTTTTTCAGCAACCAAGATAAATCAATTTGCGGTTTGCGCTTGGCGATTTGCGATCTGGCTACCGGCGCGACCCAAACGTTGACCTGTCTGGCCAAAGCCGCCCTCCGATTCTTTGGCGCGAGCCGGCTCACCACTATGGTCGTCAATGTCGCCTGTTCGTCGGTCACGACTCTTGCGTCCAACGGGGTGCGCGCCAGGGAGTCGAGAACGACGCGCCGGGGCGTTGGATGTTGGATGTTTCTTTCCGAACCAGCGACCGGGCGGAATGTCAGTGCCGGATCATCCGCCAGAACCGTGTTGACGCCGACCAGGATGGCATCCGCGCCCTGGCGCAGTTTCATGGCGTGGGCGCGCGCCTGCTCGCCGGTGATCCACTTCGACTCGCCGGCGGCGGTGGCGATTTTGCCGTCGAGCGTCATCGCGGCTTTCACGGTGACGAACGGTGTGCGGTGAACAATCCAGTGATTGAACGCCTCGTTCAACCGCGCGCACTCGTCGGTCAGTTCCTGGTAGGGCGCGTCACTCCGTGCGCGCCGCTGGCTCAAATTGGAAACGGCGCGCACGGAGTGACGCGCCCGACCTTTGCCGATCATTACAACTTCGATTCCTGCTTGTTTCAAAATCTTGAAACCCCTGCCCGCATGTTTCGGGTTCGGGTCAACTGCGCCGACCACCACGCGCTTGATGCCGGCGGCGATGATGGCGTCCGTGCAGGGCGGGGTGCATCCGTGCGTGCAACACGGTTCGAGCGTGACGTAAAGCGTCGCGCTGCGCGGTCTGTGTCCACGACTCTGCGCGTCACGCAGCGCCTCAATTTCCGCGTGGGCCTCGCCCGCCCGCCGATGCCAGCCGCGCCCGACGACGTTACCGCCCTTTACCAGCACCGCACCCACCATCGGATTCGGCGAAGTCGTGCCGTAGCCACGCCGCGCGAGGCGAAGGGCGAGGCGCATGAATTGACGATGATTAAGCACGAACAAACTTTTTCTTCAAAAACCCTCTAAATTCTTCAATGGCCTCGGGAGTTTTGAAGTCAGCTTTCGGTATAACAAAACCACGCGTTCCGTAATCCAGGTGAAACGCCGACTTGGTTTCTCTATAACCAATCAACATTCGCCAATTGTTATTTTCGATCCAAAAATCTTTTACACCCCGCTCACAGCCAACATTGCTCAAACTGACATAATACTCCGACGTTGGCATCAGTTGATTTTTATATCTTTTCCGATGCCTGTATGCGGTTACCCAGGCACTCCACAGCAATACAAAGCCAAAAACGGAAAAAATCCCCCCGATAAAAGTTGTAGTGTGCTCGGCTGAAGTCTTGTTCTTGTAATAACTTTCACAAACAAGCAGGAGTAAGAAAATTACCAGGCAAATTAATATCTCTGGCTTTTCCAAGACCGTCAAAAGAAAACCCCATTTACCTTTTTTGTATTCACTGATTAGTTTGCGGATTTCAATTTGCATAGTTTGCTCCTTCGTTTGCTTTTCATTCCTCAAACAACGCCTGCGCGAACTGTTTCGCGTCGAAGGGCTGCAAATCGTCCGGTTGCTCGCTGAGGCTGCGCGGTTGAGCGGGTCTCAAACCAGCGACGCAAGGTCGAGTTCAAATCCAGGAAGAACCTCCGAACGGACTTTTCCTTCGTTCGTGGCGCAGGAGAGCAACTGGTAGCCGCCCTTGTGAAGCGAAAGAATTTCGATGGAACATTTGGCGACATCGGCCAGCCAGAATTCTTTCACGCCAAAGCGAGCATACAGTTCGCGCTTGTCATAGCGGTCGCGGCGCGAGCTGTCCGGCGAGATGATCTCCACCACCAGGTCCGGCGCGCCCATGACACCGCGGCGTGCGAGCAATCCGGCGTTGGCCGTCGAGACGAAAACGAGGTCGGGCTGAACGACGTTCAGGTCATCCAGGACGACATCAACCGGCGCAAAAAAAACCTCGCCCAGCTTGCCGGCTTCCACATGACGCTCCACTGCCAAAAAGATTTTGCGCGCCCAGCGTTGATGGAAAAGTTCCGGTGCGGGAGACATAAAAGCCTTGCCGTTGATGATTTCCAAATAGACGCCATCGTCGAGGCCCAAATAGTCCTCATACGTCCAGACCTTATCCCGGGTTTGAAGGCTTGCGTTCACGTGGTCAAAGTAACCGAAATCTGGCGTTCGCGAAAGCGTTTTCTTATTCGTCAAACAACGCCTGCGCGAATTGTTTCGTGTCGAAGGGTTGCAAATCGTCCGGTTGCTCGCCGAGGCCGATGAATTTGATGGGCAGCCCCAGTTCCTGCTGAATCGCCACCGCCATGCCGCCTTTGCTCGTGCCGTCGAGCTTGGTGATGACCAGTCCGGTGAGCGGCACGGCCTTGTGAAACTCGCGCGCCTGGTTCAAGGCGTTCATCCCGGTGGTGGCGTCGAGCACGAGCAACACTTCGTGCGGCGCGCCGGGCAGCTTGCGGTTCATCACGCGATGCAACTTCTGCAATTCCTGCATCAGATTGTGTTTGGTGTGCATCCGGCCCGCGGTATCCACGATCAGGTAATGCGCGTGCTGCGCGAGCGCGGCGGAAATCGCGTCGTGGGCGACCGCCGCCGGGTCGGCGCCATAAGCGCCCGCGATGACCGGGACGTGCAGGCGCTGGCCCCAGAGCTTGATCTGCTCGATGGCGGCGGCGCGAAAGGTGTCGCCGGCGGCAAGCAAAACCGTTTCGCCGCGCGACTGGATCAGCCTGGCCAGCTTGGCGGCGGTGGTGGTCTTGCCCGAGCCATTGACGCCGACCACCGAAACCACCGCCAGCCCGCCGGGCTGACGATGAAGGGGGGCGGGGGCCGACGAGAGGCTTTTCTCCACTTCGTTGCGCGCAATCGCGAGAACGTCCAACCCGGCGCCGCCCTGCGTTTCGCAGGCCTTTTTCACTTCGGCCACGATGCGCGTGGTCGTGGCCATGCCGAGGTCGGCGGCGAGCAGCGCGTGTTCAAGTTCTTCAAGTGTCGCGCCGGTCAGCTTGGGCGAGCCGGTGACGATGCGCTTGAGGTCGTGCGCCAGTCGTGCGTGGGTTTGGTGCAGGCCGGCTTTGAATTTGGAAAAGATTCCCATGGTATCTTAACCACGAATGGACACGAATGAACACGAATCGAATAGGGAGACACGGATTGCACAGATTGACACTGATTTATCTTCAGATTTCGTAATGGATGATCCGTGGAAATTTGTAACGTCCATGTGACAAGGGAATTCGTGGCTATTCGTGTCCATTCGTGGTTGCAATTTTCTCGCCGTGCTTGCGCCTGAGTGTTTCCACGTGCTCGTAGGGCAGCTTCACCGAGCCGATGAGCGGTTTGCCCTTGTTCATGCCGTGGCAATCGGAACCCCCGGTGACGAGCAGACGATGGTCCAGGGCCAGGCGCTGGTAGCGCTCCGACATCGCGGCTGAGTGTTTGGGATGGAAACATTCCAAGCCGTCCAGCCCGGCCTCGACCAGGGGCGGGATCAATTCATCGCGGCGATTCAGGCCGGGATGCGCCATCACCGCCACGCCGCCCGCCTGGTGGAGCAGTGCGATGGCCGCCGGGCCAAAGATTTTGAACTTGGGCACCCACGCGGGCCGGCCTTTCTTCAGGAACCGCTCGAAGGCTTCGTCGAGGCTTTTGCAAAAGCCCGCCTCCACCAGGGCGCGCCCGACGTGCGGCCGTCCGGGGGAAAGACAATTGGCGAGGGCGAAGACGGCCTCGGCCTGCAGCGGAATATCGAGCTGGTTGAGACGCTGGACCATCTCGCGAATCCGGTCCTGGCGGACTTTCTGGAACCGGGCGATCTCGCGGAGCAGTTGGGGATTTTCCGTGTCCATGAAAAAGCCGAGCAAATGAAGTTCGTGGCCGTCCTGCTCGGCCGTCAACTCGGTGCCGGGCACGAACTCCACGCCCTCCTGCAGGCAAGCCGCCGCCATGCGCGCGCAACCTTCCACGGTGTCATGATCGGTCAGCGCCAGCGCCGCCAGCCCGTGCCGCCGGCCTTCGCGGGCCAGTTGCTCCGGTGTCCAGGTGCCGTCGGAAAAGTGGGTGTGCAGATGGAGGTCGGCGAACATTTTCAGTAATCAGTAACCAGTAATCAGTAATCGGCCTTCGGTATTCAGCAACCAGTTGACAGTGCTGGTCGCGCGCTTCTGAATACTGAATGCCGAACATTGGACACTGACTTTTTCATTTCACGATCCGCGCCGGCCGCATCAGCTCGCCCTTGAACTTGTCCAGGATGCCGTTGACGAACTTGCCGCTGTCCTCCGTGGAATATTTTTTGGCGATGTCCACCGCCTCGTTGATGCTGACGACGGGCGGGATGTCATCCCGATGCAGCATTTCAAACATGGCCAGACGCAGAATGTTGCGGTCCACCGCGGCGATGCGGTGCAGTTCCCAGTTCAAGGCGAGTTTGCTGATCTGCTGGTCCAGTTCCTCCCGGTGGGCGATGACCCCCTGGATGAGTGGGTCGGCAAAGAGTCGCACAGCGGCTTCCTCGGTGGTCGGCGGCGGGAGTTCGGTTTTTTGACCCCAGGTGGCGTTGCCTTTCTCCTCAGCCAGAGCGGCCGTGCGTTGCGATTCCCAGAAATGGTCCAGCGCCTCCGCCAGGTATTCCGGCGGGTTCAAATCGTGCTGAAATAAAAACTGCACGGCGCGCTCGCGCGCTTCACGTCGCGTACCCATGATGCAAAGATGAATGAGAAACGGAGTGGGCGGAAGGGAAATGTTTTCAAAGCGCGAAAGTACCGCCAAAGGAGCGCGGCTGTCCACAGCCGCAGCACGTTCACGCGAGAAGAGCGTATGGAAAGTCTTGCGGAGCCTTGGCGTGTTCCGGTGGCTGCGGCTGAGGACAACCGCGCCGTTGCCCAAACCTTTTTCTTGGAACCCCCCGGCCTTTATGTTTTCGTTTCGCCCATGAATCGCCGGAACGTCGCTTGGGCCTGGCTGATGGGTTGGGCCGTCCTCATGGGTTGTTTCCTTTCCGCGCCGGCCGCCGAAAAGTCGCGACCGAACATCCTCCTCATGATGGCCGACGACATGGGATTTTCCGACCTCGGCTGCTACGGCTCTGAAATTGCCACGCCGAACCTCGACCAGCTGGCTGCCGGCGGTTTGCGCTTCACTCAGTTTTACAACACGGCCCGCTGCTGCCCCACGCGGGCGGCGCTGCTCACGGGGCTTTACCCCCACCAGGCCGGCGTCGGCCACATGGTCGAAAGCGGCGGACGCCCGCTTCCGGACCACGGCTTTGCGGGTTACAAGGGTGACTTGAGCGACCGCGCTGTGACCATTGCCGAGGCGTTGCGGCTGGCCGGCTATCACACCGCGATGGCCGGCAAATGGCACGTCACGCCGTTTACTGAATCGAAGCACAACTGGCCGTTGCAGCGCGGCTTTGAAAAATATTACGGCATCATTCACGGCGCCTCCAGCTACTACGACCCGGCCTCGCTCACACGCGACAACCAGCCGGCCAGGACCGAGGGCGGGCATTACTATTTGACCGACGCGATCAGCGACAATGCCGCGCGCTACATCGGGGAGTTTGGGAAGCAGCCGCAGCCGTTCTTTCTTTACGTGGCTTTCACCGCGCCGCACTGGCCGTTGCACGCGTTGCCCGAGGACATCGCCAAATACAAGGACAAATACCTGGGCGGTTGGGATGCATTGCGCGAGGCGCGCCACAAGAAACAAATTGAACTCGGCCTCGTGGACGCAAAATGGCCGCTCACGCCGCGTGATAAAAATGTTTCCGCCTGGACCGACGCTCCGGACCAGGAATGGCAGGCCCATCGCATGGCCGTTTACGCCGCGCAAATTGACCGGCTCGACCAGGGCATCGGGAAAATTCTCGCCCGGCTCAAGGAAGCCGGCGCGGACAACAACACGCTCGTGCTGTTCCTCGCCGACAACGGCGGGTGCGCGGAAAATCTGGGAGCAAACATGCACGCGCCGTATGTGCCGGAAGCGGCGCCCGACGGCAGCCCGATGCGCACGGGTAATTCGACGGCCATCCTGCCCGGTCCGCCCGACACGTATGCCAGCTACGGCCCGCCCTGGGCCAACGTCAGCAACACGCCGTTCCGCCTCTACAAACATTGGGTGCATGAAGGCGGCATCGCCACGCCGCTGATCGCCTGGTGGCCCGCTACCATCAAGAAGCGCACCATCACCGCGCAGCCCGGCCACCTGATTGACCTCATGGCCACCTGCCTCGACGTCGCCGGCGCATCGTATCCGAAGAGCTACCACGGCAAGCAAATCATTCCCCTCGAAGGCAAAAGCCTGCTGCCGATCTTCCAAGGCAAGACGCGCGCCGGCCACGAGGAAATTTATTGGGAGCACGAGGGCAATCGCGCCGTGCGCCAGGGCAAATGGAAGCTCGTCTCGCGCCATCCGGGCGAATGGGAACTCTACGACATGGAAGCCGACCGCACGGAGTTGAACAATCTCGCCGTCCAGCATCCGGAGAAAGTCCGCGAACTCGCCGCGAAATTCGATGTGTGGGCGAAAAAAGCCGGCGTGGTGCCGTGGGAAATTTACAACGCGAAGAAAGACGCGAAGCAAAAATCAAAATAATTGTTTTGCAATTTGCCGACCCTCATTCGCCATGAACAATCGTCTAAAGCCGCTATTCATTCTCCTGATCGCCGCCCTGTTCGGCGGCAGCCTTTCCAGTCACGCCGCAACGAAACAGCCCAACCTCATCATCCTCCTCGCTGATGACGCGGGTTATGGTGACCTCGGTTGCTACGGCCATCCGACCATCGCCACGCCGCACCTCGACCACATGGCCGCCGAGGGAATGAAGTTCACGCAATTCTACGTCGCGTCGTCGGTTTGCACGCCGAGCCGCGCGGCGTTGTTGACCGGACGTTACCCGGTTCGCAGCGGCCTGACGCAGGTGTTGATTCCCAAATCCACCGGCGGCCTCGTCGCGACGGAAATCACCATCGCCGACGCGCTGAAGAAAGCTGGCTATGCCACCGCGTGCATCGGCAAATGGCACCTCGGCTGGCAGCGGCCATTTCTTCCGCTCAACCACGGCTTCGATTACTACTTCGGACTCGCCTACGCCAACGACATGAGCCCGTGGGCGCAGCCCGACAACCCGACCTTCAACGGCGACCCGCCGCACATGCTTTTCCGCAACTTCGACTTGATCAACAAACCCAACGAAGAACCCGACCAAAGCCAGTTGACCCAGTGGTACACCGACGAGTCGCTCAAATTCATCCGCGAGCAGGTGAAGAAAAAAATGCCCTTCTTTCTTTACCTGGCGCACACGTTCCCGCACGTGCCGCTGGCCGCGAGCGGGAAATTCAAGGGCAAGAGCCGCCGCGGCCTCTACGGCGACACCCTCGAGGAGATTGACTGGTCGAGCGGTGAAGTCTTCAAGGCGCTGAAAGACCTCGGCATTGATCGCGACACGCTGGTGATGTTTACGTCGGACAACGGCCCGTGGATCGGCCGCAAGCTCGATGGCGGGTCGCCCGGGCCGTTCACCGAGGGCAAGGTCAGCACGTGGGAAGGCGGCTTTCGCGAGCCGGCGATCTTCCGCTGGCCGGGCAAAATTCCCGCCGGCGTCACCACGCCCGCCTTCGCCACCGCAATGGATTTGTTCACCACATTCATCAAGCTCGGCGGCGGCAAAGTGCCAACCGACCGGCCAATTGACGGTGTGGATATTTCGCCGGTGCTGTTCCAAAACGATCCGGGCCGCGCGCCGCTGATGTTTTACTATTTTGGCGAGGAAGTCTGGGCCGTGCGCCAAGGCCCGTGGAAAATCCATCGCAAGACGGTGAACCCGGCCGCGACCGAGAAGTGGGGCAACTGGCCCGTGACCGAACACAACCCGCCGCTGCTCTTCAACGTGGACACTGACCCCGGCGAGAAATACAACGTCGCGGCAGCGCATCCGGAAATTGTCGCCGGGTTGTTGAAGCGGATCGAACAACATAACGCCGCGATGAAGCCCGGCGCGTTGCAGAAGTGAACGATGCCGGAATCGGCGCGATTTGCGATGTTCGATTTACGATTTACGCGGCTTCAGCTTGTGGCGCGTAAATCGCAACTCCAATATCTCCTCGCACCGCTATCCGTACGATTCAATCAATTCCGCAAAGATTTTTTAACGCGAAGGATGCAGAGGTTGGTGCCGAGGAACGTCGAGGCGGATTTTCTCTGCGGTCCCGCCCTGCGGGACGAGAACCTTTGCGTCCTCTGCGTTTAATCAGGCTGCGTGGTAATTTGGTTGCGGCTGTGCCGCGTTGCGCCTTTGCGTTAAACAAGTTTCTACCTCCCCTCCAACCCTTTCAAGTAAGCGAAAATCAATTCAGGCAAGTCGTTGCTGTAACCTCCTTCGAGGAGGCTGAAAGCCGGCACGCCCAGCTTGCGGACCAATTCACCGAGCCAGTGAAAGTCCTCGGCTTCGAGCGTCTCCTGCGCCAACGGGTCGCGCGCGTAGGCGTCAAACCCGGCTGAGACGGCCACGAGCGCGGGCTTGAATTTCTGCAAATCCGCCAGCGCGCGCTCCAGCACCTTGCGAAATTCCTCGCGCGGCGTATGCGGCGGCACGGGATAGTTGAAGCAATTGGTGCCCACGTCGGACGTGCCCGTGCCGGGATAGCACGGGTGCTGGTGAATCGAGTAAAACGCCGTGTGCGGATGGTTCAGCAGTATCGCCTCGGTGCCGTTGCCATGATGCACGTCGAAGTCGAACACCGCCACTCGTTCCGTGCCCGTGGCCAGCGCTTCGAGAACGGCGATGGCGATGTTGTTGAAGTAGCAGAAACCCATCGCGCGATCCGGCGTCGCGTGATGGCCCGGCGGGCGCAGCAGCGAGAACCCCGTCTCGCCCGCCCGTGCGGCCTTCAAGGCGTGCAACGCGCCACCTGCCGAGTGCTGCGCGTGTTCGAAAATTTCCGCGTAAGCCGGCGTGTCGCCGTCGAAATCCTCCGTGGCGCGCTTCATGCGCGCCAGATGCCCGGTGGTGTGCGCGCGGAGGATCGTTGCCTCCGAAACCAGCAGCGGTTCGGCCCAGGTGATGGCGAGTTCCTGCTGGCACCGCAATTTTTCCAGCGTCTTCGTTATGCGCGCGGGCCGTTCGGGGTGACCGTGCGCGCCATAGCCGGTGCAGCGTTCATCCGTGATGATGGTCATGGGCTGAGTATGGCCGCAACGGACGGAATTCACCAAATGGATTTTGAGATTTGGCTTTTGTAACAAATCGAAACGGTGCAACGTCTCCCTAAGCAAGTCTATGAACGCGAAACTTCGTCTGCCTTGTACCGCCGCCCTCCTCACCATCGCCTTCGTCGCTTGGGCTCCTGGGCAGCAACCCGCCAAGGGACCCGATGCCAGGGGCCAGCCGCCGGGCAAGGCCGCTCCTGCAAAAATCCCCGAAGGCGTCAAGTTCCTCCGCGACCTCGAATACGTCCCCGGCGGCCATGAGCGGCAGAAACTCGACCTCTACCTGCCGGAGAAGGGCGGGAAGCTGCCCCTCGTCGTTTGGATCCACGGCGGCGGCTGGCGCTCCGGCGGCAAGGGCAATCCCCCCGCGCTGCCGTTCACGACCCAGGGCTACGCGGTCGCGAGCATCACCTATCGCCTGAGCCAGCACGCGATTTTCCCGGCGCAAATCGAGGATTGCAAAGCTGCCCTCCGCTGGCTGCGCGCCAACGCGGCGAAATACAACTACGATCCCGACCACATCGGCGTCTGGGGCGCTTCAGCCGGCGGGCATTTGGTCGCGTTGCTCGGCGCCACCGGCGATGTGAAGGAGTTCGACCAGGGCGAAAACCTCAAGTTCTCCAGTCGCGTGCAGGCGGTATGCGATTGGTTCGGCCCGACGGACTTCACGCAGATGAGCAAGTTCCCCAGCGCGATCAAGCACGACGCGCCGGACTCGCCGGAAGCGCTGTTGCTCGGCGGCGCCATTCAGGAGAACAAGGGCAAGGCAGCGAAGGCCAACCCGATCACCTACGTCAGCAAGGGCGATCCGCCTTTTCTCATCATGCACGGCGACAAGGACCCGGCGGTGCCTTTGAACCAGAGCGAGTTGCTCGAAGCTGCGTTGAGGAAGGCCGGCGTGACTGTGACGTTGCACATCGTCGAAGGCGCCGGCCACGGCTTCGGCGGACGCGACGTCAGCCCGATGGTCGTGGCCTTCTTCGACCAGCACCTCAAAAACAATTCGCGCGCGACCGGGAAATCCGCGTGGTGAGCGCAGTCATCAGGCTTCATGACGCAAATGGACCCCTCACGCCAAGTGTATGCAACGATCAGCCTGCTCACGAGCTTTGCTACGGGTGCGGTATGGTGGTACGCGTTCGCCAGATTTCGCCGAGCCAGGGTGTTTCTCGCACTTGCAATCATTCACACCATCGGAGCTGTCTCCTCAGTCGATAACCTGTATCTTGCATTCACAGAGCGCACCTTTATTCCGTTTTCGTCGAGCGGGGCTACACTCGCCTACTTCAAAGCCATTTCTTACGTTCAGGCTTCGATGTGGGTACTCGATGCGATTGCCTACGTGCTCTTGGTGCGATGGATTGTTCGGAATATTCAGAGGACTCCAAATGACGCCTGACAAAATCGGTGGAGTGAACCGCCGCTGCGCTTGTCCGCTCTACGCCGGGCGACAATTCAGACACGCCTCGTGCGCTCCACCGTTCCTGTCGGCGGCGGTCGCTATCTCTGGCGTTCGACCGGCCGTTACACCATGAAAAATTTCCCAACCATGTTCCGTGTCGTCACCGCGTTTGGTTTGTTCTTCGCGGGCATCGCATCCCTTCGAAGCGCGGAGCCTGTTGTTTCGCCGGAGGTTCGGCCCGGCGGCGAAGTGACCTTCCGCCTCCTCGCGCCCAAGGCGGCGGACGTGACGGTGTCGGGCGAGTGGACGGGCGGGCAGCGGCAGAAACTGGCCAGGGACGAACACGGACTATGGAGCGTCAGCGTGACGCTGAAACCGGAGATCTACTGGTATCTCTTTAACGTGGATGGCGTGCCGACGGTTGATCCCCGCAATCCGAAATTGAAAACCGGCCGTTCCACGCAGAACCTTGTCGAAGTTCCCGGCGGGTCGCCGATGTTTTACGCGGAGAAAAATGTTCCTCACGGCGCCGTTACGATCCACACTTACTTCTCGCAACGGCTCGGCGTGACGCGGCGCGTTTTCGTTTATGCGCCGCCCGGTTACGATCCGACCCGGTCCACGAAATACCCCGTGCTCTACCTGCTGCACGGGTCCGGCGATGACGAGAGCGGCTGGACGGCGATTGGCCGCGCGAACCTGATCGCGGACAATCTGCTGGCCGAAAAGACAATGAAACCGCTGCTCATCGTGATGCCGTACGGCCACACACCCGCAGGGGCGCAGCGCCCCGATGAACCGCGCGAAGCCGGGAGGGACCGCAACACGGCCGCTTTCCGGGACGACTTGTTCAACGAAGTCATTCCGCTCGTCGAAAAATCTTATCGCGTTTACGCCGATGCCGGGCATCGCGCGATTGCCGGACTCTCCATGGGTGGCGGACAGTCGGCGAACATCGGCCTGAGCCATCCCGACCGGTTCAGCGCCGTGGGCGTGTTCAGTGCGGGTGCGGGCGCGACGCAAGGGACGTTGACGAAGCTGCTGGCTGACCCGAAATCTTTGAATGCAAAGTTTAGCCTGCTGTGGATCGGCTGCGGCCGGCAGGACCAGGGGTTCGAGGCGAGTAAGAAGTTTTCCGAGACGCTGGCGCAGGCCGGCATCAAGCACATTTTTCATCCCCGCGAAGGCGGGCACGCGTGGCCGGTGTGGCGCCATGATCTTCACGAGACTTTGCCGTTGTTGTTCCAAGACAAATCCAGCCGCAGATAAACCAGCGGGTCACCGGGAGGCATAAAATGGGTGCCAGAAGAAGGTTGGCAAAAACAAACAGTTGACGGCATACTCGCCTCAACATTCCCATGAAAACGATCATCACAACACTGATGCTGGCGGCGGGCCTGGCGGCGCCGGTTCCGCTGCGCGCCGCAGCCGCAAAATCCTTTGAGCTTAAGAATGGCAAATCCACCAGCGGAGAAGCCAGGGAGTTTGTCTATAAAAAAACGCCGCAGGGCGAACTGTCCTTGTTCGTTCATAATCCGCCCGGCTGGAAAAACAGCGACAAACGGCCGGCCATCATTTTCTTCTTCGGCGGCGGCTGGCGCAACGGCTCGCCCACCCAGTTCCTTGCGCAAGCCGAATATTTCGCCACGCGCGGCCTGGTGACGCTGCGCGCCGACTACCGCGTCCTGAGCCGCCAGCACACCACACCGGACAAATGCGTCGAGGACGCCAAGAGCGCGATGCGGTGGCTGCGCGGCCGGGCGGAGGAATTGGGGGTGGACCCGCATAAGGTCATCGCGTCGGGCGGCTCGGCGGGCGGGCACCTGGCGGCCGCCGTGGCGATGGTCGAAGGATTTGACGCGCCCGATGACAACCTGAACATTTCGTGTGTGCCCAATGCGATGGTGCTCTTCAATCCGGCGCTGAACCTCGCCCGGGTTTCCGAATCGAAAAATTCAAACGTCATCACCAACGCGGCGGGTGAGGATATTGGCCGGAAGATTTCGCCGACCTTCTTCATGAAACAGGGCGCGCCGCCGGCGGTGATTTTCTTCGGGACCACCGACACGTTGCTCGCCCACGGGCGGGAATATCTGGCCCGGGCGAAGGAACTGGGCAATCACGCCGAAATGTACACGGCCGAGGGCATGGCGCACGGGTTCTTCAACAAGTCGCCGTGGAGCGAAGTGACCGCGCAGCAAGCCGACGTGTTTCTCGCGTCGCTCGGCTACCTCAAAGGTGAACCGACCCTCAAAATTCCGCCGGACTCGAAAGCGGTGTTGAAGCAGGAATAGAAATTGGACAGAACCGTCCAATCGCATTATCAGGGTTCATCAATGTTTTTGCGCGGCATTCTAGCGTTCTTCCTCTTGCTGGGCTGGGGCAACGCCCGGGCAGGATGGTTTGACTTCTTCAAGCGGCCGGACTCCACGGCCTCAAAACCGGAGAAACTCTCGTATGAAAAACACATCAAGCCGCTGGTCACCCGGTATTGCTACGATTGCCACGGCGACGGCATGAAAAAAGGCGGCCTGGCCCTCGATTCGTATCCCGATGCCGCCGCGATGTCCAGGGACCTCAAGACCTGGGAAACCGTCTTGAACAACTTGCGGAACCGCGTCATGCCGCCGGAGAAAAAACCTCAGCCTTCGCAGACCGAGCGCGACCTCCTGGCCGTCTGGATCGAGCGCGTTGTCTTCCAGTGCGATTGCGACCATCCCGACCCCGGCCGCGTCACCCTGCGCCGGCTCAACCGCACCGAATACAACAACACCATCCGCGACCTGGTGGGCGTCAACTTCCGGCCCGCCGACGATTTCCCCGCCGACGATTCGGGTTACGGCTTTGACAACATCGGCGACGTGCTCTCGCTGCCGCCGATTCTCCTGGAAAAATATCTCGCCGCCGCCGGCCACGTGCTCGATACAGCCATCGTCACCGGCTTTTCCACCAACGGCCCGGTCAGGCGGTTCGCGGCGGCGTCGCTGCAATCCTCCGACACCGGCGGCCCCTACGGCAACCGGGGCGCGCGCATCCTCAACCGCGAAGGCGAGGTCTTCACGCGGTTCAAATTTCCCCGCGAGGGCGAATATATTTTCCGCGCGCGCGCCTTCGGCCAGCAGGCCGGCCCCGATCCGGCGCGCATGGAATTCCGGCTCGACGGCAAGCCGTTCAAGGTGTTCGACGTGCCGGCGGTCGAGAGCGCGCCGCAGGTCTATGAATTCAAAATGAAAATGCCCGCGGGCGAGCACCTGCTGGCCGCGGCCTACATCAACAATTATTTCAACGCCAAAGAACCCGATCCCCGCAGACGTGACCGCAATCTGATCATCGAATCTTTGGAAGTCGCCGGCCCTTCCGGCGCGCAACCGCTGCCGGAAACCCACCGCCGCATCTTCACCCGCCAGCCGACGCCGGCCACGAAACGCGAGTGCGCCCGCGAGATCATCGGCAATTTCGCCAGGCGCGCCTATCGCCGTCCCGTCGCTGCCGAGGAAGTGGACCGCCTGATGAATCTCTTCGACGAGGCCGACAAAGGCGGCGAAACTTTTGAGAGCAGCATCAAGGTTCCGCTGCAAGCGGTGCTGGTCTCGCCCCATTTCCTGTTTCGCGGCGAGTTGCAGCCCGAGCCGGACAATCCCAAGTCCGTCCACTTCATCAACGAATACGCGCTGGCCTCGCGCCTCTCGTATTTTCTGTGGAGCAGCCTCCCGGACACCGAGCTGTTCGCGCAGGCGGAGCAGGGGACGCTGCGCAACAATCTCGAAACCCAGATGCGGCGGATGCTGGCCGACACGCGCGCGCAGGGACTGGTCGAAAGTTTCGCGGCGCAATGGCTTCAATTCCGCGACTTGAGCCTGGTCTCGCCCGACAAGGATGTTTTCCCCGACTTCGACGAGCCTTTGCGAGCGGCGATGCAGAAGGAGACCGAACTGTTTTTCAAAAACATCATGCGCGAAGACCGCAGCCTGCTGGATTTCATTGACGCGGATTACACCTTCGTCAACGAACGCCTGGCCCGGCATTACGGCATCGCCGGCGTCAAAGGCGACCAATTTCAGCGCGTCTCGCTCAAGGGCACGCCGCGCCGGGGCGTGCTGACCCAGGCCAGCGTTCTCACCATCACCTCCAATCCCACGCGCACCTCGCCCGTCAAGCGCGGCAAGTGGATTCTGGAAAACATCCTCGGCACGCCGCCGCCGCCGCCGCCCCCCGACGTGCCGGACTTGAAGGACGAAAAACAGGAACGGCTCACCGGCACGCTGCGCCAGCGCATGGAGAAGCATCGCGCCGATCCCGGTTGCGCCGCCTGCCACGCGCGCATGGACCCGATCGGGTTTGGCTTTGAAAACTTCGACGGCATCGGCGGCTGGCGGACCACGGACGAGAATTTCCCGATTGACCCGACCGGCAAACTGGTCAGCGGCGAATCCTTCAAAGGGGCCGGCGACCTGACCGTCATTTTGAAGAAGCGGAAGGATGAATTTGCCCGCTGTCTTTCGGAGAAGATGCTCACCTATGCGCTGGGCCGCGGCCTGGAGTTCTACGACAAGTGCGCCATCGAGCAAATTGCGAAGGGGCTGGCGAAGAACAATTACAAATTCTCCGCGCTGATGTTGGAAGTGGTCAAGTCCGTGCCGTTCCAAAAGCGGCGTGGGGAAGGGGACCGCTTCACGCTGGCCTCGCCATAAGTGTCATGCGGTTGTCATTCACCATTCTTTTCGCGATGATTCTGGAAGGCAGCGGCCTGTCTGGCTTCGGTGCAGACGTTGCAACGGATACGCAGAGTATTCGCACGAACTTCGTCGCCGAAGCGATGCTTTCCCCGACTGAACTTCTCACGGTCGTCCAACTCGCCAAAAATTGTGGCGTCGAACAAGTCGCCGAGGTTAATACCTCCAAAAGGAATTACCCACATTGCCTTGTCGTGAGCGTAAAGAGCGCAGAAACCGTGGTCGGCCGCCGGGTTTCGTATGTGACCGTTTCAATGATTCTTCAGCCGTGGAACATGCGCATTATTGAACCTGGGGATCGGCCTGTCAAATCCAGTGGCGGGTTCAGGTTTGGAGCAAGTGAGGTTCGTACAAATCGATTCACCACGTTCACTGTAAGTGACAAAAAGATTCGTGTCCGACTGAAGGAAGGAATGCTGCTTTCCATTGCTGACAGCATCGTCGAGGCTTTCGAAAAGGGGAGTGTCCTCTATATTGACGACAGCCTGAAAGAAAAGTTGAAAGAAATTGATTTGTCAAAACCGCTTGAGTTAGCTGACTTCTCTGACAGCACTTATTCGATTTGCTTTTCATGCGGCCCGGAATGCCTTCGGGACGTTCATTTCGGATTGAAGGGCGACGAAGTGATAGTCTTTTACGTAGGGCCCAAGTCAATCTACGGCTCAGCCGTGCCTAACATAATATCCACCTATCCGTAGGGTTGCATCCACGAAGCCGTTAAGCCGGCGGGGCGGCGACCTTTTTCTCGGCCAGCAGTTTCTCCAGTTCGTTGACCCGGCGGATCAGCTCCGGCAGTTGTTGCAGCGCGATGATCTGGCGTTTCATGAAGCGATCCGGCTGCGCCGGGTAGCCGAACCATTTCTCGCCATCCTTGATGTCATGCATCACGCCGGATTGCGCGGCCACCGTCACGTTGTTGCCGATCTTCAAATGCCCGGCCAGGCCGACCTGTCCGGCGAGTGTGACGTAGTTGCCCAGTCTAGTGCTGCCCGCCACGCCCGTCTGCGCCACGATCAGGCAATGCTCGCCGATCGTCACGTTGTGCGCGATCTGGACGAGGTTGTCTATTTTGGTGCCCTTGCCGATGACCGTTGGCCCCAGCGCGCCGCGGTCAATCGTGACGTTCGCGCCGATCTCCACGTCGTCGTGGATCACCACGTGGCCCACCTGCGGCACCTTACGGTGCGTGCCGTTGTCCAGCACGTAACCAAAGCCGTCCGCGCCGATGACCGCGCCGGCGTGAATGCGCACGCGGTCGCCAATTTGCGTGCGCGGGTAAAGCACCGCGCCGGGGAAAAGTTGCGTGTCGGCGCCGAGCTGGCAGTCCGGGCCGACGTGATTGCCCCCTTGCAGAACAGTGCGCGCTCCGAGGCGGACGTTTTCGCCGATGACGCAATGCGGCCCGATGTGAGCGCTCGGGTCAATCCGAGCTGAAGCCGCGACGACGGCGGTGGAATGCACGCCGGGCGCGAAGGCCGGTTCGGGGAAAAAAAACGGCAGCACCTTGGCAAAAGCGATGCGCGCATTCGGCACGCGGATCAAAACCTTCGTCGCCGAGGTAAAGCTGCCGTCCACCAGAATGGCTGCGGCGGCGCTTTTCTCGGCGGCCTGGAAGTAATGCTCGCTTTCGGCAAATGTCAGGTTGCCTGGTTTGGCCGTGGACGCCGGGGCGAAGCCGGTCAGGACGATGGCGCCATCGCCCAGGACTTCTCCTTGGACGGCCTTGGCGATTTCAGCGGCGGTCAAGGGCATATCTGAAATGTGGAATACGGAATGCGGAACGCGGAAAGAACGCCGGGCCGCGCCGAACCGCGGGCCTTTGAACGGTGAATCTTGAACTCATTGCGTTGACTTGAAATCGGAGGTCACTATAAAGTCCGCCCAACCTAATTCAACACCTACTTTAATTTATGGCGAAAACCTTACGCGTCGGGATGATCGGCTATCGCTTCATGGGCAAGGCCCATTCCAACGCCTGGCGGCAGGCGCCCCACTTCTTCCCGCTCGCCGCCAGCCTGGAAATGCACACCATCTGCGGCCGCGATCCCGCCGCCGTCGAGGCCGCGCGCGTCCAATTCGGCTGGCAACGCGCCTCCACCGACTGGCGCGCCGTCGTGAACTCGCCCGCCATTGACATCGTGGACATCAACACGCCCAACGATTCGCACGCCGAAATCGCCATCGCCGCCGCCAACGCCGGCAAGCACGTGCTCTGCGAAAAGCCGCTCGCGCTCACTGTCAGGCAATGCGAGCAGATGCTCGCCGCCGTGAAGAAAAACCGCGTCGTCCACATGGTTTGCCACAACTACCGCCGCATCCCCGCGATCGCGCAGGCCCGGAAGATGATTGACGAAGGTGCGCTGGGCGACCTCTTCCATTACCACGCCCGCTACGCGCAGGACTGGATTGTGGATCCGGATTTCCCGCTCGTCTGGCGTTTGCAAAAAGGCATCAGCGGCAGCGGCGCGCACGGCGACATCAACGCCCACATCATTGACATCGGGCGCTACCTCGTGGGGGAATTCAAGGAGGTTTGCGGCCTCCTGCACACCTTCATCAAGGAGCGCCCGCTCCTGGACACTTCCGGCAAAGGCCAGAGCCTCGGCGGCAAGGGGGGGCGGAAGATGGGCAAGGTGACGGTGGACGACGCCGCGCTGTTCCTCGGCCGGTTCACCAACGGCGCGCTGGCCAGCCTCGAAGCCACCCGCTTCGCCCTCGGCCGCAAGAACCACATCGAAGTCGAGATCAACGGCTCGAAAGGTTCGCTGCACTTCGACTTCGAGGACATGAACCGCCTGAAATTTTTCGACAACACCCAGCCCGGGGACCGCCAGGGTTTCCGCGACATCCTCGTGACGCAGCCGGGCGGCGCGCATCCCTATGTTGGCCAATGGTGGCCGCCGGGGCACATCATCGGCTACGAGCATACTTTCGTACACACCATCGCCGATTTCGTGAACGCGTGCGTGGCCGGCAAGCCGGTGCAACCGACGTTTGAGGACGGTCTGAAAAATCAGCGCGTGCTCGCAGCGGTCGAGGAATCGTCGCGTCGCGGCCGATGGGTGAAGGTCTAGCCGCGATTCAAACCGCGCAGAGGGACCGCATGCTGAAATTGTCGCAAAACCTTCGGAGGGACGAGCTATGCGAGTCCCACTATTCCGCCCTTTTACGTTGTCGAGGGACTCGCGTAGCTCGTCCCTCCGGGAACAAGAAGTTTTGAGACAATCTCTGGCCGACGTCCCCTGTTTTTTCGACATCGAAGAAGAACAACTCAGATGAAGAGAATCGGCTTTGCCATCATCGGCTGCGGCGGCGTCGCGCTGCAAAATCATTTGCCCGGCCTGGCCCTGTGCCCGGAAGCCAGGGTCGTCGCCCTCTGTGACAGCGACCCGGCCACACTTCAACGCGCCGGCCAAGAGACCGGCATCGTGGCCACGTCCACTCGATACGAGGAGGTTGTGAAACGTGACGACGTGCAGGCCGTGATCATCGCCACGCCAAATTTCACCCACGCGCCCATCGCGCTGGCCGCCATCTCGAACGGCAAGCATGTGCTTTGCGAGAAACCGCTCGCGTTAAACCACGCCGACGCCCAGGCGATGGCCGGGGCCGCGGACAAGGCCGGCGTGCGCCACATGACGGCGTTCACGTACCGTTTCGTGCCGGCGATGCGTTACCTCGCGCACCTCGTCAAGCGCGGCGATCTCGGCCAGCCGTATCACTATCGTTCGTGCCGGCTTCAGGACTGGGGCAGCCGCAACCTCGGCTGGCGACAGGTGAAAAAGCTCGCCGGCACCGGCGAACTGGGCGACATGCTTTCGCACCGGATTGACTTCGCGCACCTGCTTGTCGGGCCGATGAAGCGGCTGGTGGCGGGTCTGAAACAGTGGCATCCCGTGCGTGGCGGCGCGCCGAACGACCTTGACGATTGGGCGGCCATCCTCGCCGAGTTCCAGAGCGGCGCGACCGGAGTGCTGGAATCGAGCAAGCTGGCCAGCGGACGCAATGAAAGCTGGCGCAGCCTCGATTGCGTGGAAATCAACGGCAGCGAGCGCTCGTTTGTCTTCATCACCGGCGAGTGGGACAAATTGCAGACGGGCAAAGCCGGCGGGCCGGGCATGGAAATGGTCACCATCCCGGAGGAATTCTGGAAGGCGCCCGGTTCGCCGCGTGATCCGCGCCAGGGCGATCCGCTGGTGACATTTCGTTTCGACCAGGCGTTCGAATTCATTGACGCCATCTTGAACCAGCGCCCGTGTGTCCCTTCCTTCCACGACGGCGCGCGCGCTCAAGGCGTGATTGACGCGGCGGTGAAGTCGGCGGAGACGCGGCAGTGGGTGGAATTGCCTTGAGCATGGTGGCTGCGCTCGTAAGAGCGCGGGTGACTTTTCAATAACTGAGACCATTCAAATTCGACATCAGCCGCACTCTTACGAGGTGCAGCCACTATGAGCATGAACAAAACCGCAGTTATCACGGGGGCTGGCAGCGGTGTGGGGCAGGCCACAGCGCTTGCTTTGGCGCAACAAGACTGGCACGTCGCGCTGGTTGGGCGGCGCAAAGCAGCGCTTTTGGCCACGGCCAAACTGGCCGGCCATCGGCACAGCAACCTCCTGGTCTGCCCGTGCGACATTGGCGACGTCGCCGCTGTGAACAAGATGGCCCGGCGCGCCCTCAAGGAGTTCGGTTCCGTGGAGGTGCTCGTGAACGCCGCCGGCACCAACGCGCCGCGCCGCGCCCTCGAGGTATTGTCGCTCGACGATTACCACGCGATGCTCAACACAAACCTCAACGGCGCTTATTATTGCGTGCAGGCGTTCCTGCCACAGATGCGCGCGCGCAGGTCGGGCACCATCGTCAACATCGTCTCCGATGCCGGCAAGCAGGCCAGTCCCAAGGCCGGGCCGGCTTACGTCATGTCCAAGTTCGGCCTGGCGGGACTGACGCAATCCATCAACGCCGAGGAGCGGGCCAACGGCATCCGCGCCTGCGCGATATTCCCCGGCGACATTGACACGCCGCTGCTCGACAAGCGTCCCGCGCCGCCGTCGGCGGAAGCGCGCGCGCGGATGATGCGCGCAGAGGACATCGCCGCGTGCGCGTTGCTGTGCCTCAACCTGCCCAGGCGCGCCGTGATCGAGGAAATGCTGGTGCGGCCGCTTTAAACTTGAAATTTACGATTGACGAGTAGTGGTTTCATAAGGCGGGGCGAGACTCCGTCGAGCCGAGTCAGACGCAAATCTAATTGGCTCGACGGAGTCTCGCCCCGCCGACGTTGGCTTTATGAAACCGCTTCGGGTTTTTTCGACACAGCCGCGTAAATCATATATCCAAAATCATAAATCACGTTCAGAATTCTCACGTTGGCTCCTGAAGAAAAAGGCATGAACACCCTGATCCAGCGCCATCGCCGGATGGTGGAACTACATCCGGACAACGAGCTGGCCCGGTTCAGTCTCGGCAAGGCGCTGTTCGATGCCGGGCAATTCGCCGAGGCCCGCGGGCAATTTCAGGCGGCGCTGGCGCGCAAGCCGGATTGGATGGTGGTGCAAATTCTCGTCGGCAAATGCGCGCTGGCATTGGGCGACAAAGCCACGGCGCGGACGGCTTTTGAACGCGCCCGCCAATTGGCCATTGAGCAACATCACGAAGGCCCGCAGGCGGAGATGGACGATCTGTTGGCTGAGTTGTCCTGAACCGGTGAACAAGAGAAGCGTCGTTAGCATCCTCCCCCGGCGCTTCAAGGGCGGACTCACGCCCGCCGCTCTCTGATGCTCGCCAGAATATCCGCCACGACTTCCCCCTTCGGCTTCGCGCCTTGCGGGCCGCCGTGGTGGAGGCGGATGCTCAACACGCCGGATTCCATGCCGCGACCGCCGATGACAAGCCGTAGCCGATGACGTGAGGAGGCGGGTAACTTCCTCAATGTTCCGCGTTGGAAATCTTCGCCTTGAACGGCGTGGCGCTGAAATCCGCATCCACGCGCACCATGTTCGCGCGCAGCTCGGCCACGATGGGCTGGGCGTAGTTGATCAAAGCTTCGTCGTTGAGCGTGATGACGCGCACCTGATCCGGCGCGAGCCAGAGCAGGAAACTCCAACTTCAGTCCTGATTTCACTGTTAAACCCCTTAAACCTCTGCTATCATCTTCCCAACAATTACAGAAACTCACCACCGGGGTGAATTGTTGCGCAAATCCTTGCCGTAAAGTTTTATGAAGAACGATGTTCGTGCCTCGTTGTGCCGTCGTTCCGTTGCCACGTTCATCGCCACCGGGGCGTTGCTCCTGGCCCTCGCGCCTGTAGCCAGTGCCACCGTCACCAATCTCGCCTATTGGCGGCTGGGTGAAAATGATCCCGGCGTGGTGAACGGCGGCACGGCCTCCAACACCACCAATCTTCTCGGTGGCGCGCTGAACCTCGTCGGCAGTCCCACTTACACCAATGACGTTTCCACCGTCGCCGCCGCGCAAGTGGGCAGCACGCTGGGCCTGCGCTTCAACTCCGGCAATTACGGCACGAACGCCCTTGTTTCGACGCTCATCAACAACTTCGGCATGGAACTCTGGGTCAAGCCCGACGCCACCAACGGCACCCAATGCCTCGCCTACAACGGCAATTCCGGCAACAGCGGCTGGGGGCTGTATCTGGTCGGCAATCAGTTTCGCGGCTTGATCGGCGGGGTGGGCTTTGTGGGCACCGCCACGGCGGCGACGAATGTCTGGGCGCATCTCGCGGTCGTGCGGGACAACGGCACGAACAAACTCTACGTCAACGGCGTCGTGGCGGGCGGCACCTTCACCAACGCGCCCAACACCCCGTCCGGCCGGTTCGCCGTGGCGGTGCAGGCGCAGTCGTTGACCACGGAATTCTTCGCCGGCGCGCTGGATGAAGTGCGCGTGTTCACCTTCGCGCCCGGCGCGTTCAATCCGAACGAACTGCTTTACTTCAACGGCCAGTTGCCTGCCGCCACCACCACGGCGGCGACCTCTGTGGGCACGACGAACGCCACGCTCCACGGCACGGTGAACCCCGGCAATCTCGCCACCGCCGCGTGGTTCGAGTGGGGCACGACGACGAACTACGGCAACTTCACCGCCACGAACTCGCTCGCCGCCACCAATGTGGTGCTGGCCGTGAGCAACACCCTCGCGAGCCTGACGCCGGGCGCGACCTACCATTACCGCGCCGCCGCGAGCAATGCGCTGGGCGTGAGTTACGGCGCGAATGTGAGTTTCACCACGTCGCCTTTCTCGCTGGTGCCATTGCCCGGAGTGCCCGGTGGCACATATACCCCTGCCGTGTGGGCCGACTACGACAATGACGGACGGCTGGATTTTTTTAAGAGCTACTACCAGCCGCTTAGTTTCGATC
>CAZIFU010000204.1:0-37152 GCA_964539075.1 uncultured Verrucomicrobiota bacterium | reverse complement strand
AAGTGCTGCGTATTTCTCAACGACCGGCTCTACAAGTATTACGAAGGGGTTTGAGCAGCCGGTAAAACCGTTGCGCCGGGTTACCAAACCTGCCCGCCCGGCCGGCACGCGTGTCCCCTGCGGCGTGCCCGGAGAGCGACGCCCGACACCGGCCCCGCGGAGGGGAAATTTCAACCGCATCCTTCCGGCCTGACTTTCACCCCTTCCCGCATCGGCCTTTGCCACGGTCGCGAAGCATCTTGCAATGGAATCCGCCTTCGGGTAGGAGCCTTGTGGTTTTCGTTGAAGCAAAAATCGCAACCACAAAAGGATCCCACCCAATGCCCAGGAAAATGACGATCCGGAAAAAGGTCGCAATGCCTGCCTCATTCAATCGCGTCGCCGCCTGGGAGGATGACCCGCTGTCGGGCGCCCGGCCGCTGGAGCGCCCGGCGCCCGATCTGAGCGCCCAACCCCTGCGCCTGAGGATCGAAGGCGTGGCTCCGTTGCCCAGAATTTACCGGCGGGGAACCCGGCAATTTCGCTACTGGACGGCGGCCGAGGCCCTGCGTCGTGGGGCGGATTTCTGGGCCGGCCTGCTGCCCGCAGGCGCGACCTGGCAGCCCGGCAGGACCCTCGTTGTTACCCTCGATCAGGGCGTTGATCTCAATGCGTACTACGACCGGCGCGGGCTGTGGTTTTTCCACGAGGACATCGGCGGCGCCACGGTGTTCTCGGGCGAAAGCCCGGACGTGCTCTGCCACGAACTGGGGCACGCGGTGCTCGACGCGGTGCGGCCGCAATTGTGGGATGCGATGAGCGTCGAAGTGGCTGCGTTTCACGAATCGTTCGGCGATCTCAGCGCCGCCTTGTCGGCCTTGCAGTTGCCCACCGTGCGCGCCGCGGTGTTGACGGCGACAGGCGGAAAACTGTATCGCACCTCGCGGCTCTCGCGGCTGGCCGAGCAACTGGGTTGGGCCTTGCGCCAGATCCGGCCCGACCTGGCGGATCCCGATTGCTTGCGCAACGCCGTCAACTCCTTCTTCTATCGCGACCCTGTGACCTTGCCGTCGTCGTCCCCGGCCTCCGCGCTGTCGTCGGAACCGCATTCCTTTTCGCGGGTCTTCACCGGCGGGTACTTCGAAGCGCTGGCCTTGATGTTGGCCGGAGTGGCGGTTTCGCCGACGGAAGAGGATCTTCGACAAGTCAGCGTGGACGCGGGCCGGTTGCTGGTGGCCGCGGTCCGGGCTGCTCCTGTGGTTCCGGACTATTACAGCCAGGTGGCCGCCCACGTGTTGGAAGCGGATCTGAAATTGTTCAGCCGAAAGTATCACGATGCGCTCAAGAGCGCCTTCGTGCGGCGGGGCATCCTGTCGCTCCAGGCCGCCGCGGCCACTCGAATCTCGCGGATGGCCGGAACGGTGGTGGCCGCGCCGGGGACGGGCCGGTTGTCCCGCTTGACTCTCACGGAGGAGGGATTTGGTCTCGGCCGGCGGTCGCTCACCTTCACCGTCGCCAGCGAAGCGCGCAGATTTGCCGTCGGCTCGGCGGCGTTTGGTCAAGGCTCGGTGCCACCCGCCGAAGCCCGGCAGGCCGCCCGAGCGTTCGTGGAGTACCTGTTTCGACGCGGGCGGGTGGATGTGGGGGCGCATGGTGATCCCGACGTTCGTTTGGTCCACGGCGGCGCGACCAAAACGCACCGGATTCGCGAAGAGCAGGGGAAGTTGGTGCTGGTGCGGCGGACATTCGACTGCGGATTTGACGCCGGGAGTGGCGCCGCGTAGGTTCGCTGGGGTTTGACAACATGCGCAGAAAAAACCGTAGTAAGAGCGATAAAACGGATGCCGCCAGGGAACGCTTCGTGCGGGATGTGCTGACCCGAGGCGAGGCCGTCAAGCCCGCGGCCGAGGGCTTGCCATCGGGGGCCACGCACGAAATCGTCAAAGACGACGGCAAGAAACTTCCCACCATTCGCCGGCGTCGGTTTTCGATTGCCTGAGGTTTTTATCGCGTCATTGCCCCGCGCCATCCGCCCCGCCCCCGTCCAGGTCAATCAGAATGTCCCGCGGCTCGGCGCCTTTGTTGGGGCCGACAATGCCGCGGTTCTCCAACTCGTCCATGATGCGCGCGGCGCGCGTGTAGCCCAGGCGCAGGCGGCGCTGCATCAGCGATACGCTCGCCTTTTGTTCGCTGCGGATGACCTCGATGCACTGCTGGATGAGTTCTTCGTCCTCGTCACAGCCGCTCTCGTCGGCGTCGAAGCCGCTCACCGGCTTCTGCAACTGCCGGTGGATTTCCATTTCGTAGCTCGGCTTGCCCTGCCGGGCGATGAAGTCCACGATGCTGTTGATTTCGTGGTCGGTGACGAGCGCGCCCTGGGCGCGGGTGAGCTTCGAGCCGGGCGGCAGGTAAAGCATGTCGCCTTTGCCCAGCAGTTTGTCCGCGCCCATCGCGTCGAGGATCGTCCGCGAGTCCACCTTCGCCGCGACTTGAAAGGCGATGCGCGCCGGAATGTTGGCTTTGATGAGGCCGGTGATGACATCCACGCTGGGCCGTTGCGTGGCGACGATGCAATGAATGCCCGCCGCGCGCGCCATCTGCGTGATGCGCACGATGGCCATCTCCACGTCGGCGGGCGCGACCAGCATCAGGTCGGCCAGTTCATCAATGATGACGACGATGTAACTGAGCTTTTCGGGGATGACGATGTCCTCCTCGCGCGGCACGACAATGTCTTCGTCCACCTCGACGGCAAATCCGTCGGAGCCGGCTTCGATTTTTTCCTTCCGGGCCATCAACGGCAGTTCCGGTTCGGCGGGCGGCACGGGCTTGCCTTTGGGCCGTTCGTTGAACGACCGGAAATTGCGGACCCCGACGCGGGCGAAGATCTGGTAGCGTTTCTCCATTTCGTTGACGACCCAACGGAGCGCGAGGATGACTTTCTTCGGGTCGTTGACCACCGGCACGACGAGGTGGGGCAGGGTGTTGTATTGTTGCAACTCGACGATCTTGGGGTCAATCATCACGAAGCGGAGCTGGTCGGGTGAAAAGCGGTAGAGCAACGAGGTGATGATGGCGTTGATGCAGACCGATTTGCCGGAGCCGGTGCTGCCGGCGATGAGCAGGTGGGGCATCTCGGCCAGGTCGGCGATGATCAACTGGCCATAAACGTCCTTGCCCAGCGCCAGCGGAATGCGCGCCTTGGTGGCGCGCCACTCCTCGGACTCCAGCAGGTCGCGCACGATGACCTTGGTCTTGATCGCGTTGGGCACTTCGACGCCGACCGAGCTTTTGCCGGGCACGGGCGCGAGGATGTGGATGCGTTCGGCTTTGAGCGCGGCGGCGATGTTGTTGGAGAGGGCGGTGATTTTTTCCAGCTTCACGCCCGGGGCGGGGTGCAACTCGTAACGCGTGATGGTCGGCCCTTTGGTGATGTCGCCCAGGGACACTTCGATGTCGAACTGCGCGAGGGTCTGCTGCATCAGCCGCGCGTTGGCCATCAAATCCTCCTTCGACTCGGTCGGCTTGATGGTGGGATCGGGGTGGTTGAGCAGGTCCATCGGTGGCAACTGGTAGTTGCCGATGAGCGGCGTGGCGGCGACGGAGATCGGCTTGGACTTCCTGGGCGCAGGCTTGAGCTTCGCGGCGGGCGCGGCGGAGGGCGCCGGCGAGCCGGAGCCGTCAGTGATGGCGGCGGATTTTTCCGCCGTCGTGGCGGGTGGTTTGCCCAGAACATCCGCCGTCGTGGCGGCGGTGATTTCTTTGGCGGAAATGACTTCGGCTTCGCCGGCGGGTTCGACGGGCGGTTTGGGTTCCGGCTTCGATTCCACGGCGCCGCGGCGGGAGGTGGCCTTGGCGGGCTTGGGCTGCGGGACGCTTAAATCGCGCACGGTCGGTTCGGGCACCGGTTGCAGATCGGCGCCGAGGCCGGATTTCTCGACCTGCTCGCGCAGTCGGGCGGCCTGCTGGGCGAGTTCGCGTGCGCGGCGTTCAAGGGATTTTTCCTCCTGGCTCATGGGTTCAGTGCCTGGCCGCTTGTCACGGCGGCCGAACACATCGTGCCACTTGTTTTGCAGCCAGCCGCCGAGGCTGAAATTGGTCAGATAGACCAGGCTGATGAGGTAGAGCGTGGCGAAAATGATGGCCGGGCCAACCGGGCCGAGCTTGCGGAAGAACAGGTCGTTCATCGCTTTGCCGATAATGCCGCCGGCACTCGGGGCGTTGAGGTTTTGCCGCACAGTTTCGAACGGCCCCGGGTAAAAATCCAGCATGCCCATGCACGTCACCAGCAGCACGATGCCCCACGCCCAGCGTCGGCGCAGGTAGGCGAGCAACTGCAACAGGTGCGCCAGGCCAAAACCCAGCAACAACACCGGTCCCAGGAACGCCGCCGCGCCGAACACGAAGAACGCGCTGTTGGCCGTGTGCGCGCCCGCGGGGCCGATCCAGTTGTGCTTGGTGGCGTTGGGCGGAACGCGGTTGGCCGCGAGGTCCCGCGGATCGAACGAGAAGAGCGACACGAAGAGCAGGACTGAGATGCTGATCAGCACGATGCCGACCAGGTCATGCCAGACGTGCATCTCATTTCTCTCCGTGGTGTCCTTCCGAGCCATGGCGGGACTCTAAAGTTCAAAGTCCAAAGTTCAACTCCGAAAGCTTTCGGAGTCCGGGTTCAAAGCTGGCCTGCGCGCGGGCGATTGACTCACCCGCCAGCTTTGATAGCCTTGCCGCGTTCATGGCCAGCGAATTCACGACAAAAGTAAAACAACTCCAGGACGGCTGCCGCGCGTTCTTCGAGGAGATGTGGACGGAGTCAGAGGACGGCCCGCGCGTGGCCTGGTGGCGGCGGTTCGCGCATTTCTGGCTGCTGGTGGGTAAAAGTTTTATCCGCAACCGCTGTCCGGTGCGCGCCTCCGCGCTGGCCTACACGACGTTGCTGGCGATGATCCCTTTGCTGGCCGTGGCGATCAGCGTGACCACGAACCTGCTCAAGAAGGAGGGCGAGAAACCCGTCGCGGAGTTGATTGACCAGGTGGTCGCCAACCTGGCGCCTCAACTCAACCTCGAAATCAGAGGCGAAGGCGAGCAGGCGGCCGCCAAGCGCCGGGAGGTGGTGGAGAAGATCACCGGCTTCATCGCCAACATTCAGAGCGGCACGCTCGGCGCCACCGGCATGGTGGGGCTGGTGTTTATCGCCATCATGCTGTTGAGCAACATCGAGGCGACGCTCAACGACATCTGGGGCGTGGCGCGCGGGCGCAGCTGGCTGCTGCGCGTGCTCAACTATTGGGCGGCCATCACGCTGGGGCCGGTGCTTTTCGCCCTGGCCATCGGGCTGTCCACCGGGCCCTACTTCCAGGTGTCGCAGGATTTTCTGATGGGAATGCCCTTCGTGGGAAGCCTGTTGTTCAAAGTGATGCCCTTCGTGATCCCCTGCGCGGGCCTGGCGTTGTTTTACAAACTGATGCCCAACACGAAGGTGCAATGGCCCGCGGCCGTGGCCGGCGGGATTTTTGGCGGCGTGCTCTGGCAGCTCAACAACTATTTCAACTTCATCTATGTTTCGCGCGTGGTCACCTACAGCAAAATCTACGGCGGCATTGCCGTCCTGCCCCTGTTTCTCATCGGCCTTTACATCTCATGGGTGATCCTGCTGCTCGGTTCGCAGATCGCCTACGCCTGGCAAAACCGCCAGGTCTATTTGCAGGAGCGGCTGGCCGGCCGCATCAACCAGCGCGGACGCGAATTCGTCGCGCTGCGGCTGATGACGCACATCGCCCGGCAATTTCACACGGGAGCGACGCCGCCGACGCTCAACGGGCTGGCCAAGGCCCTCGGAGTCCCCAGCCGGCTGACGATCCAGATTCTCGGCGTGCTGCAACAGGCGCGCCTGGTGCAGGAACTCGCCAGCGTGGAGGGCGGCTACACGCCGGCGCGGCCCCTGGACAAAATCACCTGCCACGAAATCCTCCTGGCCCTGCGCGCCGGCCAGGGCGAGGAACTCGCCACGCGCGACGAGCCGGCGCGCGAGCTGGTGCGTGGACAGTTCGCGAGGATTGAAGCCGCGGAACGTCTCGCCGCCGGCGCGGTGACATTGCTGGACATGGCCGAGCGCACCAGCGCCCTGCCGGCCGCTTCGCCGCAGGCTTGACCGGGGAGGCGAAGTTCAACGCAGCAACGCGGATAACGTTTGTAGTTCCGCCTTCAGGCGGTCTGCAGGGCCAACGGCATTTGACTGCCTGAAGGCGGAACTACAAACAGACGGCTTCGCCCGCTCCCGGAATCAAAGCTTGGCAGGCCGCGCGGTTTGTTTCTAACATGGGGGTGGTGATAGACTTTCTGCGATTAATCGGGATGGTGAATGCCGCGGTCTGGTTCGGCTCCGGCATTTTTTTCATGGCGGTTGTCGCGCCCGCTATTTTTTCCCCGGAAATGTTGGGCCTGATCCCGAGGCCTTACGCGGGTGCGGCGGCGCAAGTGGTGATTCAGCGCTATTTCATCCTGCATTACTGGTGTGGGGCGGTTGCGCTGGTGCATTTGCTGGCCGAATGGCTTTACACGGGCAAACCGATCCAGCGGGTGACCCTGTGGTTGCTGGCGGTGATTATCGGACTGAGTTTGATCGGTGGATTCTGGCTGCAACCGCGTCTTAAACAATTGCACCTTGCCAAATACGGCACGCAATCCACGCCGCCGCAGCGGGAGCAGGCTGGCCGCGCGTTCGACTCCTGGCACCACGTGTCGGTTGGCGCGCACCTGGTGATGACGGCGGGGTTGCTGGTCTATTTCTGGCAACTCACCGGTCTGGGCGGGCTCCCGCGCTTTCTGGGGGGCAATAAATTCAGGGGTTGACAAACCGCCCGACCTGTCAAACAGGTTAAGTATGGTTTTGCGCTTTTGAGCGCGCCATCCGGAATGGGTTATGATTTCGAATGAACGACCGTCGCCTCATGGGTACCGATCCTACAGTCCGGCCCCGCACAAGCCTCCCGTGGTCGAGGAGACGTTGAAAACCGACAAGGTCCAGATCGAACGGAAGACCTTCATTTTTACGCTCAAGGAAAATCCCCGAGGCCGCTTCCTGCGCATCACTGAAGATGTGAACGGCCGGCGCGACGCCATCATCATCCCGGCCACCGGTCTGGAAGATTTCCGCAAACTGCTCGAAGCCATGGTCACGGCCTCGGCCGAGACGCCGCCCAAGGTCTGACGATTCGAAGGCAGTACTCTCCGTCGAGTCACAAGCCTGCTCCCTGAAAAGGGCACATCGCTGGATGTGTGTCAATAGTAAGGACTGAGACTGGCCCCGTTCGTTACTGGCCGGAGTAAACGATGGCTTTGCAGCGATAGACTCGACCATTGGGGATTCCAAAACCCCCGCGCCGAATGTCATATTTCAACATCACAACGGCATCGGCTCCGATTTTCCGCGCTTGATAAAGCATGGCTTGCGTCATAACGGCCTCCTCACCTGAATCTCCATCGCACGTCAGCATCGCTATCTCTTTGTAAGGTCGTGCTGGGGGCGCGTCATAAACGTCCAGCGTTGCCGTACTAGGACGGGGAATGGAGCTATAAAGTGCGATCTTCACGCGGTCTGCATGACGCGGGCGTTCACCCAAAACGGGATCAAACGTTTGTTGATGCGAACGGCAGCCGGCAGTGAGTAAAGCCGCTAACAGGAAAATACTGATAGGGAATTGCTTTTTGACGGTGCGCGGTTCAATGGAGAATTGCTTTTGCGTCGGCTTCATTGACGAACTTTTTCCTCCTGTTTCGGCATGAGGGCAAGATCATTTCGCTGGTTTTTAGGCGTTTGACCAGATTTGCCTGCGATTTCCTGACTAACCCGATTTTCGCAGACAGGGCGACCGGGCAAGTTTCAGTCCTCACTTTTGAAACTTAGTTTGAAAGAGATGCCCATGCCCCGCAAATTGCACATTCGATATCCCGAGGCGTGAAGGGATCCCGGAAAGCGGGTCGGCTGCTGGTTTCTACAACTTTGGCTTTGACCGCACAGCAACGCCGTGTAGTTTCGACGCTGTGGCCAGTAACCTCGGCAGCGAAAGATGAAAGGGACAAGAGTTGAAGAAACCCGGGACCGACCTTTTCACGTCTCAAAACTGCTGCCTGGAAAATCATGTCTGAATCACCGAAGCGCGGCGGCTGGCGACGCAAATTGATCTGGGTGGCCGGGGTGTTCGCCGTGGTGGTGCTCGCCGTTTACTTCGTCGGCACGAGCGCGGCGTTTTTCAAAAAGGTCATTTTGCCCAAAGTTGGCGAGGCCATTAACACTGACGTGACCGTGGCCGATTTCGAGTTCAGCCCCTTCCGCCGTGTGCTGCTGCGCGACCTGAAACTCAAGCCCCACGGGACCGACCCGTTGTTGACCATCCGCGAAGTCCGCGCCCGTTACAGCCTGTTGTCCATCCTCGGCGGCAAGATCGCGGTGCAGGAAGTGACCGTTGAATCGCCGGTCATCACCGTCGTCGAAAATGCGGACGGCACGAGCAATCTTGATCCGCTCCTCAAAGCCGGGACGGCAAAGAAAAAGCCTGAACCCGCCGTCACGGCGAAATCATCCCCGGCGGCGCAATTGAACGTGGGGCTGGTGGCGCTCAAAAACGCCACCGTGCGGGTGGTGAAGATTCACCCGGGCGGCGGACGCGACGTGACGGAAGTAACCGGCCTGAATTTCACCGCCCGCGACATCAAGAACGGCCAGTCCGGCAAACTGGAGCTGGCCGCCGATCTTGCCATGGACAAGGCGGCGCAAGCGGGCGCGCCCGCCGGTTCGCTTCGCGCAAAGATTGGCGGCGCCTTCACCTTTGGCCTGTTGGCGGATTTGAAGCCCGCAGCGGTCAAAGGCAACACCACGCTCACCGTTGAACAGGCGACCGGCGCTCTGGCCGACCTGGCCACGCTCGGCGCCACACTCGATTGCGAAATCACGCCCACGGAGGTCAAGCAAATCGCACTGCGCTTCGCCAAGGCAGGCGCCGCCCTCGGCGAAGTGCGCATCGCCGGCCCGTTCGATGGCGCGAAGAGCGAAGGCAAACTGAAACTCGAAATCCTGTCGCTCGACCGGCAGTTGTTGAATCTGGCCGGCGCCGCAAGCGGAATTGACTTCGGCACCACCACGATCAATTCAAGCACGGACATCGAACTCGCCAACGGCGGCAAGGGAATCTCCCTCGGCGGCCGTTTGGACATCGCGCACTTTCAGGCCACGCGACTGGGTCAAACTTCGCCCACGCTCGACTTGCGCTGCGATTACGCTGCGACCGTGGACAACACCGCGCAATCCGCGTCACTCAAGACGCTCGAACTGGTCGGCACGCAAAACCAAAGCCCGTTGATGCAAGCCAGTCTCACCAGCCCCATGACCATCGCGTGGGGCAATGCCGGCAGCGCCGCCGGCGACGCCACGTTCAATCTCGCCCTGACCAGCCTGCGCCTCGCCGATTGGAAAGCCTTCGCGGGCGAGACGTCACTGGCGGGCGTGGCCAGCGCGAAGTTAAAACTGGTCTCCCGGCAAGACGGCAGGCAACTCAGTCTCGAGCTGGACAGCGGCGTGGAAAAGTTTTCAGCGAAATTTGGCAGCAACCAGGTCAACCCGGCTGATCTGCGACTCCAAGCCCGCGCGCAGACGGCAGATTTGAAGACATTCAAGCTCGAAGATTATCGGTTCGAAATCGTGCACCAGGGCGAAGCGGCGTTGGTGGTGTCCGGTTCGGGCACGTTCGACAGCGCGAAGCAAGACTCGGATTTGCAGTTTGCGGTCCAGGTCCAACTGGCGCGGTTGCTCGCGCTCCTGCCGCAGCCGGATGCGAACGTGACGGCCGGCGCGCTCGACTTCAAAGGCCGCGTTGCGGGCAAGGAGAAAAACACGGTGGTCACCGGCCAGCTGGCTTTGACGGATTTCACCGGGCGTTACGGCAATTACCATTTCATCCATTACGGCACCGTGCTGGATTTCGACGTGGAGATGAAGAACAACCAGATCGAGATTCGCAAAGCATCTGGCCTTGTGACCGAGGCCCAAAACGCCGGCGGACACTTCGAGGTGAGCGGCAGCCTCGATCCCGCCCAGATGAGCGGCCACGTGGACGTGAAACTCGCGGACTTCAATCAAGAGGGCCTGCGTCCGTTCCTCGAATCCGCGCTCGGAGACAAGAAACTGGTTTCCGTTGCGCTGAACACCACTGCTGCGGTCAATCTGGGCGCGAAGGGCGACACCTCGATCAAGACCGATTTGCAGATCACCAATCTTGTCGTGAATGATCCGGCGGGCGCGCTGCCTTCCACGGCCCTCGAAGCGCGCGTGCAGGTGGACGCCACCGTGACCAAACAAGTCGCGCACATCCGCCAGTGCCAGCTTGCGCTCACGCCCGCGACGGACGCCAGGAATGAACTGAACCTGACGGGGAGTGTGGATTCGTCCAAATCGAACGCCATCACCGGCAATCTGAAACTCGCCGCCGAATCGCTCGATGTGACCCGCTACTACGATCTGTTCGCCGGGAAACCCCAGACCAACGCGCCGCTCACCGCAACGAAAGGCGCTGCGCCGGATGTAACCGCTCCGGCCCCGGCCGGCCCCGAGCGGGAGCCGGACGCGATGATCCTGCCGCTGCAGGATTTCACCTTCGATTTGAACATCGGCCGGCTCGTTCTCCGCGAAGTGGACATCAGGAATTTACAGGCCACCGCGAAGCTTGACGGCGGGCACGTCGTCCTCAACCCATGCCGGCTCACGCTCAACGGCGCGCCGGTCACTGCCAGCGTCGACCTCGATCTCGGCGTGCCGGGTTATCGCTACAACGTGAGCTTCGGCGCGCAAGCGGTGCCGCTCACACCGCTCGTCAATTCCTTCATGCCCGAGCGCAAGCATCAGATCGGCGGACATCTCATCGCCGGCGCGGAAATCCGGGGCGCGGGCATCACCGGCGACGGTTTGCAGAAAAACCTCGCCGGGCAGTTCAACCTTCTGGCGACCAACATCAACCTCTCCATCAGCGACGTTCGTTCTCCGACGATCAATGCGGTCATCAACGTCATCGTCGGTCTGCCGGAATTGATCCGCAATCCGGCCGCCATCATTGGCTGGCGCGACGGCGCGCACAAAGGCGGGTGGGCGGACGAACTCACCGCCCGACCCGTTGAGGTGGTTTCAGCGCGCGGCAGTGCCGGCAAAGGACGCGTCGAAATCCAGCAGGCGGAGGTTCACAGCGCGGCGTTTCGGGTGCAAGTCGCCGGCGACATCACCCTCGCCGCCATTCTCACCAACTCAGCGATTCAGTTTCCCGTCCGCGTCGGGTTGGGGCTTCCTTACGCGGACAAAATCGGTCTCGTCAACTCATCCACGCCGACCAACGAGCCGTACGTCGCCTTGCCTGACTTTCTGAAGCTCAAAGGCACCGTGGGCAAACCCGAGACGGAGCTCAACAAGGGTGGACTGACGGCTCTGGCGGCAAAGGCCGTGGGCGGCATCGGCAAAGAGCTTGGTGTCGCCACGGGCGATTCGACCAAAAAGATTTATGATACCGTCGGCAATCTGCTGGGCACGAGCAAGCCTGCGGCGGGCGCGACCAACGCCCCGGCTGATTCCACGACGAACGGGCCCGCCGAACCGCAGAAGAAATCCGGCCTCCTCGACTTCTTCAAGAAACCGAAGAAACAGTGAGATTCAGCCCATGGCCGCTTCCTGCGCATCACCGAAGATGTGAACGGGCCGGCGCGACACCATCATCATTCCGGCCACCGGTCTGGAAGAGTTCCGAAAACTGCTTGAAACAATGGTCGCGGCCTCGGCCGGGACGCCCCCCAAGGGCTGACGACTCCATGGCGGTGCTTTCGGTGGAAACCCTCGCGCGGCGCGAGGTTTTTCCATTGGGAAACATCCAACATCCAACATTCAAAAGGAAAAGATTCTTCGTTGGCAGGGCAGCGCTGCCGGGCCGCCCTGTTCGCCGTCCGCGCCTCGTGCGGACGAAATATGGGGGTTGCGCGGCAGCGCAGCCCTACCGCATGGGTAGGGGGTAGGTTCTTGGTTTATACAACGTTCACTTTGACCGCACAGCAACGCCGAGTAGTTTCGCGCTAAGGCACAGATTGTTTTGCTTCTTTCGCTGGATAGCCTTCACTGCCTTTGCCTGAGGCGGGCGTTGTGTTCGTTGGCGGCGATACGCCGGCTGCCAGCATCACGCGATGAATCGCGGCTATGGTTTCAGCGGAAGGCTTGAAGTTTCCAGGACGGTGGCCCTCCGCGATCAATAACGGAGTCCAGCCATACTTGTTCTTCCGATTCCAAATCTCAATCCTGGCTCCCTTGTCGGCGAGGAACTGCACCACCTTAGGCAGATTCTTGTAGGCGGCGCCGTGCATGGCGGTTTCGCCGTTGGCATCCACCGCATTTACATCCGCGCCAAGCGCCAGGGCCAGTTGCGCCGCTTCGAGCACTTCGGGCTCCTCTCCGGCTGTTTCATTCGCGGCGGCCGACCCGACCCCGATTCCGCACGCGACCAGCAGCGGCGTGCAGTTATCAACATTCCCCAGCAGCGGATTCGCTCCCAACTCGACCAGCAAGCGCATGTAAACGGTGTCCGCCGTTGCGGCAGCCATCAGGAAAGGCGTCACGCCAACCTTGTTGTATTGACCCGGCCCGCCCTTGCCATTCTTCAGCCGCACATTCACGTCCGCGCCGCGCTCCACCAGCTTCTTGATGAATTGGAGGCTGCTCAGATTTCCCGACCCTAAAGGAGGAGGAGCTCCGTCGTCTTCGCCGCGATTCGGTTTGCGAACCCAGGTCATCGCGTGAAGCGCGGTGAATCCCGACCGCTGGTCATTCGGATCCGCGCCCGCCTCGATCAGAGCCAGCGCAAGATCGAAATGACCGTTCTCGACCGCCAGGATCAGCGCGCTGGTTCCCTTCGTCGGACCTTTGCCCGAAGTCTTGCGGGGTTGCGTGGTTTCGTTAACGTCCGCTCCCGCTTTCAACAAGGCGCGAACAGCTTCGATCCGGCCTTCGCGCACGGCAAAAAACAACGGCTTGAATCCGGAGTCGGCCAGCGGCGTGCGAAAATCCGCGCCCGCCTTGAGCAACAATTCAACCACCGCAGCATGGCCATCCGCCGCCGCCCACATCAACGCGGTCTGCCCGCGCCTTTCCTTCGCATCAACGATTGCGCCGCGCGAAAGCAGTGCCTTCACCGGGCCGATCTTGCCCGTGCGCGCGGCGGTCATCAGAACCGTTTCCCCGCCGCGAAGAGTGGTGTTCGGGTCCGCGCCAGCCGCGAGCAGTGACTCAACCAATTCGGTGTTTCCATTCACGCAAGCCAGCGAGAGCGGCGTCACGCCATAACGGTTCGTTGCGTTTACACTGGCCCTCGCCTTGATCAACAGCTTCGCTGTTTCGAGATCGTCCAAATGAGCAGCCCAGTGAAGTGCCGTCATCCCGTCAACCTGCGGCGCGTTTACGTCGGCGTGTTGTTTGAGAAGCGTGCGGATGGCCGCGCGATCCGACTTTTCAGCGGCATCGGCTAGTGGCGATTTGCTGCTGGCTGCGGGACTGGACGTTGCCAGCAACATCGCCAATCCGACTGCGCCAAATCTTTTCATACCGTGCGCGTCGAATCAGATTGAAAGCGGTTGGAACAGTTCGTCAATTTTGCCATTGCTGTCGGCAAAGGAGTCGAGGTGGACGCCGACTTTGTCGAGCAGCGTCAGGTGGAGATTGGCCAGCGGCTTGGGCTTGTCATACTTGATGTGACGCCCGCCCTTCATTCCGCCCGCGGCGCCACCGGCGACCAGGATCGGCAGGTTCGTGTGGTCATGCACGTTCGGATTGCCGATGCCGCTGCCGTAAAGATAGAGCGAATGGTCAAGCAACGTGCCGTTGCCTTCCGGCGTCGCCTTCAATTTCCCGAGGAACTCGGCAAACAGCGACACATGGAATTGATTGATTTTCGACATGCGCTCGATCTTCGCCGGATCGTTGCCGTGATGAGAGAGGGGGTGGTGCGGATCGGAAACACCGATTTCGGGGTAGGTGCGGTTGCTGGTTTCGCGCGCGAGCTGGAACGTGATGACGCGCGTGACATCGCCTTGCAGCGCCAGGACCTGCAAGTCGAACATCAATCGCGCGTGGTCGGCGTAGGCGGCGGGCACGCCCACCGGCCGTTCCAGATCCGGCAGCGGATTATCCGCCGCGTCGGCCTCGGCCTTTTGAATGCGGCGTTCGACCTCGCGGATGGTTTCGAGGTAATGACTGACCTTGGCGCGATCACCCGGGCCGAGTTTTCGATTCAGGCGCGCGATGTCTTCGTTGAACCAGTCGAGCAAGCTCGCCTTTTTCCGCAGCGCGGCCTGCCGCTCCGCCATGCTGCCGCCTTCTCCGAACAAGCTCTCGAAAACGATTCGCGGATGCGCCTCCGCCGGCAGCGGGGTCGTGGGCGACGACCACGAGAGATTATTTTGATACACGCAGGCGTAGCCGTTGTCGCATTGACCGACCACCTGAAGTAAATCCATCGCCAGCTCCAGCGACGGCAATTGCGTCTCCTGGCCGATCTGTTTCGCGGCGATCTGATCCACCGTCGTGCCGAGGTAGTAGTCCGTGCTCTCCGTCAACTTCGCCTTGGCGGCGCTGAGGAAGGCGGAGTTGGAGGTGGCATGGCTGCCGGGGTAGGCGTTTTGCAACTCCAGATTCGTGATGGCCGTGACGTGTTCCTTGACCGGCGCGAGCGAACTCAGAATCGGCGAGAGCTGATCGAGCGAGTCGCCGGGCGGAGTCCAGCGGCTTTGGTCGCATCCCATCGGCATGAAGACGAAACCGAGGCGGCGCACCGGATTGGCGGGCGTCTTGGCCAGCGCGGTCGCGGCGGGAATCATCGCGTCCAGCAACGGCAACGCCATCGTGCCCGCGATGCTGCGCAGGAACGTGCGGCGAGGAAGCGATCTTTTTGTGATGAAGCTCATAGTGTTTTCCTCATGGTGAACGGGGCTTTCATACTGTCGGTTTAACACAGATTCCATGCGGTTGCGACAAGGAAAATGAACCACAAACGATTCAAAGGGCTGTAAGCCCGACAGGTAATAGCCCAAGGCTACGCCCGGGGCTGTTCGTCCAAAAACATTTCCAAGCCCTGTAAGGGCGACAGAAACCAGTCAAGCCTTCCGCGCTGCGAAACTATTTCATTCGCGTGCTTGACATAGTGTCTCAACAACACTAACAATGTTTGCGTAACGATTGCCATGCAACACGTCTATAAACATCCTCGCGCTGCACTGACAGTGGACTGCGTGTTGTTCGGTCTCGACGAGGGCGACTTGAAGGTGCTGCTCATCCAGCGAAAGCTGAAACCGTTCGCAGGCAAGTGGGCGTTGCCGGGCGGCTTCGTTCGGTTGAGTGAGACCTTGGATGAAGCTGCGCGACGCGAATTGTCCGAGGAGGCAAGCGTCCGCGATGTATTTCTGGAGCAACTTTATACTTTTGGCAACGTGCAGCGCGATCCGCGCGAGCGCGTGGTGAGTGTGGCGTATTATGCGCTCGTGAATCTGGCCGATCACCCGCTCAAGGCGGCGACCGACGCCAGTGATGCCGCGTGGTTTAGTGCTGACGAAGTGCCATCGCTTGCATTTGACCACGCCGAGATTCTCGCGGCAGCATTGCGGCGGTTGAAAGGCAAGGTGCGCTATGAGCCTATCGGCTTCGAATTGTTGCCGGGGAAGTTCACGTTGAGCCAGCTTCAACATCTTTACGAAGTCTGTCTGGAAGAACTGATAGACAAGCGCAACTTCCGCAAAAAAATCCTCGGCATGGGGCTGCTCGCGGAGACAGACGAAATCCAGCAGGATGTGGCGCATCGCGCGGCGCGGCTATATCGCTTCGATGCGAAACGCTACGAGCAACTCAAGAAACGCGGCTTTAGTTTTTGGCTTTGAAATGAAAGCCCAACTGACAACCCAACAACGAATCCCCGGCTTGCTGCTTGGCGGTGCGGTCGGGGACGCGATTGGTTTGCCAGCGGAGGGAATGTCGGCAGAGCGGATCGCTCGCCGGTGGCCGAGCGGGTTGAGGCACAGGTTTGTGTTCGGTCGCGGCATGACGAGCGACGACACGGAACATGCTGCAATGACGGCACAGGCTTTGATTGTTACGGCTGGCGATGTGGAGAAGTTTCGGCGAAGTCTCGCTTGGAAGCTTCGCTGGTGGATTATCGGATTACCCGCCGGCGTTGGGCTGGCGACGGCGCGGGCTTGCGTGCGCTTGTGGTTTGGAATTTCGCCGGAACGGAGCGGCGTTTATTCGGCGGGTAACGGGCCTGCGATGAGGAGCGCAATTATCGGCGCAATGTTAGCCAACGATGAAGTGAAGCGGCGACAGTTTGTCCGCGCTTCGACGCAACTGACGCACACCGATCCGCGCGCGGAGACGGCGGCGTTGGCGGTTGCCGAGGCGGCGGCGTGGATCGAGCGCGGAGATTCGCCCGACCAATTTCAGGGACGGCTTTCTGCGTTGAGCGAGGACAACGAGTGGGTTCGTGCTTGCAAGCTGCTTGCCGATGGATTGAGCGGCGGACAAAGCGTGAAACAATTCGCGGAAGCTCTCGGCCTCAAATCGGCGGTGACGGGCTACGCGTTTCACACAGTTCCAGTTGCTTTGTTTGCGTGGCTGCGTCATCGCGACGATTATCGCGAAACGATTCAAAGCGTCATCCGCTGCGGCGGCGATACTGACACGACTGCGGCTATCGCGGGTTCGCTGGCAGGCTGCGACGTTGGTCGTGAAGGAATCCCCGGCGAGTGGCTGCGCGGCCTAAACGACTGGCCGCGCTCGAAGGACTGGCTTGGCCGGGTCGCACTCCGGCTTGGAAACCGTGATGCGTTTCAATCCGTTTGCCTTTTCTGGCCGGGCGTCATTCTCCGGAATGTGTTTTTCCTCGTGGTTGTTCTGCTGCATGGGTTGCGCCGGCTGTTACCTCCGTATTGAACAAAGCGCATGAAAATACCGCCGTGTGAAACTCAACTCCTCTGGCACGTCACCGTGCTGTCGAATTTCGCGCGCGGTTACGAGAAATATGCGCGCATCTACTCCAAAGTGCGCATCAGTGAGAGCACTTTTCCAGACCGTTTCTTTCTGCTTGAACAGGACGAGTTGCAAATTGGGATCAGCAAAGCCAGCAAGTTGCTCGCGAAACTCAACTTGCCGGGGGATCGGTTGATCGGTCTGCAAACGCGCATCCCGTTGGATGCGCTGCGACCAAACCAGCAAACCGGGTTGGGCCGCTATGTGGAGTCGCCGAACATTCGGGTGAATGGCGTTGCGTTCGTTGAGAGCGATGGCTTGGGCGTCCGGCGAATCCCGACCAGTGTCGAGGAATTGAACGCGTTGTCGCTGCGGTTGGCGCAACCGGATTTGGCTGATTACACCGAACTGAAGCCGCGTTCGTTTTCGGTTCTTCCCATCGCGCGCGGCTGTCAGGCGTCATGTCCGTTTTGTTTTTCGAAGGCATCTGTTTCCGCTGAACAAGAGCAGGCGCGGCTTGATCTAAATCGTGTCAGAGATTTCGCGAACAACGCCCGTGTGAACGGGGCGGAGCGATTCGTGATTACCGGTGGCGGCGAGCCAGGTCTGGTTAGCGATGAGAAGCTTTGTGAACTCATCACCATTGGCAGTGAAGTCTTCGGCAAAACTGTCCTCATCACCAACGGGCACCACCTTGCGCGTCACGGTGCGCGTAATTTGACGGCTACGCTTCAAGGCTACACGGAAGCTGGCCTGAACGTGCTTGCGATTTCGCGTCACCACCACGACGACAAAATGAGTGAACGCCTGATGCAACTTCAGACGGACGTGGCTGCCATCGCGGAGACGTGGCGCGCCGGAAGTGAGCGTTGGCCTGATTTGCTGCTGCGTTTCACTTGTGTTCTCCAACGCGGCGGAGTGGACAGTATGGCTGCGTTGGAATCGTATGTGGACTGGGCGTCGGAACTTGGCGTGCCAGAGCTTTGCTTCAAGGAACTCTACGTCAGCACGAGCGTGGAGTCGGTTTATCACCGTCACGCGGCGAACGCGTGGAGCTTTGCCAATCAAGTGCCGTTGGCAACGGTGATTGAATTTGCGGCGCGTTACGGATTCGTAGAAACGGCGCGATTGCCGTGGGGTTCACCGATATTTTCCGGCAACTGGCGTGGTCGGTTCTTGCGGATCGCGGCCTACACCGAGCCGAGTCTATTTTGGGAGCGCGCGAATCGAGTCGCGCGAAGCTGGAATCTCATGGCAGACGGAAGCTGCCTCGCTTCGCTCGAAGATCGCGCCAGTGCAATCCAACTGCCCGTGGCCGCATGAACTTTTCAGAGTTCCAGCAATGCCGGGAGAAAATCCTACGCGAGCGGGAGTCCGTGCTTGATTGCGCGGAAACGAATCTCTACCAGGCGCTTGCCCGCCTCATCCCAGAAGCCACTTCGCCGTCGCAAATCACTGTTCACCGCTGCCACCTTGCGGCGGAATGGGTGGAACGATTCGGATTAATGAGTGAAATCTCACGCCGTGCGCTCGTGTCGAGTGGAGTTCGCGACAGTCTCGGTCAGCTTTTTCATCACTATGCCAAAGGAAATGCGCGTCTGTGGTTGCCGTCAGACAATTACCCGATCTACGGCAAACTTGCCCGCATTGCTGGACTCAGAACGCGCGAGTTTCCGACGTTGAATGGGATAGTTTGGCCGGATGCTGCGCCCACTGATGACATGGAAATCCTTTTGGTGACGAACCCGCTGAAGCCATTGGGTCGTTGGCTGACTTCTCAAGACGTTCAGTATCTTGAAGCATGGCTTGGGGGCGGTCACCGTCGCCGGCTGTTGCTCGATGTGGTCTATACGTTCGAGACTCAATTCCACCGGACGACATTGCGCCTGTTGGAAACCGAACAGACAATTCTGCTGCACTCGCTGACGAAAGGCTGGCTGCACCCGAAGTTATTTGGGGTCGCGCTCGTGCCCGAAACAGATTTCGCAACGCTCGCGCCGGTATTCCGTCCGCAAATCGCATCACAGTCAAACCTCGCGCGTGCGAGAGCCTTGCTTGCTCTCCACCCGGAAATGCCGTCGGCAGTAGCACACGCACTCGCCATCGGCAGAGGGGCGCTCGCGGCGGCGTTGCCGGCGAATGTTCTCTTGCCCACGCAGGTCAATGCTCCGGGATATTTTTTCCCGGTTGGCGTTCAATGGCAAACTCTGCTCGACCGCGACAGAATCCTCGGCCTCCCCGCGAGCGTGTTTGGTTCACGCTGCGAGGACGTGACCGTTTTGAGCAGTTTGAAATTCACCACATGACACCCATGGATTGCCTCGAACTCTACAACGACGCCGAATTCTACGACTTGGAATTCGCCGCGCGGGAATTGGAAATTCCCTTCTACCGGAAACACGCAAGGCAAGCAGGCGGGCCGCTATTGGAGGTCGCGTGCGGCACTGGCAGGCTCACGTTGCCCATCGCCCGCGACGGCGGTGAGATCACAGGCCTCGATATTTCCCGCCCTATGTTGGAACAAGCCCGCCTCAAAGCTGCGTCCGAGGGATTGCGCGTCGAATGGATCGAGCAGGACTGCCGCGATATGCGATTGGACAAATCCTTTGCCCTGATTTTTTCCGCCGCCAACGCGATGCAGCACTTGCTTGATGCAAAATCCGCTTGTGATTTTCTTCAATCCGCCCGTCGCCTGCTCAGGCCTGATGCGCGCTTGATTCTCGATGTTTTCAACCCGAACCCGGCCAAGCTGGTGCGGCCTGCTACAAAACGATACCTGCAAAAAACAATCGTCATGCCGAGCGGAGAAACCATCCAAGTCGAGGCTGCGAGTGAGTATCAATCCTCGACCCAAGTTTTGCGCTTCGACCTTTACTATCTCAAGGATGGGCAGACCTTGCGAACCAAGCGGGTCAACATGAGGTGTTTTTTCCCCGAGGAGTTGCTGACCCTCTGTCGGCTCAACGGCCTTGAGGTTGTAGATCGCTTTAGCAATTACGACGAGAGCCCGTTCGGCGACGATTCCCCCAAGCAAATCCTTTTTTGTCGCGCCGCGTAGTCAGTTAGTCGACAAGGATTTCCTCATGGTGAACGGGGTGCTGTTGACGATTCCAAGAATGACCGAGGAAAAACAAAAATCTTTTGCCTGCGCGTCGTGAACGATCTTGCGGACCGCCGGGGCGTCGTAAGTCTCAATTCCCCGGCCCAAAGCGAACGTCATCAACTTCTCGGTCAACGTGCCGACAAAAAGTTCCGGGCGATTTCGCAATCCGTCTTCGAGGCCGGACACACCGGTGAACTTGCTGCCGTCGGGCAGTCCGCCCGCGGCGTCTATGGCTTGGCCTTCTTCAACGGTTCGCCAGCGGCCAATCGCGTCGAAGTTCTCCAGCGAAAAGCCCACCGGATCCATCAGGTTATGGCAACTCGCACACGCGGCATTGGCCCGGTGCTCGGCCAGTCGCTCACGCACAGAAAGCGTTGCCGACACCGTGTTGTCCTTGAGCGCCGGCACGTTTGGCAACGGGGGCGGAGGCGGCGTTCCAAGGATGTTTTCAAGAATCCACTTGCCGCGAATCACCGGCGAGGTCCGCGTGGCATAGGATGTCACCGTGAGAATGCTGCCCTGGCGGAGCAACCCGCCGCGTTGATCGTCCTTGCTCAGCGCGACGCGGCGGAAGCGGCTGCCATACACGTTCGGAATGCCGTAATGCTTCGCGAGCCGTTCGTTCAGAAACGTGTAATCCGCCTTCAGCAAATCGAGCACGCTGCGATCCTTGTGCAGGACACTCTCAAAAAGGAGTTCCGTTTCCCGGCGGAAAGCCTGCCGCAGATTGTCATCGAAGTCGGGAAAGAGACGCAGGTCGGGTGTCAGCGAATCCAAGTTGCGCAGATAAAGCCATTGCTCTGCAAAATTGTTGACGAGGTTTTGGGAACGGGAATCCGCCAGCATCCGCCGCACTTGTTTCTCCAGCACCGCGGGTTTGTGAAGCTCGCCGCGAATCGCGGTATCGAGCAGTTCATCGTCCGGGATGCTGCTCCACAGGAAGAAAGAAATGCGCGACGCCAAATCCAGATCGCCGATGCGATAAGCCGTGTTCGGCGCGACGGCGGCGGGGTCTTGTTCGACGCGGAAAAGGAACTCCGGGCTGATCAGCACCGCGCTCAAGGCCGCTTCGATTCCCGTGTCGAAACCCTCCTCCGCCTGCGCTTTGCGATAGAACTCCATCGGCCTTTCAAGATCGGCGCTGGATACCGGTCGCCGGTAGGCCCGGCGCATCAGGGTGGATAGGATTCGTTCGGCGCAGCTTTCTTCTTCGCCCGGCTTCGTTGGTCGGCAGACGAAAATCCGACGGCGGCTGGGCGTGTCTCCCGGCCCTTTCGATTCATAGGGGCCGTTGATCGAGATTTGGTAGATCGCCGGCGTGAGGCGGGGATGACGGTGCATGTTGAAGTGCGCGTTGTACGGCTGACGTTTGGTTTCGAGCAGCTCCGAAGGATTCTTTAGAAACGTCACACCGAGTTGATGCGGACCGGCGCTCACTGGGATACGCACCTTCAACTTCCCGTCCACGGTTTCAAAATTCTTATCAGCCGGCGGTGCCACAGTGAACAGCTTCACGCGCTCCCGATCCAACAGCACCTCCAACTCATGCGGTTCACGCAAGCCCTCGATCACCTCGTTGCGATCCCGCGTCAGCCGGATTTGGATCTCATACTCGCCGTCCCAGGGGAACGTATAGGAAAGCAATGTGCCACCGCGCGTGCCCACGGGAAGCCCCTCGACGTGCTCCTCTTGCGTGAGGTCCGGACGAATCCGGGTCGTGTCGCCGCCGGGCGCACGGCGCGGCGCGCCGACCGCCAGCCGGCTGATCTTCTGTGCGGCTGAGATGTAGCGATCCAACAGCGTCGGAGAGAGAGTTCCGACTGTCACATTGTCAAAGCCACGACCGATATCGTCCTTCGGCAACAGTACGGTGGCATCAATGTCCAACGCCAAAAGATCCCGGATGGCGTTCTGGTATTCTGTTCGATTTAGCCGCCGAAAAGTCTCGATCCGCCCAGGATTCGGATGCTTCGCGGCCGCGCGGTCCAGCGAGGAGGCCAGCCGGGACACCACCTCATCGTAGGTGCGCTCCTCCGGCCGGTCCTTCCCCATCGGCGGCATCTGCCGCGCGCGAAGCTTTCGGACCACGCGTTCCCAAGTATCCGGGTGTTGGGTCACGTCTTCGTGGCTGAAGCCCTCGAGATTCAATCCGCCTTTCTTCACTTCGCTGTCGTGGCAACTGACGCAATATTCAGTGACGACCGCAGCCACCGGCGAGCCGGCTGAAGAAGGTGGACGGGTGGCGGAGGGTTCCGCAGCGATGGAACTACCTGCCACGAACAAAACCGGTATCCAGAGGAGACAAATTCCCGGCCGAACCGTGTCAGCCCGAAACTGACCGATGGGAATTCGCTTCGTCACAGGAGCCAGGAGCATGACTGTACAAGTCCGCCGGGACAAGCAGAAAGTCCAGCGACATCAGCTAAAAAACAGGATGCCGCGGTGTGACGAAGAGTGACCCAATGGATGGCGCGCGAAAGAAATCCTCACCCAACCGCTCGATTCCCTTCTCCGCGTCAGACGGGGAGACTTGAACCGAATGGGATGCGGTAAAAGGGATTTGCGGAGCCACGGCCCACGGGGCCAGGTGAGCGGGCACGAAAGAGTCAACGTGACCGCAGGCCGGATGAGATGAACGGTGCCGGGCGGGTTGAAAAACCAGAGTTGACCGGCAGCCGCGGCGGCTCACTCACAGTGGATTGGGAGCGGGTCTCTGTCGTGGTTTCCCCGCCCGCAATGCTCGCAAGGAGAAGCCCGCCCGTTCTCGAACGGCTCAACCGTCGCGGTGACTTCCAGCACCGGATACCGCACGGTCGCCAGACCGTAGCTCCCCGAAGACAAGGGTCTTCGTTGCAGTGATTTGAGGAGAACAGTTCCTTGTGCCGAAACCTTTGGGCGGCTATACTCCGGTTAACGTGCAGCAAATTCCTAGTACTCAGAAAAAATCGACCGGTTGGGTCACTTCTTCACCGGAGCAGAGTTGGGGCGCAAAAATCGCAACTGCGGCGCTATCGGCAGCGCTGTTGAGTGCGGTTCTTCCCGCTCAGGCGCAGCAGCAGCGCGTTCTGGGAATTGACGTGTCCGCCTGGCAGGGAAGCATCTCCACAGCGGAATTTGCCACACTCAAACGGGCCGCCGACCAGCAGGTCAGCGGCATCTTTGGGGACGGGAGGGACTTCGTGATAATCCGGTCCAGTCGCGGCGGGACCACCGGCTACTACGACCAAAACGACCCGGATAACTCCAGTGGTCTGAACACCCTCTCGCAACGCTACGACGATCCCTATTTCATTCGGAACATCACCCGCGCCACGGCTGCGGGCCTGCTCGCCGGCTCGTATCACTTCGCCCGGCCGGACATCATCGCAACCACGCTGAACTCCGGCGGCATTGCCAACAGCGGCGCGGATGAAGCCGACCACATGATCGAAATGGCCGGTCCGTGGATGCGTCCGGGATACCTGCTGCCGGTGTTGGATCTGGAGGCGGGACAGAGTCAGCGCACGTCCGCGCAACTGACCACCTTCTGCGTTGAGTTTTCGGATCGCATCTACGAGGTCATGGGGATTCGTCCGACAATTTACATCAATGGCAGTTACGCGAATTACGTGCAGTCTTCGATCGTCAGCGCGTTCCCGAACCTGTGGAGCGCGCGCTGGCCGACTCAGTATGATCCTCAGACCAGCCACCCGAAGGATTCCTTCTCGACCATCTACGGTCCGTGGGACAACGCTCCCAATCCCACCCACCCTTGGAAGTTCTGGCAGTACGACGTCACCAACGGGGTCAACGCGATCGGCAATGGCGCCAGCAGTTGCGATGTGGACGTGGCGCAGGGGGGGCTCGAATTCGTGAAGGACCTTCTTGTCCCGGCGCTGTGGATGACCAACAGCGACGGGCAGTGGACGACACTGTCCAACTGGAACTGCGGACAGACGCCCATCGCGCCGGTGCAGGGTCCGGGGCAGGTGGCCCGCGTCGGCTCTTTGACGCTGCCCGCCACGCGCCTGCCGGGAAGCGACGACACCGTCATCCTCGACCGCCCCAATGCAAATATTACCGTCACTCTCGCCTCCGGCACGCACAGCATCCGCAAGCTTTATGTGCGCGAGACATTGAACATCACTGGCGGGTCGCTGACCGTCAACTACGTCCCCTCATGGGATTCCACGCCCATCGCAGCGCAGTTCTCAGGCCCGGTCACGCTCAGCGGCAGCGCCAGCCTGAGCGTAGACACACTACAAGTGGACGCCACGCGCACGTTCACACTCGGCGGCGGCACGCTCACGTTCAACACCATCAACCTCATGCCCCATGGCACTACGCCAGCGAAAATCGTCGTGACTGGGGACGTGAATTTCAACTCCCTTTCCAACGCCACCGCCACCATTGCCGAGGGTGCCGGCTCGGGCATCTCCGGCCTTATCGATCTCGGCGGCGCGAACCGCTCTTTCAATGTCGCCAACGGCTTGGCTGACCTGGATTTGTCCGTCGATGTCCCCATCACCAATGGCGCACTCACCAAGGCCGGATCCGGGACGATGCGTCTTAGCACCGCCAACACCTACAGCGGCGGCACCACCCTCTCCGCAGGAAGGCTGCTCGTGAACAACACCAACGGCTCAGGCACCGGCAGCGGCGGCGTCACGGTCAACGGTGGCACGCTTGGCGGCACTGGCACGATTGACGGAGCAGTCACCGTCAATAGCGCCGGAACAGTTGCCCCGGGAAAGGTGTCTTCCATCGGCAAGCTGACGTTCAGCAGCGCCCCGACGTTTAACGGCACATCTTTCGTGAGAATTGATCGCAACGGCGGTTCTCCACTGGCCGATAAAATTGTCCTGTCGAGCGGCACTTTGAGTTACGGCGGCACACTTGTGGTTTCCAACTCGGGCGCGACGCTCGCGGGCGGCGAAGTGTTTACGAATTTCGCTGCGGGGGCTTACTCCGGCGCGTTCGCGGCCACAATCCTGCCGACGCTCAATAACGGATTGAATTGGTACACCGGCATGCTGACCACGAACGGCACAATCAAAGTGAATCGCAGTCCAGTCGCCAACCCGGTTACCTTCACGAACGTTCCCCCGCTCGTATTGCAAATTCCCATGGCGAGCCTGACTGCCAATGACACGGATGCGGACGGCGACACGATTACGCTAACGGGCATCAACCTGGCGACGACCAACGGAATAACACTGCTCACGAACAACACCTTCATCTTTTACTCGAACTACGTGAGTGTCATTGACCAGTTCAATTACACCATCAGCGATAGTCACGGCGGCAGCGCGACGGGCGCGGTGCATATCACGTCGAGTCCGACGGGGCGACCCACCAGTAACCCGAGCGGGAACGGCAATTCTGTGACGCTTCATTTCGCAGGCCGTTCCGGATGGACTTATTACCTGGAGCGTTCGACGAATCTGTCGGTTTGGGTGACGATTTGGACGAATGTCGCGCCGGCGAGCGGGGTGTTCGATTACACGGATGATTTCCACGATCTGAACGAGCCGCCTCCAGCGGCGTTTTACCGGTTAGGGTGGTCGCCGTGAGTGCGATATGGCTCAAAAAGAATGTTGCCCTTCAAGTGTCAGTCCTGAATGGCCCCAAGATAAGATGTATATCTTGAAACAAGAGAGACTTGCAAATTGAGATCAAATTGCGCGGGTTTGCTCCGCCTTCGAGGTGTGGCAAAGCTCACTACGCGAAATCCATCGGTCTTCCAAGGGATTGGGCATGTCTTCCGCCCGGCGGCGACCCGCATCGGAGCGCGGCGTTCACGCCGCTTCAACGGGTGAAAACGCAGGCACTCGGATTCTCGGTTCGCTTGAAGAAGTCTGGACGATGTAGCGGCGTTCACGCCGCGCTCCGTCATCGTTCGTAACTTCTCGCAGCGCTGGTGAAGCCTTTGACTTCCTCGGCGGTCTTTCCGGGGAAGGCTTCGAACTTCAGTTTCCGCCCCGGCAGCACCTGCGCGAGCACGGTGCCTTGCACTTCGTCGGCGTCCTGGTGTTTTTGAATCTGGCCTGTGCTGCCGAGTTGGCCGCAGATCAGTTCGTATTTCACGACGCCATCCTGCTCGCCGATGGTGGCGGGATCGGGGTGATTGTTCTTCACCCAGAACTGTGAAGCGCGGCCATCGTAGTTGCCGATGGAGACGACGATGATCTTTGGGTCGAGGTGGTGGTAAACAGGAAGGCAGGATCGACGGCGAGCGGACCATTCCCCATCGGCGCGGCGAGACTGTAGGAGCGTCCGTCGCGCACGAGCCCGGCGGCGGCGACGATGCTTTGCGGCGTGATGTAGTTCAGGGTGCCAAGCTGATCGTTCTTGCCCCATTTGCCCCAGTTGGTTTCTTCGCCGGAACAGACGCTGGCGGTCACGAACACCGTTCCCATCCAGGCAACGAGTTTTTGGCGCAAAGGTTTCATCAGCGGCGGGTTCATTTGATGGCCAGCGGATTGATCGGACTTCCCGTGCCGTTGAGCAGGTTCAACGGCGGGCCGACGAACATGAATTCTTACACGTCATCGGCGGCGCAGTCCTTCGCCAGCTCGGCGAGGAAAATGTGATCGCCGAGGAGCATGCCCTGGTTGCGGTTCAGCTCGACGTGGATGGGCAGCTTCCAACCGGGCACGCCGACCTTGGCGGGCGTGTCCGGTTCGCACGGGATGATCTCGTTGCTGTCGCTGCCGAACGCGGAGACCTTGATTTTCTTGAGCCATTGGCTGGCCTCCCAGCCGATGCCCGGCGAAGCACTCCAGAAGGCCGCCATGCCCTGCTCGTGCCAGACGATTTCCCAGCCGGTGTTGATGAGGATCATGTCGCCCTGCCGGAACGCCACGCCTTGCTTGCGCGCCGCGCCCTCCACGTCCGCCACGGTGATGAGGTGATCGCTCGCCAGGTGACGCACGCCGATGTGGCGCGCCAGATCAATGAGCACTCCGCGCGTGACCACCTTGTCGGCGGCCTTGTGGATGCCCGAAGCACGCGAGGTTGGCATAGCCGGGGTCATCCGCGAGAAACAAGATGAGGTTCAGCTGCTTCGGCGCGGCGGCGAAGGATGCGCTTGCGAGGAAAATTGACGACAGGCAGAGGGTGGGTAATTTTTTCATAGATTGGAGATGTCCGAAGACTACCGAGGCGTGGTTTTCTTGCCCACGCCATTCTTGATGTGCCGCATTGGTTCCCCGAACAAGTGCATCTGGATTGAGCGGGTTAACGACGCTCCCGAAAACTCGCATTGGTAATGAGCACTGAAAAATGATTCCCACAGATTCGGGTTCCCGCCGATTGTTTTTGCTGAAATGAATCCGTGGCATCCCGAATCTGTGGGGAAAAGCCCGTTCTCGGGAATCCCCCTGAGGATGGGGAAAAAACCGGCTTTGATTCAGACTGCGGGTGCTTTACTCTGGCTTGGTTATGCGCGCGGAGACGAGTCGCACCAAGATCGAACGGCTGATGGCCGAGTTGGGCCGCGCCGTGCGGTCGCCGGGGCGCGTCTATTTTGCCGGCGGTGTTTCCGCTGTGCTGCCCGGCTGGCGCGAGACCACGCTGGACGTGGATCTCAAGACCGACCCGGAGCCGGCGGGATTTTTTGAGGCACTGCCCCGCCTCAAGGATGCAGTGGACATCAACATCGGACTGGCCTCGCCCGATGATTTCATTCCCGTGCTGCCCGGCTGGTTGGAACGCAGTGTGTTCATCGCGAACCACGGACCGCTCGGGTTTTACCACTACGACTTTTACGGCCAGGCGCTTTCCAAGATCGAGCGGTTCCCTACGCGCGGCCAATCCGATGTCGAGCGGATGCTCGACGCGCAGGCGCTGCGTCAGCGTGTGGAAACAGCCGCTTCGGAACTCACCTGAAATCCCACGCCCTGCCGCTCACACTACACAGCGATTTTACAGGGCTCCCCGGTGAAGACCTGATCCGACAGGGACTTGAAGGCCTCGATGCCGGTCGCGAATCGGTGGGCGCGTTGCTGGTGCAGATTGGGGCGCCGCGTTTGCGCCTGCTGAACATTTCGTTGCACTCGACGAACGGCGGCGATGCAGACCGCCGGCTCTACAAGATGGTTTCCGCAACGCATGGGGCCGAGGCGCACTCGCAGTTTAACAGTCTCATTCGTCAACTCGTCAGCTTTGAGCGCGCCTTGGAGCGGCGTATCTGGGCTCGCCGTCGTGAGGCGATGGTGGCGAAGGGCTGACCGTGCGGATGGGCGACGCTCTGGTCGCCTCTTCACGGTCCCATTCCACCACGCAAGGAAATCGAGGGGGCCGTTGCTGAGAAGAGGGTCCCCCTATCGCGGAGTGGTCGCCTCAATCCACATAAACCAATTCATTCGCATTGAGCAGCGCGCGGCAGAGGGCGTCGGCACCGTGGGTGGCGATGAGCTGGGCAGCGATTGCGCGTTCCTTTTTGGTCGGCTGGCGCTGGAAGGCGAAGTGATACGCGGAGCCAACGGGGTCTTGCGCATCGAGGCGCGCGGCGAGGGCTTTGGCCATGTCGAGGGTGAAGGTGTGGTTGAGCAAGGTGAGCGCTTGCAGCGGCGTCGTGGTGTTGGCGCGCTTCGGGGCGGCGAAGGCGATGTCAGGCAGGTCGAAATCGTTGAGGACATCGACGACGCTGGCGCGGGCGTTCTGGTGATAGACGGCGCGGCGGTAGGTCTCGGGGCCGTGCGTGTCGAGCGGGAAGTAGGTGCAGACGTTGTTCTGCGTGAACTTGTAGAGACGGAAGCCGGGGCCGCCCATCGGCTCCACTTGCAATTTACCCGCGACGGTCAGCATCGTGTCGCGAATTTCCTCCGCGCTGAGACGACGCGGCGGGAAACGCCAGAGGAGTCGCGCGTCCTTGTCAATGGCAAGGCCGGGATTTGCCGCAGATTCGGGTTTCCGCAGATTTTTTCCGGCTGTCAGGGCAATCTGAGGATTCCTGAATCTGTGGGAGTCATCATCAATCCCGCTCGATTGCAGATAAGTTTGCGAGAGGAGGATTTCACGATGCAGCGGCTTGAGCTTCCATCCGTTTCTGATCAATCGCGACGCGAGGTAATCGAGCAGTTCGGGATGCGTGGGCCGGCTGCCGAGGAAACCGAAGTCGCTCGGCGTGTCCACGATGCCGATGCCGAAGTGGTAATGCCAGACGCGGTTGGCGAGGACCCGCGCGGTGAGCGGGTTGTCGTCACTGGTAATCCACTTCGCGAGCGCGAGGCGCCGCTCGCCTTCCGCCGCATCGGCCTTCAATTCATACGGTTTGGTGATGTGGTCGAGCACGGCGAGGCTCGCGGGCACGACCGGTTCGCCCGGCTTCATGGGGTCGCCGCCGTTGTGAACGAACGTGGGCTCCTCCGGCTGCGAGTAGGTGCCGGCCCAGACCTGGGAAAGCTTCGGCACCCGGTTGAGTTTCGCTCGCAACTGCGCGATCTGCTTTTCCAACGCGGCGAGCTTCTGCTGCTCCTCCGCCACAATCAACTCGCGGCGGGCTTTGGCGATGCTGTGGGCGGGTGTCCAGGGCTCGCGGCCTTCATCGGTGGCGACGGTGGTCCAGGTGTGAGCGTCGAGGGAGGTTTGAATCTCGTATTCGCAGGGGGTGGCGCCGCGGACTTTGCTTTCGTCGATGCCGCGATCACCGCGGGCGTTGATGAACGTGATGCGATTGATTCGTTCCGGCTTCGCGAACGTGAGCGTGAGTTCCGCCGGTTCGCCGATGAACCACGCCTCGCCCAACATCCCGTCAATGCAGTATTGCGGGCCGTAGGCTTCGGGGAAGTCTTCGGCGGTGGCGGACTTTGCGCCTTCGGCCTTGGTTCCGTTGCTGGCGAGGGCGACGTTGCGATTCGGATTCTCCGCGCTCCAAACTTGGAATTCAGTGAGCTTGCCGCCCTGGCCGCCAGTGCGTTTGCTTTTGCGGCTGGGACCGGCTTGATGGTCGCCCGTGAAGCTCTCGATGACGAACTTGAGATAGCGCGCTTCGACGGCTGCAAAAGTCTCGGTCGTGCCGTTCTGGTCGATCTTCGGACGTGTGGGTTTGGTTTGGGCAAAGGCGGCCTTGGCGCGGGCCTCGATGGTTTCATCGAGGGCGTCGCGTTCGGCTTCGAGTTTCTTCAACTCGGCGTTGAGCGGTTTCGTCGCTGACGTGAAGGCTGCGCGCTCCTCCTTCGAGGCAATGACGCGTCGGCCGTGCGTGATGCCTTCAAACACCGAGCGCAGCCGGTAATAATCCTCCGTGGGAATGGGGTCGAACTTGTGGTTGTGGCAGCGGGCGCAGTTGATCGTGAGTCCGAGGAACGCCCCGCTCGTGGCGGTGATCATGTCGTCAAGCGTGGCGGCGCGGATGTTTTTTTGCGCAACGATATCCTGATTGCCGACATCGTCATACGGCCCCGCGACAATGAACGCGCTGCCAACTTCGACTGCGGGATTATCCCTCCCGATCACGTCGCCCGCGAGGTGATCGGTGATGAACTGGTTGAACGGCTTGTCTTCGTTGATCGAACGGATGACGTAGTCGCGGAACGGCCAGAGGTCATCGATGACGAAGTTGCGCTCGAAGCCATTGCTCTCGCCGAAGCGCGTCACGTCGAGCCAATGCCGGCCCCAACGCTCGCCGTAGCGCGGCGACGCGAGGAGACGGTCCGCGAGTGCTTCAATTGCCTGGCGCGGATTCGTTTGATGCGCCTTCGCAAAGCTCTCCACTTCTTCGAGTGACGGCGGCAGGCCGGTCACGTCGTAACTCATGCGACGGATCAGCGAGCGCGGATCGGCGGGTGGGTTCAGCGTGAGCTTTTTCTCGGCAAGCTTCGCTTTGATGAAGCCATCGATGCTGTCGTGTGCGAACTCCTTCGCAACCGGCTGCAATGACCACCACGACTTGTCGCCGCGCTTGGCTTCCAGCTTCGCGCCGTCGCGCGGATCGGGCGCGCCCATCTTCACCCACGTCACGAGGTCGGCGATGACGGTGTCGGACAGTTTCGGCTTCTTCGGCGGCATTTCGAGGTCGGGCTCGACATGGCGGATGGTGCGGATGAGCAGGCTCTCGTCGGGCTTGCCCGGCACGATGCTGGGCTTGCCGGAGTCGCCGCCCTTTTGCCAGCCAGCCTTCGAGTCGAGAAACAGATTGCCCTTGAGCTTCTTCGCCTCCGCGCTGTGGCACGAATAACAATGCTCGATCAGCACCGGACGAACCTTCTGCTCGAAGAAGGTGATGCCCGCCGGATCAGCGGCGAGCGCTGAGGACGCGGAGAGAATGATCGCAAAACGTTTCATCCGGAGTGCAATTCAAGGCAGAGCTGGCTTCGCTGGGAGACCGTAACTTTTCTCCCACCAGGCGAGCCGCTCGGCATCGGTGGGTTCGGGTTTTCCGAGACGCTTGGTCCACGTGCGCTGGTAGTCGCCGCGTTTGCTCTTTTGGATTTCGGCCAGCGAGGGTTCGGTCGCGGGATCGGGCAGAGCGCCGCGGTCGCCGGTGGATTTGATCCAGGCATCCATCGCTGTGCGCATGGCGCCAATCACGGCGGCGCGCGTGCTGTCGGCGGCGAGATTGTGCAGGCCTTGGGGGTCGTTCTTCAAATCATAGAACTCAAACTCAGGCCGGTTCGCCGTGACCCAGCGGGATTGAAACTCATTGAGGCCACCCGAGGCGCTGAGCACGCGCAACAGCGGCAGGCCGGGATAACTGTCCTCCTTGTAGCTCGACCAGTTGAAGCGCGAGAGCCCGGGGCTGAAGTTGCGCACGAGCAACGAGTCCATGCCGATGACGGCGCGGATGCGATCCTGCGCGTCGCCGCAGCGATCGCGCGCGGCGAAGACATGCGCGCGCTCAGGAAATTCGCCGCCGAGAATCGCGCGGCCGTCCATCCACGCGGGCACGGGCAGGTTCGCGAGTCGCAGCATCGAAGGCGCGAGATCGATGAGGCTGACGAGTCGTTCCTCGATGCCGCCGGTCTTGATTCCCGGGCCGCGCAGGATGAGCGGCACCTGAAGTCCCTCCACGCTGAGCCATTGCTTGCCCCACGGCATGGGGCGGCCGTGATCGGTGAAGAACATCACGATGGTGTTGTCGAGCACGCCCTCCGCCCTGAGCTGGGCCATGATCGCGCCCACGCGCTGATCCACGACCTCGACACTGCGCTGATACGCATACCAATCGCGACGCATCAGCGGATGATCCGGATAATTCGCCGGCAGCTTGATGGCGTTGAGCTTCGCCTCGTCGAAATCCGCCGGAATCGGAAACGGCCGGTGCGGTTCGGTGATTTGGAACTGCGCGAAGAACGGTTGCCCGGGCTTGCGCTTGCGCCAGTCGTCGCCGTCGAACATCACGGCCGGGTCGTGCGCGAAGTTGTAGTGCGTCTTGCCCTTCTTGATGGCCTTGCCACTGCGCATCGAGCCGGGCGCCGCCGCGTTGGAAACAAACCATCCGGCCTTGCGCAGCAGCGTGGGCAGCGGCTCGTAAGGCGCGGCCAGCGGCTGCGGATTCTCGACGTCGTGCGCGTGCAGTCCGGTGGCGATCTGCGAGCAACCCAGGATGAACGCCGAGCGGGACGCACTGCACACCGGCGCGGTCGCGTAAGCCCGCGTGTAGCGCCGACCTTGGGCCGCGAGCGCATCGAGATTCGGCGTGCGGATGTCCGTCGCGCCGTAGGCTCCCGTGTCAGGCGACATGTCGTCGGCAATGATCCAGACGAAGTTCGGCGGCTGGGTTGCGGCGGACGACGCCAAGGCGAGTGACGCGAGCAGCACGACGAGGATGAAAAGACGTTTCATGGCGTGAGTTACGTGAGAATGCTCCTGAGCACGTGCCCGTGCACATCGGTGAGGCGACGCGCGGCGCCGTTGTGGTAATAGGTCAGCTTCTCGTGATCGAGCCCGAGCAGGTGCAACATCGTGGCGTAAAAATCGTAAACGGTCGCGACATCCACCACCGAGCGCCGGCCGAAGTCATCCGTCTCACCGAAGCTCACGCCGCCCTTGATGCCCGCGCCCATCATCCACGTGGTGAAAGCGTCGGGATTGTGATCGCGGCCGGACGTTCCTTCCTGATGCGTGGGCATGCGGCCGAACTCGGTGCACCACACCACGAGCACGTCGTTCAACATGCCGCGCTGTTTAAGATCGGTGAGCAGCGCGGCGGTGGGCTGATCGAAGATCGGGCAGTGCCGTTCGTAATCCGCCTTGAGCGTCTTGTGCGCGTCCCAGTTCAGCAGGCCATCCACGGCGCTCGCGCGCGAGGCGCAGTAGAGGCTCACGTAGCGGATGCCCTGTTCGAGAAAGCGGCGCGTGAGCAGACAATTCCGCGCGTAGGCGGCCTTGAGCTTGTTCGGGTCGTTGGTGCCGTAAAGGTCGTGAACGTGTTTTGGCTCGCGCGAGAGATCGCTCACTTCCGGCGCGGCCAACTGCATCTTCGCGGCGAGTTCGTAAGTGGCCATGCGCGCGCGGAGTTCGTCGTTGCCCGGATGCGCGGCGGCGTGCTCGGCGTTGATGACCTTCAGAAAATCGCGCGTGGCCTGTTCCTCGTCCGGCTTGATGCTCGCGGGGCGCGCGAGGTTGCGGAGCGGCTGCTGCGCGGCCATCGCGACGGCCTGATGCTGCGCGGAGAGAAAACCATTGCTCCAATTCGCCTTGCCGTTGGGCGGTTCGCCGCGGATGTCCTGCACGGAAACGTAGGTCGGGAGATTTTGATTCATGCTCCCGAGCGCGTAGCTGACCCACGCGCCCGCGCTGGGGAAACCTTCGCGTGTGAAGCAGGTGTTCATGTTGATGCAACCCGGCCCGTGCGTGTTCGTGCGCGACGTCATCGAGTGGATGAACGCCATGTCGTCCACGTGCCGCGCCATGTGCGGGAGCATCGACGAAATCTTTTTGCCGCTCCGGCCCGCCGCCGCGAACGGCCACGGCGACTTCATCAGGTTGCCGTTCTTGCCCTGGAACGTGACTTCCTTCTCCGCGCCGGGCAGCGGCGTGCCGTCGAACTTCTCGAGCATCGGTTTGTAATCCCACAAGTCCATGTGCGACGCCGCGCCGGGACAGAAAATCTGGAGCACCTGCTTCGCCTTCGGCGCAAAGTGCGGCTGCCGCGGCGCGCCGGCGGATTCGGCGGCGAGCAGCCGGGGAAGAAATTCATCGCCCAACAGTTGCGCGAGCGCGACGCCGGTCATGCCGGTGGTCATGCGACCGAGGAACTGGCGACGGTTCAATTCGAGCAATGGACTTTGGAAGGGAGTCATGACGGCATTGTGATGGTGCTGGAAATGGCGTGAGAAACCGGATACGTTGGCGCCATGAAGACGAGCGAAGTTCTGCCCAGCCGGGAGGTATTGCGTAGAAATGTCATGGACCGCCTCGACAAGCTTCCCGACGAGTGTGTCGCCGTCCTGCATGACCTCGCCCTCGAACTCGAGATGCGGGCCGCGTGGCAGGAGTTTTCCCAAGGCATGGCAGCGGACTGGGCCGCGGGAAAATATGAACGGCTCGACGAGGCGATTCGTGAAGCCCGGGCAGCCATCCGTGCGCGCAAGTGATCGTCTGCCTCGACACCAATACGCTGTTGCAGGCGGCCAGGCCGGGAAACCCCTGCGCGCCGATCATTGAGGCCTGGCTCTCGCGTCGCTTCCGCTGGGCCGTCAGCAATTCCATCCTGCTGGAGTATCAGGAGGTCATCACCCGGCAAAGCGGAGGCGAACGCTGGCGGCAGTTGAATCACGTCTTCGACCTGGCGGAAGCACGAGGCGATCTGCTCATCCACTGCCAGCCCGCCTTCCAGTTCCACGTCATCAGCACTGATGCCGACGACAACAAGTTTTGCGACTGCGCCATCACGGCGGGCGCGGACTACGTGGTCACGGAGGATGCGGACTTCGCCGCGCTCGCCAACGCCGGCTATAAACCCAAACCCATCGTGCCGCAGGAATTCATCGCGCGGCATCTGGCCCGCCGTTAAGCCAGGAACGAGGTTTGTCTGGAACAAGGCAGAGCGCATGGAGGCGGGTCAATTCACCTTGTTGCGCAACGGCTCGCCCTTGAGCGCGCGGAGAATTTCCTTCGAGGCCTTGGTGCGGAATTCATCGCAACCTTCCTCGCTGTAATAGGCCGTGTGTGGGTTCAACAGCAGCCGGTCGTGCGCGGGATGATTCTGATCGCGCCACGCACGGAGCACCGGCGAGTCCGCTGCGGGCGGTTCCTGTTCCAGCACGTCGATGCCCGCGCCCGCGAGATGCCCGCTGGCCAGCGCCTCGACGACCGCCGCCGTGTCCACGATGCCGCCACGCGCGGTGTTCACGAGGAACGAGCCGCGCGGCATCTGGGCAATCTCCTTCGCGCCGATCAGGCCGCGCGTCTTCGGCGTCATCGGGCAATGCAGGCTCACGATTTGACTTTGCGCCAGCAACTCGCCGAGCGTATCCCCGCGGCGCACGCCGAGCGCCTTGTCCACGCCATCGGGAATGAACGGATCGTAGATGACCACCTCGAAGCCGAACGATTTCGCGCGCAGCGCCGCCGCCGAGCCGATTCGCCCGCAGCCGATGATGCCGAACACGCGTCCGCGCAGCCGATGAATCGGCGCCGCTTGTTCGATGTTCCACGCGCCAATGCCGCGCCGGAGCCGGCTGTTGAGGAAGTGCGTGCCGCGCGCCAGCGTGAGCGCCATGCCGAGCGCGGAGTCCGCGACTTCCTCGGTGCCGTAGTCGGGCACGTTGACCACCGCGATGCCGCGTTCGCGCGCCGCCACGATGTCGATGTTGTCATAGCCCACGCCGGGCCGCGCGATGATGCGGCATTTCTTCAAGCGCCCGATCTGCTCCCGGTCCAGCCGCAGGTAGTGATAGACCATGATCGCGTCCACGTCGTCGAGCTTACCGTTGAGATCGGCCTGGGTGCGCGCATTGAGCGCCCGCACTTCGGCGTGGCCGTCGAGCACGCGACGTTCGCAATCGAGCGGCTCGGTGATGAGGTCGGTGACTATGACTTGGGGCAATTGGCTCATGGTGTTGTGGGGTCGGGAGGCATCGTGCCGTGGTTCTCAATGAATCGCAATTGTTCGCAATGCGAAGCCCGCCCCGGCGATGACAAATAGAATGCAATTGAGTGTGCGCAAGATTTTCATGGTTTGGTGACTTTGAGTTTTCGGAATTCGAGCGCGCCGGCCTGCTCGCCGCTGATCTTGAGGTTGCGGACTTTGGCGGCCTTGCCGACGGCGAGCCAGCTTCGGGACTTGGGCGTGGCGAGATAGGCGTGCTGGGCGCGAAGTTCCTTGCCGTCGAGACGCGCCGCCATTTGATCGCCCTTCCACTCGACGCGCAGTGTGTGCCATTCGCCCTGCTTCACCGGCAGCGGCAGATTGGCGATGGTGTGCGAAGGTTTCCCGGAGTCCTCTGCGATGCTCAGGCCCGTCGCGGTGATGACCACGCGGCCGACGTGTTTTTCCGCATCGCAGCCGACGAGGAAGGTGCCGGGGCCGTCGAAGCGAAAATCGCACTCAATCACGGCACTCCGCAGGCCCACTTTGTGATGCAGCACGGGCACGTGCTTGTTCTCCGGCAGTTCGACGACGTTCAACACGCCGTTGTCCGGCGTCCAGCGGCCATGGGCGATGCTCCAAGAGGCATCGAGCGGCTCCGCAAAGCCCGGTGCGGCAAGGACGGGCAGCGCGTGATCGTGCAGGAGCGGTTTGTCCGCCTGCGCGAAGACCGGGGCGGCGATCGTGAGACTGAGGAGAGCGATCAGATTGGGGAGATGTTTAATGATGATATTGTCAGGGATTCGTTGCGGTAGCTTGGACGTGAATGTCGTCGATCTCGATGTTTTTTTCGGCGCCATTCTGTAAAGCAAAGTAAAGGGGTCAGTTCTGAATGGCTCTCAGGTAAGGCCTAAAACTTTCTTACCCAGGCGCTTGCGTCTGGGCGGATGCGGCACTGTAGTGAAGAGGACCTCGCGCGACAAGCGCTGCATTTCTTTGAGCGTGTGTTGGATTTCTCGCCAGTTGGCAATGGCGGTGCGCAGCCATTCATATTGTTCGCGTGACAGAGCCACACTGAGGGTT